>NZ_JBNGOP010000028.1:0-71055 GCF_050589625.1 Maribacter sp. 2-571 | reverse complement strand
ACTGCTATACCAAGTGGGAGAGTAGGTCGCCGCCTTACTTCGAAAACCCCCTCCAGTAACGGAGGGGGTTTTTTTATACAACTCTTTTGAGCGAAATAAGGGAAGGCCAACAGCTACAAACTGACCGTTTATAAACCCGGTTATCCATTTCATGTTGGCAAAATCAAATCGTCGCCCGTAAGGTGGCGCTCGTTCCTATGGTTATTTCATGAAATAAAATCATAAGTAACTCTAAAAGTAGGAAGAAGAAGGTTTTTTGTGATATCCAAGGCATCCTAAATAAACAATCGTACTTGATTTAAACGGTTTTTATGACATCCATAAAAGAAGAATCAACTTTGTTAAATCGATTTTCATAAAAGAACCATTATGATGTATAAACACGACATTATTTCATGAAAAAAGCCGCCCAATACTGGACGGCTTTTCTCGACTAATTCAAATAAGGGAACTTTTAAAGTTAAAACGGGATTATACCCTAGGTAGATCTCCTTCACCTTTTAAGGGTAAATAGGATTTTCCCATAAGATAGGCATCTACATGATGTGCCGCTTGCCTACCTTCGGAAATGGCCCAAACGATAAGGGATTGTCCCCTTCGCTGGTCTCCCGCCACAAATACCCCGGGAACATTGGTAGCATAATTTTTTTCCGTCGCTTTAATGTTGGTACGGTTATCCGCCTCAAGCCCGAGCTGTTCCGCAACGGTCATTTCAGAACCGGTAAAGCCAAGGGCCAAAAGGGCCAATTCACATTTCCATTCCTTTTCCGTTCCGGGAACTTCCTGTAACAGGGGACGTTTTCCGGGTTGTTTGATCCATTCTACCTCGGAGGTCACCAGTCCTTTGAGATTGCCATCGGCATCTCCGACAAATTTCTTGGTAGAGATGCTGAAAAAGCGTTCGGCACCTTCTTTGTGTGATGAGCTGGTACGCAATCGCATCGGCCAATACGGCCAAGGTTGTCCTTCCGGCCGTTCCGTAGTGGCCATGGGCATGATCTCAAAATTGGAAACCGAGTTGGCCCCATGACGAATGGAAGTACCGATACAGTCAGATCCCGTATCTCCACCACCGATGACCACAACATCCTTATCCTTGGCGATTAGTTCTATTTCAAAATCGGTTACACCGGCGACCCGACGGTTATTTTGGGGAAGAAAGTCCATCGCCTGTACCACACCTTTAAGGTCGGCACCTTCAATGGGCAAATTTCTGCGCACCGTGGCGCCACCACAAAGCACTACAGCGTCAAAATCGGCCTTTAGCGCATCCGCTTTGATATCGACCCCTACATGTACCCCGCATTTGAATACGATACCTTCTTCTTCCAAAACGGCGAGCCGACGATCGATAACATTTTTTTCCATCTTAAAATCGGGAATACCATAACGCAATAGTCCACCAGGTTTCTCGTCCCTTTCAAACACCGTTACGGAATGTCCGGCACGGTTGAGCTGTTGGGCGGTGGCCAAACCTGCGGGCCCCGATCCGATAACGGCCACTTTTTTGGTAGTCCTATTGGTCGGCGGTACCGCTTTTACCCATCCTTTGTCAAAAGCTTTCTCTACAATGTTCTTTTCAATATTTTCAATGGTTACCGGGTCTTCGTTAATTCCCAGTACACAAGCTTCCTCGCATGGAGCGGGGCACAAGCGTCCCGTAAACTCGGGAAAATTGTTGGTGGAGTGTAATATTTCGGCAGCTTTTTCCCACTTTCCGCGATACACGGCATCGTTAAAATCCGGAATAAGGTTCCCTAACGGACAACCGCTATGGCAAAAAGGAATACCACAATCCATACATCGCGCCCCTTGATCCTTAAGCTCCGGTTCCTTTAAGGGTACCGTAAACTCCTTATAATGTTTTACCCGCTCCTCTGCAGGGTCGTATGCCTCTATTTTTCGTTCGAATTCTAAAAATCCCGTTGTCTTGCCCATATTCTCGCGCTATATTGTTTCTAATTTTTCATTTTCCAAGCGAATCAATGCTTGGCGGTACTCCTCTGGAAAGACTTTTACAAAGTCCTTTAAACAACTTTCCCAATTTTCCAAAATACGTTGTGCCAAAGGACTCATGGTATAGTTGTAGTGGCTTTCAATGAGGTCTTTCAATTGTTTGATATCGGCTTCCTCTTCAACCTTCAGTAGGTTCAACGCTTCCTTGTTACAGTTCTTTTCAAAGGTTTTGTTTTTGTCGTAAACAAAAGCGATACCTCCGCTCATTCCCGCACCGAAGTTTCTTCCTACTTCTCCTAAAATTACGGCTACGCCACCGGTCATGTACTCACATCCATGATCACCGATACCTTCTACCACGGTCTTGGCACCGGAGTTCCGTACGCAAAAACGTTCTCCTGCCTTTCCGTTGATATAGGCACGGCCCGCTGTAGCACCGTATAAGGTTACGTTTCCGGTAATAACATTGTCCTCCGGAACGATGGTGGACCCGTCGGGGACCTTGATGACCAATTTTGCCCCGGAAAGCCCTTTTCCAAGGTAGTCATTGGTATTCCCGTTTACGGTCAGGGTTAGCCCTCTGGTGGCAAATGCCCCAAAACTCTGGCCCGCCGAACCGGTGAAATTGATTTTTAACGTGTTGATCGGGAGTCCCTGTGCGCCATACACTTTGGAAATTTCGTTACTGACGATGGCACCTACGGCCCTGTCCGTATTTTTTATAGGGAAGTCCAACGTTAGCTTTTCTTTTCGAAAGAGGGAAGGGTTCGCTTTTTCGATAATATCGAATTCAATGGAATTCTCGATGTTGTGCTGTTGTTTCTGGGTGTTGTAAAACTTGGTACCAGCGGGAACATCTACTTCGTGCAAGATCGGGGTTAAATCGATACCTGCCGACTTGTAGTGGTCTATCGCTTTTTTACGATCTAGTTTTTGTACTTGCCCGACCATCTCATTAACGGTACGGAACCCTAACTGGGCCATAATCTCCCGTAGTTCCTGGGCAACGAAATACATGTAGTTTACCACATGTTCGGGTTTTCCCTTGAATTTCTTCCGCAAATCGGGGTTTTGTGTGGCGATGCCTACCGGACAGGTATTCAAATGGCATACGCGCATCATTATACAGCCCGAAGCGACCAAGGGTGCTGTGGCAAAGCCAAACTCTTCGGCACCCAATAAACAGGCAACGGCAACATCGCGTCCCGTTTTTAACTGTCCATCACATTCCAGAACGATACGGTTTCGAAGGTCGTTCATCACCAAGGTCTGTTGCGCTTCCGCAATTCCGAGTTCCCATGGGAGTCCAGCATGTTTGAGAGAGGTGAGGGGCGATGCTCCTGTACCTCCGTCAAAACCGGAAACGAGGATAACATCGGCCTTGGCTTTGGATACTCCTGCCGCTACGGTGCCGACACCTACCTCCGAAACCAGCTTTACGTTGATCCGTGCTTTACGGTTGGCCGATTTTAAATCGAAAATAAGTTGGGACAGATCCTCAATGGAATAAATATCATGATGCGGCGGTGGCGAAATCAGCCCTACATAAGGGGTAGAATTTCTGGTTTTTGCTATCGCAGGGTTTACTTTTGGTCCGGGAAGTTGTCCCCCTTCACCGGGTTTTGCGCCCTGGGCCATTTTAATTTGAATTTCCTGGGCGTTGGTCAGGTAATCCGAAGTTACTCCAAAACGTCCCGAAGCTACTTGTTTGATCGCGCTGTTACGCCAGTTACCCGATGCGTTTTTGTAAAAACGTTCGGAATCTTCACCACCTTCACCGGAATTACTTTTTCCTCCGATACGGTTCATGGCTATGGCAAGGTTTTCATGTGCCTCCTTGCTTATGGAGCCGTATGACATGGCCCCGGTTTTAAAACGTTTCACGATTTCGGTCCATGGCTCTACCTCTTCCAAGGGAATAGGGTCGTAATTCGAAAATTCGAACAGCCCCCTAATGGTCATCAAGCTTTTCGACTGTTCGTTTACCATTTGGGAAAATTCCTTATAGGTGTTGGATTCGTTGTTTCTTACCGCTTTTTGCAAGGTGGCTACGGATAGGGGGTTGAACATGTGTTTTTCCCCGTCTCTTCGCCATCGGTATTCCCCGCCCATTTCAAGGTCGAGGTTTGCCGCCACTTCTTTTTCGGCAAATGCTTTCGCGTGCCTTTTTGAAATTTCTTTTTCGATCTGGTAGAGTCCGATACCCTGTATACGCGTAGGCGTGTTCGGGAAATACGTGTCCACCACGGTGGAATTGATTCCGATACACTCAAAAAGTTGCGACCCTCGGTAGGAATTTAAGGTGGAGATACCAATTTTGTTCATCACCTTTAAAATGCCTTTCCCTATGGCCTTGTTGTAGTTCTTTATGGCTTCCTCAAAAGTGACCTCGATATCGTTATCTTCGATCTGTTCCGCGATAATCTCGTTTACCAGGTAAGGGTTGATGGCACTTGCCCCAAAGCCGAACAATAGTGCAAAATGATGTACTTCCCTAGGCTCTGCCGACTCGATGATGATGCTTACCTTGGAGCGTTTTCCCAAACGTTGCAGACCGCTATTGATAAAAGAGCAGGCCAACAAGGCGGGTATCGGTGCCATGGTATCGCTTACGTTCCTATCGGAAAGGATAACGATATTGGTTCCTTGATCGATTTCCTTTTCCGTTTTCTCAAGGATCGCTTCCAATGCATTCTCAAGTCCGTTGTATCCATGTTGTATTTCATACAGCATGGGAATGGAGGTCACCCTATAATCGGGGCTGGCATCGTAATTTTTTATTTTGTCAAGATCTTCCTTAGAGATGACCGGATTCTGGATCTTTAGTTTTCTACAGTGCAGTTCGCTAAAATCAAAAATGTTCTGGTCGCTTCCAAGGGTAAGGCTGATGTCCGTAATCAATTCTTCCCGGATGCCGTCCAAGGGTGGATTGGTTACCTGTGCGAACAGTTGTTTGAAATAATTGTAGATCAATTGTGGGCGTTCCGATAACACGGCAATTGGCGTGTCCGACCCCATAGAACCGATGGGTTCCTTGGCATTCTTGCCCATGGGCAAAATAATGGTATTGATATCCTCAAGAGTATATCCAAAGGCCGATTTTCGCTTTTCAAGGGAAGCCTCTCCTAAAAATAAGGGGCAATCATTATAAGGAATGTCCTTTAGGTGTACCAAGTTGGCGTCGAGCCATTTTTGATAGGGTCGGCTTTTGGCAATTTCTTCCTTAATTTCCTCATCGTTCACGATCCTGCCCTCTTCCATGTTTACCAAAAACATTTTTCCAGGCTCCAAACGGCCGTGGAACGACACGTTTTCAGGGGCGATATCCACAACGCCCGTTTCGGACGACATAATAACATAACCGTCTTTGGTTACCGAGTAGCGCGAGGGGCGTAATCCGTTTCGGTCCAAAACCGCTCCAATAAAATTTCCATCGGTAAAAGGGATGGATGCAGGGCCGTCCCAAGGCTCCATCATACAGGAATGATACTCATAAAAGGCCCGTTTTGCTTCCGACATTTCCGAATTCTTTTCCCATGCCTCGGGTACCAAAATCATCATGACCTCTGGTAGCGAACGACCGGTCATCAATAAGAGCTCTACCACCATATCCATGGTAGCGGAATCTGATTTTCCGGGTAATATAATGGGAAGGAT
The DNA here is from genome assembly GCF_050589625.1 of Maribacter sp. 2-571. NCBI lineage: Bacteria > Pseudomonadati > Bacteroidota > Flavobacteriia > Flavobacteriales > Flavobacteriaceae > Maribacter > Maribacter sp. 2-571. The sequence goes on along the minus strand of NZ_JBNGOP010000028.1, from coordinate 65,442 downwards.
ATTTTTTATTTCATCTCCGAACCAATCGCTCTTAAGAAGTTCTTCTCGGGATCGCATTCGGGAAACGTTGCCACGTAGGGTATTGATCTCGCCATTGTGGCACATATATCGGAACGGTTGTGCCAAGTCCCAGGTAGGGAAGGTATTGGTCGAAAACCGCTGGTGTACCAATGACAAACGGGTCACTACCCTGGGGTCCATTAAATCTTTGTAGTATAGGCTAATGTCCTTGGGCATTAAAAGCCCCTTGAAAATGATAATTTTTGTGGAAAGGCTGGGCACATAAAAAAACTTGCGCTCCGACAGTTTGGAGTTCAGTATGGCGTGTTCAGTAACTTTACGTACGATGAACAGTTTCAAATGAAAATCGAACGCTTCCTGTTCTTCGGAATGCTTCGCTATGAAAACCTGCTTCACATAAGGTTCGGTCTCCATTGCGATTCTACCAGGTACCGATCGGTTTACCGGCACATCGCGCCAACCGAGCAAGCGCAATCCCTGTTTTTTGATATTTTCCTCAAAAACGGAGATGCAAAAATTACGTTGGTTCTCTTTTTGCGGTAAAAAAACATTGCTCACGGCATAGGTGCCGTATTCGGGAAGTTCGAAATCGCATTCGTCCTGAAAAAAATCATGTGGAATGTCGATCAAGATCCCTGCGCCATCACCCGTCTTTCCATCGGCACTTACCGCGCCTCGATGTTCCAGCTTATCCAATATCTCCAAAGCCTTATGGATGATATCGTTCGATTTTTTTCCTTTAAGGCTACAAATAAAACCTGCGCCACAGTTGTCATGCTCAAATTCCGGTAGGTATAACCCTTGCTTCTTCAACGTCATAAATTATGGTATTTCCTCAAAAATATACTTTTGCCTGAATAATGTTCAACCTTTTTTTTAAATCACCAAAAAAAAACCAAGGTTTCAAATAAAACCTTGAAAAATGCTCAGATGTGAATTTTTTGAGGGTAAATTTTAGAATTCCATTAAAATTAAGGTTAAAAACCAATCCGCTCAAGTATTTAGGGGGTGTGGTGGCGCAGAAGTGGTCTTTTGTAACACATTCCCCTTAATTTTTTATCGCGGTAACAGAATATCAGGCTAAATACAACGTTACCCCCTCAAGTCTAGGGGGTGTTTTGAAGGGTGTGTATTTTAATATCCGATCGTGATACCCTATCCTCCGTATCGGTGGTCCGGGCAAAACAAAGAAATAGTAGGAACTAGTCCTTCAGGACACTTCTTGAAATAACGATTTTTTGTATTTCCGAGGTGCCTTCGTAAATCTGGGTAATTTTGGCATCGCGCATCAACCGTTCTACATGATAGTCCTTTACAAAACCGTTGCCACCATGTATTTGAACGGCTTCCACGGTGGTTTCCATGGCTACCTGTGAAGCATACAATTTGGCCATTGCCCCGGAGAGGTCGTAATTGTGGCCATTGTCCTTGTCCCAAGCGGCCTTGTAGACCATATGGCGCGCCGCCTCGATTTGCGTGTGCATATCGGCCAGCTTAAAGGCAATGGCCTGGTGGTTGCTTATTTCGGTTCCAAAAGCCTTGCGCTCCTTGGAGTATTTTAAGGCCAATTCGTAAGCACCGGCGGCAATGCCCAATGCTTGGGCAGCAATACCGATACGCCCTCCCGCAAGGGTTTTCATCGCGAATTTGAATCCGAAACCATCTTCTCCGATACGGTTTTCTTTGGGGACCTCTACATCATTAAAATTCAAGGAATGGGTGTCGCTCCCGCGGATGCCCAGTTTGTTTTCTTTGGGTCCTATTTCAAAGCCCGGCATTCCTTTTTCTACGATCAGGGCGTTAATGCCGCGATGGCCTTTTTCCCGATCGGTCTGTGCAATAACAAGGTAGACCTCCGCACTGCTGCCGTTGGTAATCCAGTTTTTGGTGCCGTTCAATATGTAGTGGTCGCCTTTATCGATGGCCGTGGTCTTTTGGGAAGTGGCATCACTTCCCGCTTCCGGCTCCGACAGGCAAAAAGCGCCTATAATTTCACCGGAGGCCAAACGGGTCAGGTATTTTTGTTTTTGTGCTTCGGTACCGTAGGTTTCCAGGCCATAACAGACCAAAGAGTTGTTTACCGATACGACTACGGAAGCCGAGGCGTCTATTTTGGATAGTTCTTCCATGGCGATAACGTAGGACAGGGTGTCCATACCACTACCGTTGTATTCCGTTCCTACCATCATGCCCATAAAACCGAGTTCCCCCAGTTTTTTGATCTGTTCCGTGGGGAAACGTTGTGCATCGTCCCGTTCGATAACTTCGGGCAACAATTCATTTTGGGCAAAATCCCTTGCCGCCTGTTGTATCATTTGATGCTCTTCCGAAAGTGAAAAATCCATAGCGTTATCATTTTTAAAAGTCGTCCCACAAAGATACGAGAAGCTTCGAAAAAACATATGGTATACCGTCTTGTTTTGTGTTTTCATATAAAGCCGTACCAAGTGATTTTGAACCACATCAAATCTTTATATTTGTTTTTGGGAGAATTGAAATAGGTTTTAAACGAACGATTATGGATCAGCAGTGACCCCTTTGGGGCTAATGAAATTTTTTGGTACCGAAACAAAGGAGTAAAGGATTGCATAATTAAATGTTTACAGAAATGAAGAAGTTGCTTAAAACGTATGAGAAAAAACAACCGGAAATCGTTTTCAATTGGAAAGATTCCGAAACGGAAGCGGAGGGTTGGACGGTGATCAACTCCCTACGTGGCGGCGCCGCCGGCGGTGGTACGCGAATGCGCGAGGGTTTGGATATGAACGAGGTGCTCTCCCTGGCCAAAACCATGGAAGTGAAATTTACGGTGTCCGGTCCCCCGATCGGCGGGGCAAAATCGGGAATCAACTTTAATCCCAACGACCCAAGAAAAGCCGGCGTATTGGAACGTTGGTACCGGGCCGTTTCCCCATTGTTGAAAAGCTATTATGGAACCGGTGGAGACCTCAATGTCGACGAAATTCATGAGGTGATACCGATAACCGAGGATGCCGGGGTGTGGCACCCTCAGGAAGGGGTTTTTAACGGACACTTCAAACCTACGGAAGCCGATAAGATCAATAGGATCGGACAATTGCGATTGGGGGTGATCAAAGCCTTGGAAGATGGGCAATATACGCCCGATGCCCGTCGCAAGTACACCGTTGCGGATATGATTACCGGTTATGGCGTCGCGGAAGCGGTTCGCCACTACTACGCCATTTATGGTGGCAATGTTATGGGCAAAAAAGCCGTGATACAAGGTTTTGGAAACGTAGGCTCGGCCGCGGCCTATTACTTGGCGCAAATGGGGGCCAAGGTCGTGGGCATTATCGACCGTGCCGGGGGAGTGATCAACGAGGACGGCTTTTCTTTTGAGGAAATAAAGGACTTTTTTCTGAACAAAAAAGGAAATAGCCTGATTGCCGATACGGATAGCATGATTCCTTTTGAAGAAATGAACGAGCGTATTTGGACGCTGCGAACGGAAATATTTATGCCTTGTGCCGCTTCCCGTTTGGTGACCAAGGAGCAGATCACCAAAATGATCGATACCGGTCTGGAAGTAATTTCACCGGGAGCGAACGTTCCCTTTGCCGATCAGGAAATCTTCTTCGGACCCATCATGGAGTATACCGATGGTAGGGTGAGTTTGCTGCCCGACTTTATAAGCAACTGCGGTATGGCCCGTGTTTTTGCCTATTTCATGGAAAAAAGGGTGGCCATCGATGACGAATTGATATTTAAAGATACTTCCGATACCATTCGGAAAGCAATTTTGAATATCTTTAAGCAAAATCCATCGAAAACGAATATCTGCGAAACCGGATTTGAATTAGCATTAAAACAACTTATATAAAACCGACTGAATATGGAGACCATTATCATTATCGTCTTTTTGGCGGGCTATCTTGCGATTACCCTTGAACACAATCTTAAAATCGATAAGCTGATTCCGGCTTTGGCCATGATGGCCATTTTATGGGCCATTATCGCCCTATCGCATATGGATGTTTTTGAGGTGAACGCGCAATTGAGAGAGCTGGAGCCCACCCATATCGATGAAATTTTACTGCATCATTTGGGCAAAACGGCAGAGATACTGGTGTTCTTGTTAGGAGCGATGACCATAGTGGAAATCATCGATTATTTTGATGGTTTTGCCACTATTAAAGGGTTTATACGTACTAAGAGCAAGCGAAAATTACTATGGTTGTTTTCCATTTTGGCCTTTATTCTATCGGCCATTATCGATAACCTAACCGCTACCATTGTACTGATTACCATTCTACAAAAGGTAATAAAGGATAGGGAAACGCGCCTTTGGTTTGCGGGAATCATCATCATTGCGGCAAATGCCGGTGGTGCCTGGTCGCCGATCGGTGACGTGACCACCACAATGTTGTGGATTGCCGATAAGGTATCGGCCTTACAACTGATCGAACATGTTTTGATCCCTTCTATAGTATGTATGTTGGTGCCGGTGTTTTTGGCAAGTCGGTTCAAGGCTTTTCAAGGGAATATCGATAGTGATATCGAAGAGTTGGAGGCGCCCAAATCCAAATATGGGGCGCTCATGCTTTATTTAGGACTGGGAGCAATCGTTTTTGTGCCTTTTTTCAAAACGGTAACCCATTTGCCCCCTTATGTGGGAATGATGTTATCCTTGGCCATAGTGGCCACTTTTGCCGAAATATACAGTAGCTCAAAATTTAGTATTTCCTCGGTAGAGGGCGAAGGGCATGATACCGAAGGGCACCATAGCCCCGTACACCATTCCCTTTCCAAGATAGAGCTTCCCAGTATCCTATTTTTCCTGGGTATTTTACTTGCGGTAGCGGCACTGGAGTCGTTGGGAATGTTGTTCCATTATGCGGAAAGTTTGAACGAGGCGATACCCAATACCGATATTGTGGTCATGCTTTTTGGAGTCGGCTCCGCTGTAATCGACAACGTGCCTTTGGTAGCGGCAAGTATGGGAATGTTCGCTCAGGCCTTGGATGATCCCTTATGGCATTTTATCGCGTACTCCGCAGGAACCGGCGGTAGTATGTTGATTATTGGCTCCGCAGCGGGCGTGGTCGCCATGGGTATGGAAAAGATCGATTTCTTTTGGTACTTCAAAAAAATCACCTGGTTGGCCTTGGTCGGTTTTGTAGCCGGAGCGGGTGTTTTTGTATTGATGAGAGATTTTGTGCTACACGCATAATTTAATCGACAAAATACCGTTATTAAGGCAACCTTAAAGAAGAGAATACCTATGTTATTGTTTCAAGATATTGCCCAAGATCCAGAAATGGGCGAAGCAGTTTCCACAGAAAAGACCTTGTCGGTCATCGACCTTATATTTAATGGTGGTACGGGAAGTATCCTTATTATTTCGGTCTTGTTCATTATGTTGGGCGTTGCGCTATACATCTACTTTGAAAGAATACTGGCCATTAAGGCGGCATCCAAGATCGATAAGAATTTTATGAACCAGATCCGCGACTATGTGTCCAGCGGAAAACTGGATGCGGCAAAAATGTTATGTACCCAAACCGATTCTCCGGTAGCAAGACTTACCGAAAAGGGCGTCTCCCGAATCGGAAAGCCTTTGGACGACATCAATACCGCTATTGAAAACGCCGGTACTTTGGAAGTGTACAAATTGGAAAAAAACGTAAGTGTGTTGGCCACCGTTGCCGGCGCCGCACCGATGATTGGCTTTTTAGGAACCGTAATCGGTATGATTTTGGCATTCCATCAAATGGCGACTAGTGGAGGACAGGCCGAGATGGGCTCATTGGCCTCTGGTATCTATACGGCCATGACCACTACCGTAGCCGGTTTGATCGTGGGTATTATCGCTTATATGGGATACAACCATTTGGTGAATAGAACGGACAAGGTGGTGCACAAAATGGAAGCCAATGCGGTAGAGTTTCTCGATCTGTTGAACGAACCACTTTAGGTCGGTTTCGCATCGAAAAATTTCAGCCAACATCTAGCATATCAAAAAATACACACCCGGCCCCTTAGGGCATTATCAAAAGAAAAGTGAAATTAAAAGGAAGAAATAAGGTAAGTCCCGACTTTAGCATGTCATCGATGACGGATATCGTTTTCCTGTTGTTGATATTCTTCATGCTTACGGCCAATTCGCCCAACGCACTAGATCTATTGTTGCCCAAGGCAAAGGGGAAATCGACCAACACCCAAAACGTTTCGGTGAGCATCGATAAAAACTTGCAGTATTTTGTAAACGACGAACGCATCAACGGAGAATACATAGAAATTGAATTAAAAAAAGCACTGGAAGGTCAAGACAAACCCACGATTATTTTAAGGGCTGAAGAAAACGTTGCCATAAAAGAAGCGGTAAACGTTATGGATATTGCCAATAGGAATAATTATAAAGTTATTTTGGCCGTGCGACCCAACTAATGTCGTTCTTAGACACGAGACACAAAAAACAATCTTTCACACTTACTACGCTACTGCTAAGTGTGCTGTTGCTTATACTTTTCTATATAGGCCTGGGCTATCTTGACCCTCCCGAAGAAAATGGAATCTCCGTAAACTTTGGAACTACCGATTTTGGAAGTGGCCAGGTACAACCCAAGGAAAAAATACGTTCCGAACCTTTGGATACCCCTCCCGTAGAACCTACCAAACAGGAAGAGGCCGTTGAAGAAATGGTCGAGGAGGAACCTGAGGAAGCGGCCGCCGAAGCGGCACCGGCCGAAAATGTCCTTACCAGTGAAGAAGAGGAGGCCATACGCATCAAAAAGGCAAAGGATGCCAAGCGTAGGGCCGAGGATGCCGCAAAAAAGAAAGCGGCCGATAAGATAAAAAGGGAAAAAGCAAAAGCGGCCAAAATTGCCCAGCAAAAGAAGGCCGCGGAAGAAAAAGCCCGTAGGGAACAGGAAGCAAAACGGCGCAACCTGGACGAAATGATGGGCGGTCTCAACAAATCCGATGGCACGGCATCCGGCTCCGAAGGTGATGATAACAGGGCTGGGGACAAAGGACAGCCCGGAGGCGACCCCTACGCCACAAGCTATTACGGTAGCCCTGGCTCGGGAAGCGGTACTGGTGGCTATGGCCTAAATGGACGGTCCTTGGTCAACAAAGGCAAAGTACAACAAGAATGTAATGAGGAAGGTCGCGTAGTCGTAAAGATCATTGTGGACCGAAACGGCAAGGTAATCAGCGCAACGCCAGGGGTGAAAGGAACTACCAATAACGCCGCCTGCCTTTTGGAACCAGCGAAAAAAACGGCCTTCATGCACAAATGGAACCTGGATTCCAAGGCACCCAGCCAACAGGTCGGTTTTGTGGTGGTCAACTTTAAATTAGGTGAGTAAGTGACCTACCAAGAAACTCTGGAATGGATGTTTCGCCAACTGCCCATGTACCAGCAAAAGGGAAAAGCGGCCTTTAATGCGAAACTGGACAAAACCTTATCCTTAGCCTCCCATCTAGGGCATCCCGAAAGAGAATTTAAGAGCATTCACGTCGGTGGTACCAACGGAAAAGGTTCCAGTAGCCATATGCTCGCTTCCATATTACAGGAAGCGGGATATTCGGTCGGACTCTACACTTCCCCCCATTTAAAGGATTTTCGCGAGCGCATAAAAATTAATGGTACGCCAGTGCGCGAAGAATACGTGACGGACTTTATTGCAAAGCACTATTCTTTTTTAACGGAGAACGGGCTTTCTTTTTTTGAAATGACCGTTGGTATGGCGTTCGCATACTTCGCGGATGAAAAGGTAGACATTGCCGTGATAGAAGTCGGTTTGGGAGGCCGTTTGGATTCGACCAATATTATCCTTCCCGAGCTCTCGTTGATCACAAATATCGGTTTGGACCATACCGATATGTTGGGGGACACTTTAGAAGCCATTGCCTATGAGAAAGCCGGTATTATAAAAGCGGGAATACCCGTTGTGATCAGTGAGCACCAAGCGGAAACGGCGAAAGTATTTGAAGCGGTGGCCGCGGAACGCGGCGCCGCCCTTACCTTCGCCGATCAAGATGCCCCGCCTTCTTACCATACCGCATTGTTGGGCGCCTATCAGCAAAAAAATAGTAACGGAGCGGTTATCGCTATAAAGAAATTACGTGGCTTTGAAGTCACCGCAAAACATATCGAAAACGGATTACAAAATGTTGTTGCGAATACCGGATTGTTGGGCAGGTGGCAGCATTTGCAAAAAGAGCCCGTTATCGTTTGTGATACGGCCCATAACGTAGAAGGGTTGACCGTGGTATTGCAACAGCTGCAGAAACAACCGTTCGATACCTTACATATCGTATTGGGTTTTGTAAAGGGGAAGGACTTGAACAACATATTGCCCCTTTTTCCGACTACTGCCCAATATTATTTCTGTTGCCCTGGTATCGCCCGTGGGTTGCAAGCGGACGTTTTAAGGGAGCGGGCCGCTGATTACGGGCTCTTCGGTAAAAGTTATACTAGTGTTCAAGAGGCATTAAAAGCATCAAAATCAGCGGCTAAGAAAAGCGACCTTATTTTTATAGGGGGCAGTACTTTTGTAGTGGCCGAAGTACTGTAATATTTTAAGCTTTTTTCTTTTGACGTTTCTAAAAACATTCTATATTTGCACACCTTTACGGGCAATTAGCTCAGTTGGTTCAGAGCACCTCGTTTACACCGAGGGGGTCGGGGGTTCGAATCCCTCATTGCCCACATCAAGCAGGATTCCGATAAACGTAGTTTATCGGAATTTTTTTATGCCCAAACCCGAATAGTATATTCAGGGATTTGGGCATAAAAAAATTACGCAAGCCGCTAGGCTTCGGAACCCTATTTGCAGTAGTGGCCGCAACCGGGGATATGCAATCCCTTGTCTCCAAACAAACCCGAATAGTATATTCAGGGATTTGGGCATAAAAAAATGACGTAAGCCGATAGGCTTCGGAACCGGATTTCGCAGTGGTGGCCGCAACCGGGGATATGCAATCCCTTGTCTCCAAACAAACCCGAATAGTATATTCAGGGATTTGGGATAAAAAAATTATGAAGGCCGCCAGGCCTCGGAATGCGATTTCGCGGTAGTGGTTTCGATCAGGGATATGCAATCCCTCTCCTGTTTCGACCCGAAAAGCATTTTCGAGATTTTGGGATAAAAAAATTACGAAGGCCGCTAGGCTTCGAAATACGATTTCGCGGTAGTGGTTTCGACCAGGGATATGGAATCTCGGGCACGTTTGCCCCGAAGCACTTATCCATAAAAATACTTTTTCTGAAGCCTTTTTTACATTTTTTTGATAAGCAGGTGCTTTCGGTATACGGTCCGTCCACTTTATTCGACAATTCGGGAGATTCAAATCGCCGCCCTCACGAAATATACAGAACTTGTGATCGATAACCTTATCGATATACTATGGAGCCAATAGCTAAAATCCTTATTTATATTCATGCGGCAACCGGTGGCTTGGCGCTATTGGCAGGACTCATATCCTTGATTGCAACAAAGGGGTTTACGCTACATAGAAGGTCTGGGCTGGTGTTTTACTTTAGTATGCTTGTCTCCGCATTGACTGCATTGGTAGTGGCAACCATTCCGAACCATCAAAGTCCATTTTTGTTCGCCGTAGGTGTTTTTAGTCTTTACTTTATTTTGACAGGCAAAAGGGCATTACGATTTAAAAAGAAAAAATATGACCTACATTGGGATAAACGGATTTCATGGATGATGATCGTCACGGGAATTTTGATGGTTATTTTGCCGATGTTGGTTTCCAAAACCTTAAATATCGTTTTATGCGTGTTTGCCGGTCTAGGAATCGTGTTCTCCGTCCGTGACCTGTTGCTGTTCAAAAATCGCGATAAGCTACAAAAGGTCTGGCTGAAACTGCATTTGGGGAAAATGATGGGAGCCTATATTTCCGCCACTACAGCTTTTGTAGTCGTCAACGAATTGTTACCGGGTCTTTATGCATGGTTTCTACCCGGTTTGGCAGGTGGTGTTCTTATCGTGTTTTGGATAAGAAAGTTAAACCGATGACATCATATTTTATCTACGGTTGAGAGTCGCGTAATCCAGCAAACGAATGAGGGCACCATAGAAAAAGTGAGGGAATCGCATATTGATTTTCTATTCATCAGGGCAAACAGAAAACAGCTAAAGGTATCTTTGGATGATATCCTGTACATACGAAGTGTAAAGGACTACATCAAAATTTATCTTTCAGGGAGGACCTACATGATCAAACCTAGTAGCGCAGCTTTCCAAGAACGGTTGAACGGACGTTTTCTTCGAGTGCACCGTTCGTACATTGTAAACGCAACCAAAACTTCGGCCTACACCAAACTGGATGCTGAAATTGGGGAAATCGAGACTCCCATTGGGAAAACTACCGAACGGTGATTACTACGTATTTCGCAGCGAAGTAGGCAATTTTTATTGTGGTCATTTTATTTCAAACCTATTTTTCCAAGTTTTATCCGCTTTTTTCCAGTGCTATCCGAAAATGGATTTTTTTAAAGATGACCGGTTTTAGTTTCGTCCTGTAAACTAAAATTAAAATCCAATGAATCAATTTAAGATTGCCGTTTGTTTCGGGTGTTTGCTTTTCTGCGGCACGCTGTTCGCCCAGCAAGAATTTACCCTGAGCGGTTACGTACAGGAAGCGTCATCAAGTGAGAAGTTGTTCGGAGTAACCCTAGTATTCAATGGCGAGATTGGGACCACCACCAACGCGTATGGTTTTTATTCGGTTACCCTTCCCGAAGGCGAGTATTCCCTGGAAGTTGGTTACCTAGGTTTTCGAACCATTTTACAGGACATCACCGTTTCTGAAAATGAAAAGCGAAATTTTGAACTTGTCGAGGAAACGAACCAGCTTGATGAAGTGGTGGTGAAGTCCAATCGGGTCACCAAAGCGATAACCTCCACCGAAATGAGCGTAGCGACCCTAAAGACCGAAACGATAAAAAAAATACCGTCGGTTTTAGGGGAGCCCGATCTTGTGAAGTCCATTCAGTTGCTTCCGGGAGTATCCAGTGTTAATGAGGCCGCTTCGGGTTTTAATGTGCGCGGGGGATCCGCAGATCAAAACTTGGTGCTGCTGGATGAGGCAACCCTGTACAACGCTTCCCATTTGTTCGGTTTTTTCTCGGTATTTAATTCCGATGCCATTAAGGATGTCAAACTCTATAAAGGGGGAATCCCTTCCGTATATGGTGGGCGACTGTCCTCCGTACTCGATGTAAAACAGAAAGAGGGAAATGCCAAGCAGTTCAATGGCTTGGCCTCGGTGGGGCTTATTTCCGCAAAAGCACTGGTGGAGGGTCCTATTGCCAAGGGTGAGGGTGCAGCGGGCAAAGGAAGCTACATGGTTGCCGGAAGGCGATCGTATGCGGATGTGTTTACCTTTTTATCCTCAGAATTCAAGGATGTAAAAGCCTATTTCTACGATTTGAACATGAAAGCCAATTACGAGCTCAATGAAAATAATAGACTATACCTATCCGGGTATTTCGGAAGGGATAAATTCGGGATAAAAGGACTGGTGAATACCTTTTGGGGAAATGGTAGTGGAACCTTACGCTGGACCAGCGTGTTGAGCGATAAAGTGTTTTTGCAAACATCCGGAATTTACAGTAATTACGATTATAACCTGGACAATCTTCGTTCCGGGGCGGAGTTTCGATGGAAATCGGTTATCAACAATTACAACATCAAGCCAAGGATCTCTTGGTTCATCAATGGGAACAATACCATAAAGGCCGGCACTGATTTTACCTACTATAATTTTAAACCGGGTCAAATTTCGCCATTGGAGGGGTCTTCGGTAGTGCCCGAAACCTTTCAGGAGAACTTTGCCTTGGAAACCGGCACCTATATCGATTATCAACAAAAACTTTCGGATAAGCTCAGCTTGCAATATGGACTGCGGTATTCAACCTTCGATCGACTTGGAAAGGCCGAGGTAAACGAATACGAAACCGGGAATCCGTTGACGTACAATGCGGAACAAGATAGTTATATCGTCAATCCCGTAACGGGAACGACCTCGTACAAATCCGGGGAAACTATCAAAAGCTACAATGCTTTCGAACCCCGCTTTTCCATGCGCTACCTGCTTACCGACAATAGTTCCATAAAAGGAAGTTACAATCGAATGAACCAATACCTACATCTCATTTCGAACACGACCTCCGCAACACCCTTGGATGTTTGGGCACCCAGTGGGCGTTATTTAAAACCACAATCTTTAGATCAATATGCATTGGGCTATTTTAAGAACTTTAAAGAAGGTGCGTATGATCTTTCCTTGGAGGGGTACTATAAAGATATCCGGGATGTTACCGATTTCAAAAATGGGGCGGACCTTCTTTTTACCGAAAGTGTGGAAACGGAGTTCGTGCAGGGTAAAGGAAGGGCCTACGGTATGGAACTGCAAGTAAATAAGAACGACGGTAAACTTACCGGATGGCTGAGCTACACCTTGGCAAGGTCGGAATCCAAGGTTTTGGGCATCAACAATAACAAGTATTATCCCACCAATAGCGATCAATTGCACGAGCTGAATGCAGTTGGTATTTACAAACTGAACGATCGATGGGATTTCGGTGCAAACTTTGTTTACGGTTCGGGGAGGCCACTTACCTATCCTACGGGAAGGTATTCCCAAAATGGATTGGTTTTGGCGGATTATTCGGATAGGAACGGCAACCGCCTTCCGGCCTACCATCGGTTGGATATTTCCGCTACGCTAAATCCAAAATCCGGTAAAAACGGAAAATGGACATTCGGTCTGGTGAACGCATACGGACGCCAAAACGCTTCCTCGATCTACTTTTCAGAAGTGGGCGAAGTAAATGATCAAGAAGTGGCCACCGGCCAAACACAGGCAACCAAGCTGTCCATTTTTGGATTTCCGCTGCCGAGCATCTCCTATGAATTTAAATTTTAAAACAATCACATGAAAGCACTTATCACGACCGTCATATTTATAGTTACCATTATTTTATTTTGTACCTCTTGCGAAGTCGATGTAACCAACGACCTGAGCATCGCCAATAGTGCACCACGATTGGTAGTAGAAGGAGGTTTGGAACGTAACTTGAACACTCCGGTAACGCGCCAGCGTATTCGACTTACTACAACTCGAGACTTTTTAAACAATGACGAAACGGTACCGCTGGTCGAAGATGCGGTGGTAACCGTTACGGATGGAAACATGGCCTACGACTTTAGCTACTCCGGAAACGGGGTGTACACGAACACGGAATTGATACCGGAGTTGAACACTACCTATACGCTCACCGTTCTTTGGAACGATGAGGAGTATGAGGCTCGCGAAACCTTGACGGAAGTGCCCGCTTTTGATCGCGTATATTCCGAGTTTGAAGAGGAAACCTTGATAACGGACGAGGGCTATTTTGCCAAGTTCGATACCACCGACCCTGCGGGAGTTGCTAACTTTTATTACCATCGGGTGGCAAGAAATGGAGCGTTCATTATTGTGCCCGACCCGGGCAATAGCGATGTGCTGGTGTTATCGGATGAATTTTTTGATGGCCAGAAAAGGGTCGGGGTAAATCCGAACGACGAGATTTTGTTCGCGCTTGGCGATGAGGCCACTGTACAGCAACTGGGCATTTCGGAACGCTATTATAATTATCTTTATGAAGTGTTCGTACAAAGCAGTTCGGGCGGATTTAGTTTTGTGGGCAACCCACCACCGGAATCGGTACGGGGCAATGTGCGGAACATGACCAATAGCGACAACCGACCGTTGGGTTTCTTTTATACCGCCGATGTAGCGGAGGCTACCTTTGAAATAACCGAATGATGATTAATGCAAAATCAGGATTTTGACTAGAAATCGATTCTACCTATACCCGATAATCTGCTTTTTTGCCACGGCCCTTATCTTTTTGGTAAAGCTCATTTTGGAAGAGCCCCTGATGGAGGTGATACAGGAATCGGTTATCGGTTATCTGGTCATTTTGGCCTATTTGATATTGATTTTTAAAATGCGAAAAAGTACCATGGAAAGTGTGCTCCTTAAAAAAATCGGTGAGGGGAACGGCCATCGAAAAAGACTATTTTGGGTAATCTTCATCTTGTTGAAAATCATAGTCACGGCCCTTGTTTTAAGAGTAACGACCCTTTATTTTTTCGATGATGACAACAGTCCGATCATTGGGTTGCCGTTGTTGGCGATAGGCATAGGAAGTTCGTTGGCTGTTTTGTTAGTGTATCTATTGGAAGGGTTTATGGAATCCGAAGAAAAACGGGTGGCCAGCATGTTGAACCTTAAGGAATATGAAAGTGAAAAGGCTATAGCGAACTACAACGCGCTAAAAAAACAATTGAATCCCCATTTTTTGTTCAATAGTTTTAATAGTTTGGCCGGATTGGTTTCCCAACACCCCAAAAAGTCGGAGCAATTTATACAGGAACTCTCCAACATTTATCGCTATACCCTCAGTAAGAGCGATGAGGTAGTGGTTACCTTAAAAGACGAGCTACAGCTTATCGATTCCTATATTTTATTGCAACAGATCCGACTTAAGGACAAATTGCATCTAAAGACAAAGGTCGATTCCGAAGCGTTAAAACGGTTTGTTCCTCCTATGAGCTTGGAATTATTGGTGGAGAATGCCATTAAACACAACGTAATAGGCAAAACAAATCCGTTGATCATCCAAATCTACACCGAAGGGGATTATCTGGTGGTCGGTAATACCTATAACCCAAAGAACAGTACGTCCAAAGCATATTCCCATGGTATCGGACTTAAAAATTTGACCAATCAATACGCCTTGATCAGTACTAAAATTCCTTTTTTTGGGATACTGGACGGCCAGTATATTGCCAAAATTCCATTAATTTCCACCGAAGTATGATCCGTACGTTGATAATAGAGGACGAAGAAATCGCTGCCATCCGTTTGCAAAGGATGGCACAAGAAGCATTGCCCGAAATTAGTGTGGTGAAACTGATCGAATCTGTTTCCGAAGCGGTTTCTTTTCTGCAACATGCACAGGTCGATTTGATTTTTATGGACATCAACTTGGTAGATGGCCACTCTTTTGAGATTTTTGAACAGGTTACCGTAACATCGCCCATTATTTTTACCACCGCCTATTCCGAATACGCCATCAAGGCATTCGAGCAGAACAGTATCGACTATCTGCTAAAACCCATTGCCGCCGAAGCGCTGCAAAAAAGTTTGGATAAGTATCAACGTTTGCAAAAGGGAACTGTTCCCGACTACAAAAAAGTGTTCGAAGCTGGAAGCGATGCTTACAAGCAGCGTTTTTTGATCAAAAAAAACAATAGGCTTAAAAGTATTTCCGTTTCCGAAACAGCTTATTTTTACGCAGAAGAACGGGTCAGTTTTTTAATTACCGCCAACGGGGAAAGAGTGGTCGTGAACGAGACCCTAAAGACATTGGAAAATACATTGAATCCAGCGGACTTTTTTAGGATCAATCGTCAATTCATTGTACATAGGAGCGCTATTGCCGATATGTACTATACTTCAAAGTCCAGAATACGGCTCATGCTGAACCCGTCCTATGATGACAAACCGGTCGTCGTTGCCATAGAAAAGATTGGGAGTTTTAAAAAGTGGCTTTCCTGAGCACTGGGCATCATCGTTATAAGTGACAGATGACCTGCGTTAAAGAATTGTTATTTTGTTTAACATATTTAAATAATAATTAAACATTTTAATACCTTTACGTAGTTAGTCCAAAAGAAATTTATAATCAAAGTATATCGGATGTTCGGTTTGTTCAAAAAAAAGTCAGAGTTAGAAGTATTGAACGACAAATACAAAAAGCTGATGCAACAGGCACATCAACTTTCTACGTCAAATAGAAAGTTGAGCGACGAAAAAGTATATGAGGCCGAGGAAATCATGAAACAAATTGTAAAGCTTGAGAAATAGTCATATACTTGACACATAAATTTTAAAGGAATAGCATGGATTTAATGGAAAGGGTTCAAGAATTTGAATCTAGAAAAAAATCTGGAATGAGTACTAGCGATCGGGTTTCAGCTTCACGTGAGGCAAAAGCGTTGATATTGGAGCTTAATGAGATCTACAAGGAAAATAAGGACAGCGAGATTATGGATATCATGAAACGACTCACCGTAATCAAACAAAAAATAGACAAGCGTTTAAAAGGAAATTTAAACGTGTAAAGCATGGGTCGGGCAATATCGTATGGATAAAAAAAGTGATAATACCAAAGTGCTCGACCCTGTAAACCCTTCTGAACTTACGGCGCGTCAAATCGATAGGATCATAGAAATGGCCTGGGAGGATAGAACTCCTTTCGAAGCCATTTACTATCAGTTTGAACTGATGGAAAAGGATGTCATACGTTTGATGCGTACCCATTTAAAGAACAGTAGTTTTAAACGGTGGCGTAAAAGAGTAAATTCAGGTGTAAGCCAAAAGCACCTAAAAAAGAGAAATCCCGATATTGACCGCTTCAAATGCTCGCGCCAAAAAGCGATTTCAGGTAATAAAATAAGCAAGCGCTAATGCCGTCTGCAGGTATAGCACACACATTTCCCACAGCGTATCAGGATATTTTGGAACGGGTAGCTGCGGTGGACCCCATTGCATATGGCCGTACGCGGAATTATATCGATGGTGCCGTTACCTATCTTTCCCCCTATATTTCTAGAGGGGTAATCAGTACCAAGTTCGTTTTTGAACAGTTGCTAGAACGCGGTTTTCACCCTTCTCCCATAGAGAAAATGATTCAAGAACTGGCGTGGCGGGATTATTGGCAACAGGTTTGGGCGGTAAAGGGCAATGCCATTGATACCGATTTGAAACACCCTCAGCCGGGTGTTTTGCACCAACAACTGCCCAAGGCACTTTTGGAGGCCCGTACGGGTATCGAAGCTATTGATGCTGCCATACTACAATGGTATGATACCGGTTATCTCCATAATCACCTTCGCATGTACGTAGCCGCTATAGCCTGCAACATTGGGGGTAGCCATTGGAATATCCCAGCAAAATGGATGTATTACCACTTATTGGACGGGGACTGGGCCAGTAATGCGTTAAGTTGGCAGTGGGTGGCCGGATCCAACAGTGGTAAAAAGTATTACGCCAATCAAGAGAATATTAATAGATTTTGCCATACCCAACAAAGCGAAACTTTTTTAGGGGTGTCGTATGAAGTATTGCCCGATATGGAAACCCCTCAGGTTTTAAAGGAAACCGAAATGCCGGAACTGCATACGCCCTTACCCGAAAGGACGCGCATACGGTTGGATGAAGGCCTACCGGTACTTCTTTATAATTACTATAATCTAGACCCTTTGTGGAAGGAGCATATCGAGGCAAATCGGATCCTACTTTTGGAGCCTTCCCATTTTAAAAAATTTCCGGTATCCCAAAAATGTATCGACTTTGTAATGGCGTTGGCCGCTAATCTTAAAAATGTTCAAGTATATGTTGGGGAGTTTTCGGAACTATTGGCCGAACACGCGGTCGGTACGGTTTATTATAAGGAACACCCGACCAATCGCCATTACCAGGGCATCGAGGAGCCACGGGATTGGATGTTCGATGTACAGGGGTATTTTTCCTCTTTTTTTGGTTTTTGGAAAAAATGTAAAAAACAATTGAAGCGATGAGGTGGCTCAACACGACGTCAACTTTTCCCGGTTGCGGAAAATGAGGTTTTGCGCCTACTTTTTGTCTTTTCCAGCGCCCATAGCTTTGATATGGTGCCCAAAAGATCGCCGGTAGATGCTAGGATGAAGCGTTGTTCCGAACACAACAAAATGACGTTACCGAAGTAAACAAATAGCAAATGCACTATACAAAAGAGGAAATAGCGGAATTGGATAAAGTGGCCCGGTTGAAGTTGATCAATGCCGTTTCGGGCATTAAAGCCGCCAATTTGATCGGAACCATATCCAAGGAAGGAGTTTCCAACTTGGGTGTCTTTAATTCCGTGTTTCATTTAGGAAGTAATCCACCATTACAGGGCTTTATTTTAAGGCCCGTGGATGAGGTGCCTCGTCATACCTACGAGAACTTTATAGAGAACGGTCAGTATACCATCAATCATATCCACAGCGGCATGATCGAACGCGCCCACTACACCTCCGCCAAGTTTGAGGCAGATGTTTCCGAATTTTCGGAGTGTGGCCTTACCGAGGAGTACGTAGCGGGTTTTGAAGCCCCTTTTGTAAAGGAAAGCCGTTTGAAAATGGGCATGCGTTTTATAAAGGCCATTCCGATTCCTATGAACGACACCCTGATGATTGTTGGCGAAATCCAACATTTGATGCTACCCGAGAACGCTTATGGCGAAGCCGAGGATGTCGATTTGGAACGTATGGATGCGGTCGGTATTTCCGGGTTGAACACCTATTATGAAGTAAAAAAACTAAAACGCTTCCCGTATGCTAGACGTTCGGAAGTGCCCAATTTTAAAGACCGATGATTTTTTGGTGAATCGAAAAGACCAAGAATGATTGAAACAAATGAAAAAACAACACCTGCCCCAAAAAATGTGTCCCGTATGCAACAGGCCGTTCGCTTGGAGAAAGAAATGGGAAAAGAACTGGGAAACGGTTCGGTATTGTAGCGAAAAATGTAGAAGAAACAAATGACAGATGCTCCCGTAAATATTATATTTCCGCACCAGTTATTCAAAGAACATCCGCTTATTGGTAATGGTTACCCCATATACCTTGTTGAGGAATACCTCTATTTCAAACAGTATCCCTTTCACAAGCAAAAAATAGCATATCATAGAGCAACCATGAAATGTTTTGAAGCGGTGCTGCGGCAAAAAAAGCAAAACCCGGTATATGTTGAGGCCGTAGATGCCATTTCTGATATTCGCAAACTGGTTCCACATTTAAAGGACCAAGGGTTTACCGAAATACATTATGCCGACCCTATGGACTATTGGCTGGAAAAGCGGCTCACTGAAGGTTGTGGTCAAACCGGGATAAAAGCGGAGCGCCATAATGCCCCGATGTGGCTGAATACCCGAGAGGAGCTGTCCGGGTTTTTTAAAAAGGATAAAAAGAAGTTTTTCCAGACCAGTTTTTACAAGAACGAACGGTTGAAAAGAAACCTTTTGATCGACAGTGAGGGAAAACCGGAGGGCGGCAAATGGACCTTTGATACCGAAAACCGAAAAAAGTATCCCGCAAAAAAAGTGCCGCCACACATTCAGTATCCCGATACCAACGGCTATTATGAAGAAGCAAAACAATATGTTGGGGAACATTTTGGGGAACATTATGGAACGTTGACCGAACAGCAACTGTACCCGAACGACTATGAAGGCGCCCAAACGTGGTTCAATAATTTTTTGGAAACACGGTTTATGGAGTTCGGAACCTACGAGGATGCCATAGTGGCCTCCGAAACCATATTGAACCATAGTGTTCTAACGCCAATGTTGAACGTTGGTCTGCTCACCCCTTCCGAAGTCATTTCCAAGAGTGTTGCCTACGCCGAAAAGAACGGAGTGCCTATTAACGCTACGGAGGGTTTTGTGCGCCAGATCATCGGATGGCGAGAGTTTATACGGGGCGTGTACCTGGTAAAAGGTAGGGAAGAGCGGTTAAGGCACTTTTGGGGATTCACCAAGAAAATACCAAGATCGTTTTACGATGGAACCACCGGTATTTTTCCCATTGACGATACCATAAAAAAAGTACTGAAAACGGGCTATTGCCATCATATCGAGCGTCTAATGGTACTGGGCAATTTTATGGTGCTCTGCGAGTTCGATCCCGATGCAGTGTACCAATGGTTCATGGAACTTTTTATAGATGCCTACGATTGGGTAATGGTACCCAATGTATACGGAATGAGCCAATATGCCGATGGGGGCCTTATGTCCACCAAACCCTATATCAGCGGAAGCAACTATTTGATGAAAATGAGCAACTATCCAAAAGGGGAATGGCAGGAAATTTGGGACGGGCTATTTTGGCGCTTTATGCATACCCACCGCGATTTCTTTCTGAAAAATCCGCGTTTGGGCATGTTGGTACGGACGTATGATAAAATGTCGGACGAGAAAAAACAAGGGCATTTGCAACGCGCCGAAACCTATTTGAAAACCCTGAAAGCGTAAGGTGGCGGAACTGGCAACACATATCCAGCAAATAGGGCTGCTCTTCGATTTTGGGTTGGTGGTATTGATTTTTATGGTACAGCTCATCGTTTATCCTTCGTTTTTACATTATTCGTCCCAAGCTTTGCTGCAGTGGCACGAAAAATATACCAAAAGTATTTCGAGACTGGTAGTCCCGCTCATGTTCGGGCAACTGGCGATCCTGCTCTTTCGGTCGATCGGCACGCCCAGTTATCCGGCGTTCGCCAGTCTGGTCCTGGTCATTGCCGTATGGTGGTTGACCTTTGCCCGTTTTGTTCCCATGCACCATGCTATTTCTAAAGGAAAAGGTGATACTGCGGTATTGCAACGTTTGGTACAGTTGAACTGGTGGCGTACCTTTTTGTGGAGCGCTATCTTTTTGGTCGATTTCACCGTTTACCTTTAAGCACGCGAAATACGTTCCGGAAGTCGATCGAAGTGTTGTTAACATGCAAAATCCTAATTATGAGGCCACCCTTATTGGTATTTAATGAAAAAGGCATCTACTGTGCCGAGGCCGACGTGTATTTGGATCCTTGGAAACCGGTGCAAAAGGCGATCATTACCCATGGCCATGCCGATCATTCCCGATGGGGCCATCAACGGTACATTACCCATCATACGAACGTCCCCATCATCAAACACCGTTTGGGCGATATAACCGTTAGCGGAAAGGAATGGGGGGAGTCCTTTATGATAAACGGGGTAAAATTTTCGTTGCATCCGGCAGGACACATTATAGGATCCTCACAAGTGCGCGTCGAACACCAGGGCGAAGTATGGGTCTTTACGGGCGATTACAAAACAGAAGATGACGGGCTGGCCGTACCCTACGAGCCTGTTGCATGCCATACGTTCATTACCGAATGCACCTTCGGGCTGCCCGCCTTTAAATGGACGCCCCAACAGGAGGTAATGCACAACATCAATACCTGGTGGTCCGAAAATCGGTCGGAGGGCAGCTGTTCCATTTTGTTCGGATATTCTTTGGGCAAGGCACAACGGCTCTTAAAATATCTAGACCCCGAAATTGGGCCCATTCTCACCCATGGGGCAATCGAAAATACGACACAGGTCATCCGCTCCCTTGCCACCTTCCCCAAAACCCAACTGATCACCAAGGACACCCCAAAAGAACTTTTTAAGGGCGCCTTGGTATTGGCTCCGCCTTCTGCCCATGGTAGTAGTTGGATCCGCAAAATGGTGCCTTATGTTACCGCCTCCGCAAGTGGTTGGATGACCTTTAGGGGAGCACGCCGCCGTCGCGCCATCGATAAGGGCTTTGTGCTTTCGGACCATTGCGATTGGCAGGGACTACTGGCCAGTGTGAAGGCCACCGGAGCGGAAAAAGTAATCAGTACGCATGGCTATACCGATATTTTTTCGCGTTACTTAAGGGAATTGGGGTACGATGCCCGTACCGAAAAAACCCAGTTCGAAGGGGAATTGGCGGAAATGGAAACGACCAAGGAAAACACGGCGAGCACATGAAACAGTTCGCTGCACTTATAAAGACGTTGGATAGTACCAACAAAACGAACGCCAAAGTAGGGGCGTTGGCCGATTACTTTAAAACGGCCGATGATTCCGACAAACTATGGACAATAGCCATTCTGTCGCATAGACGACCACCGCGTCCCGTCAATACCACCTTGCTTCGGGAATGGGCGACAGAGCTGGCACAAATTCCCTTATGGCTGTTCGAGGAGTCCTATCATATTGTTGGCGATCTGGCCGAGACCATTGCCCTTATTCTGCCGGAGGGAGAAGAGCCCTCCGATAAATCACTTTCCGATTTTTTAGAGGAGATGCTACAGCTGAAGGCAAAAGAGGATACGGAAAAAAAAGCTTACCTCCACGAAAACTGGCGAAGGCTCAACTACTACGAACGCTTTGTATTCAACAAATTAATGACCGGCGGGTTCCGGATAGGGCTGAGTCAAAAACTAATGACCCGTGCCCTCTCCATGGCTACCGGAATCGATAAGGATGTGTTGGCCTATCGGCTGATGGGCGACTGGACACCCAAGAAAACGACCTTTCAGGAATTGATTTTGGAAGAACGCCCTTCGGACTATATTTCCAAACCCTTTCCATTCTATTTGGCCTATGCTTTGGAAGCTGAGTTGGCAGAACTAGGGCCTGTTTCCGAATGGTATGCCGAACACAAATGGGACGGCATTCGTTCGCAGGTGATCGTTCGGTCCGATGAATTGTTCGTGTGGAGCAGGGGAGAGGAGTTGGTGACGGATAAGTATCCCGAGTTTCAAGCGTTGGTAGGTACGGTGCCCAATGGTACGGTACTTGACGGGGAAATACTTCCCTTTCCAAAGGGCGAAATCGGGACCTTTAACGATTTGCAGACCCGTATCGGAAGAAAAACGGTCTCCAAAAGCCTTTTGGAAAAAACACCGGTCATTCTTAAAGCTTACGATTTATTGGAATGGGAAGGCAACGATCTGCGGCAACGGCCTTTTTCGGAAAGGAGGGCCATATTGGACGGGTTGTTCACAAAGGTACATGCGCAGTTGGACGTCTTGCAGCTTTCGGAAACGATGGTGTTCGACAATTGGTCGGCGGTCGCCAAGGAACGGGAGCGATCAAGGGCCGTTCGCAGTGAAGGGTTAATGTTGAAACGAAAGGATTCCCCTTATCTGGTCGGAAGAAAGAAAGGGGACTGGTGGAAATGGAAGGTAGCGCCACTGACAATCGATGCCGTGCTCACCTATGCGATGCGTGGCCATGGCCGCCGTAGCAATCTTTTTACGGATTACACTTTTGCCCTTTGGCAAACGACGGAGTCGGGCGAGCAGGAACTCGTTACCTTCGCAAAGGCGTACTCGGGACTCACCGATGCCGAGTTTCGGGAAGTGGACAAGTTTATCAAAGCGAATACCTTGGAACGTTTTGGTCCGGTCCGTTCCGTAACGCCCCAACTGGTTTTTGAAATCGCCTTTGAAGGTATTGCCCTTTCCAAAAGGCATAAAAGTGGGGTGGCCACACGTTTTCCGCGAATATTGAGATGGCGGAAGGATAAAAAAATTGAAGAAGCGAATTCCCTCGAAGATCTGAAACAGTTGTTGCCTATTTCGGAAATGTCTTAGCGAAATAAAACGTGCCAGTAGGCTGTGTATACTATTTTCTGAAAGAACGGATGCTAGAGTGCATCTCCGATAATTACACTTAATCCATCCACATTCTCCTGTAGCCCTTGTGCCCCTTGCCTTGTAACCTGGGTGTCCCACAGGTATACCCGTTGCAGTCCCGGTAGTGTTTGAATAATGGGCAAACAGCCGTCCGTTACTTGGGTGCCGTAGAGGTTCAAGGACTCCAGATGCCGTAATCCTTTCAGCCGTTCCACCCCTTTGTCGGAAACAGGGGTCTTTTCCAATTGAAGCCGCGTTAGGTTGGTAAAGGTGGCTACGGTCGAAAGCCATTCGTCCGCAATATCGTTACGGGCCAAAGAGAGCCAGGTGATGTGGTCTTTAACGCTGGCCAAAGCTTGTAGTTTGGATTCGGTAAGCGCATTTCCAACATATTTGATATCGAGCAACGGATTATCGGCCCCTAAAGATTTTACCTGAAATCCTTCCTTTTCCAGTTCCCTTATTTTCTCACTATCCAACACTGGTAAGCGAACCGTTTCGTACCAGGGTTTGGGCGTGGTGTCGATACCATAGCGGCGTAAAAGTACCGGTCGAATGTTTTCTCCGATGGTCATGCTCGAAATGGAATCTTCAAAAGAAGCCCCCTGCTCGATCCACCACTCCACGGTCTTGATTTCGTCATAGGTGAGCGCGTTGCCGGTCGGTGGCATGAACTTGATGTTTTTCTGCGGTAATGTTATCCTACGGAAAAGCTCGCTTTCCGCACTGTTGGCGGTCAAAAGGATAGCGCCATTGTCCCCTCCTGCAAGAAAAGCCTCCGATTCCGCCATATTAAGCCCTCCCCGTTGCACTTCGTTGTTGTGACAGGCGAAACATTTTTCCTCGAAAATTGGGACGATCAGGTCGCGGTAAACGATCAGCGAATCGGTATTGCCAAAAGTGGGAAGGGAATCATTCCGGTAATCGGTGCCCAGCAGCCCCTGTATCGGTTTCGGTGCATATTCCGTCAGGTAGGTGTCCCCATGGGTCATGTTTCCCCCTTTGTGCCCTTCAACGAATAGCGATACCAAAAGGATCACATTGAACCCGTTTTGTAGCATCTTCGGATACTTGGTTCTGTTTTTTTTCAAATACCAACCTACAAAGGCTATGACGACTATTGCAATACCCAACCAACGATGCAGAAAAAGGTCTTTTTCCTCATGTAACCCCGTTTCGCCCAGGTACCATCCGCATAATGCCGCCGCCGCGGCGCTTATTCCCCCCAAGAGCCATGCATTGGCAATCAGATTACCGTTGGTGGCGGTTTTTTTAAAACCTTGCCACCACTCCAATAAAATTGCCAATACCAAAAAGCCTATGGGCAAATGTACGAGCAGGGGATGAAAACGACCGATAAAGGTAGAAAACTCCAATGGGATCATGTTGGTAACGGTTTGTGGTTATACTCGGGTCAGTTTGATCGGGTAGGTTTTTCCGGAAGCCCATTGTGGTACGTAAAGACTTCCCTCGTCATCGACCAATACATCATGCGGATTTCGAAACGTTTTACCATCAAAGATCGGCGCCGTAAGGGTGCCGTTCACATATTCGGGCGCACTGCCCCCGGGAAAGGATACTACCTTGTTGTCTTTGTCCAAAACGGCCAACATGCCGTCCCAGCTGTCCCAGGTTTTGGTCACGATTACCGCGAAATAGAGGTTTTCCCCATGAATGACCGGGCGACATACGGAACATCCCGGAAGCAAAATGGTCTCCAAATGTTTTCCGTCCAACGTAAACCGCTTAAAACGTTGATTTCCGCGCGACGTAATGAGCAGTGTAGGGTTTTCGGCATCGCGATGGTCCACTGTAATACCATGGCTGCAATTAAAAAGGGCGTCGGCCTCTCCAGTGCCACCAAAATGCCCTTGGTATTCTCCCTTTGCGTTGTAATGAATAATGAAATTTTCACCGTACCCATCGGCAACATAAAAATCACCATTGGGCAAAATGGCCGTTTCTGTCGGTTTAAATTGATCATTACTGGTGTATCCGGAAACTTCTTTGGGACGTTCCAAGGTCATGATGATCTTTCCGTCCAAAGTGGTTTTCCATACTTTGTGGGTGTCAGGGTCCGTAATGAGTAAAAATTGATCTTTTCCCTCACCGCCTATGGAAAGGCCGTGTGCTCCGGGAAAATCGGTTCCCCAGGAATCCAATACCTTACCCGATCGATCATAAACGATCAGGTTGTTGTTGTTTTCCCCGGTGGTGGTCATTAGAATACGCCCTTGGTGGTCCAGTACCATTTCATGGCAATCGTTCACCGGTATTTTTGAAGGGTCCTGTATGCCCCATTCTTGATCTACTTGATATTGGAAGTTTCCGTGTCCTACGAGTTCTTTCATTGGTTTTTTTGAATGTGTTATGCCAAAGGAAACAGCGGGTGCAATAAGCCCGGCCGCCGAAGCCATGGTTGTTTTTTTAATAAAGTTTCTTCTGTTGTTATTGCTGTTTTTCATGTTTTTTCGGATTATTTACAAATAGATCAGGCCAAAATCTCTTTTACGACCTCGCCGTGCACATCGGTCAAACGGTAACGTCTTCCTTGAAATTTAAAGGTAAGGCGTTCATGGTCCACTCCTAATAAGTGCATGAGGGTCGCTTGAAAATCGTGCACGTGTACGGGGTTTTGAACCACGTTGTACCCAAAATCGTCCGTTGCGCCAAAAGTGAACCCTTTTTTAATGCCGGCCCCGGCCATAAAAATGGTAAAGCACTTGGGGTGGTGGTCGCGACCAAAGCTTTCAGGGGTCAATTGTCCTTGAGAGTAGTTGGTTCGCCCAAACTCCCCGCCCCAGATCACAAGCGTATCCTCCAACATACCACGTTGTTTTAGATCGGTGATCAATGCTGCGGTCGCCTGATCGGTCTCCTTGCACTGCACTTTTATGGCCTTGGGAAGGTTGCCGTGCTGGTCCCATCCCTGGTGGTACAGTTGAATGAACTTTACGTCGCGTTCGGCAAGTCTGCGGGCCAAAATACAATTGGCGGCAAAGGTTCCGGGTTTTTTACTGTCCGGTCCGTACATCTCGTAAATGTGATCGGACTCGTCTTTGGTATCCATAATTTCAGGAACGGAGGTCTGCATACGGAACGCCATCTCGTATTGTGCCATTCGGGCCAAGATTTCTGGATCGCCCAGATCATCATGGTTTAATTTTTCCAACCGTTGCAAATGGTCCAGCTGCTCCCTTCTGGAAGTGCCATCGATTCCGGGAGGATTGGTCAGGTAGAGTACCGGGTCTTTGCCGGATCGAAATTGTACGCCCTGGTGTTGTGAAGGCAAAAAACCGTTACCCCAAGATCGGGAATACAAGGGTTGTCCAAACTTGTCCTTGGTGACCAAAACTACGAACTCTGGTAAATTTTTATTATCGGTACCCAACCCATAGCTCACCCAGGAACCTATGGAGGGGCGTCCTGGTAATTGGGAGCCCGTTTGGAAAAAGGTTACCGCCGGATCATGATTGATCGCCTCGGTATACATCGATTTTATAAAACAGAGTTCATCTACGATTTTGGAGGTATGCGGCATCAGATCGCTCATCCATGCACCGCTGTCCCCATGTTGTTTAAAATCAAAAACGCTGCCGGCAATGGGCAAACTCGCCTGTCCTGCCGACATTCCGGTCAGCCGCTGCCCTTGCTGTACGCTCTCGGGCAAGTCTTGACCGTTCATTCTGTTCAACAACGGCTTGTAATCGAAAAGATCCAGTTGGGAAGGTGCACCACTTTGAAAGAGATAAATAACCCGTTTTACTTTGGCCGGGAAATGCGTTTGCCCCAGGGCGCCACCGTTCAGCAAAGGTGCCGCTGTATTCTTGCCATTGCCAAAAAGTCCCATCGGGTCGAGCATCGAAGCCATGGAAAGGGCACCCATGCCCAAGGAGGTTTTTGTGAGGAAATCCCTTCTGGTATAATTTTTTTTATGGTCGTGTGTACACATAGTTTCAATTCAGGAGGTAAAGCGTGTTGCCGTCTTTACTATCGTTTCATATACGTCTCGTCATGGTTGAGTATGGTATTGGCCACTATGGTCAATGCCGCGGTCCCGGACTTGTCCCATGTGGGGTCCAATGGTCTTTCCCCAACATCCAATAGGGCAAGGGCCTCTTTTGGATTGGCCTGGAACCGTTCCGATTGTTTTTGGTAGAGTTCCCTTAAAATTTCGGTCTCCTCGTTTTTTGGATCGCGACTGATCGCCAAGCGAAAACCGTAGGCAATCTGATGGTCCAATTGTTCACCCCCTTCGCGCTGCATGCGTTCCGCCAAAACCCTGGATGCCTCTACAAATTGGGTGTCGTTTAGCAACACTAGGGCCTGTAACGGCGTGTTGGTATTTTCGCGCTTTACGGTACAAACTTCCCGTGATGGGGTATCGAAGGCCGTCATCGCCGGGTGTGGCGAGGTCCGTCGGATAAAGGTGTAAAGTCCTCTCCGATAAAGGCTATCCCCCTTTGATTCTTTATAGTTGAGCAGTTTGTGCGAGAAACTGTTTTTTTCGATCCACAAGTTCGCGGGCTGATAGGGCTTTACGCTTTTTCCACCGACCTGTTGTACCAAAAGCCCACTGGCGGCCAACGCATTGTCGCGTATCATTTCGGCGGGCAGTCGGTAACTGCTACTACGGGCTAGATAGCGATTGGTAGGATCTTTTTGTTTTTGAATCTTAGAAACTTCCGATGATTGCCGATAGGTGTGCGACATTACCATTTTTTTGAGCAAGCCCTTTACGTTCCAGTCATTTTCAACGAAATATACCGACAGCCAGTCCATTAATTCGGGATGTGAAGGTAGCGTACCCTGTACCCCAAAGTCTTGCGGGGTGGTCACCAAACCTTTTCCAAAAAGCATTTGCCAATAGCGGTTTACGGTAACCCGGGCGGTCAAGGGGTTTTCTTTGGAGAAGATCCATTGTGCAAGACCCAATCTGTTTTTGGGGTAATTTTCTTTGAACTCGGGCAGGATTTCCGGTGTGCCGGCCTTTACCTCATAAATAGGTTGCGTGTAATCCCCTCGGTCAAAGGCGAAGGCCGGACGATTCTCGGGCATTTCTTCCATGACCATGACTTCCATAATGGGACCCATTTGTTCGAGCCATTGTTGGCGAAGGGCTTTGAGTTCTTTTTCTAACAGTTTTACCGGCGGCGCCCGATCTACCCAATAGTCCGCCGCCAATTGGTCATCAGGAATTTCCGGATAATCGTCCTGTTTGGCCAAATACAATATTTCCAAAGGGGTCAGTGCCCGGGAGTAGAGATGAATGTCATCCAACATCCCTAGGAAAATACCATTTTCCCCGGTAAAGGACCGATAACTTTTTGCTACCCGTACCGGTGTGTCCACTACCTCATGGGTGCCGCTGGCAATGGTCTTTATCGATTTGTATAGGCGGTCGAAAACGATATCGGTCTCGGCAGGTTTACCATCGATATAGAGTTCGAGTCCGGTTGCAGATCCATTTCCGTTGTAGGTAAAGGCGACATGGCGCCAGGCATTTGTCCGTATCGAATCTTTGGAGCGAAGATGGATATAGTTGTGCGGAAGCGAATGGATCAGTCGGGCGTTCAAGTGGTTCAAGCTATCCAAATAGAAATCCCAACCGCGCCAAAAATTGTTTTTTTCACCCGAAGTACCCAAAAGGGTCTGTGTTTTTGCCGCTTGTCGTTTGGTTGTGTTCATCCAAAGTCCTGTAGAAAACGAATCGGTCCACTCAAAATTCGGGATACCGCTCAAATAGAGTTCGTCATATTCCCCAGTGAACATGAAAGCGTTGCCCTTTTTTCCTTTTTTTACTTTTGGAGGCTGTTGCGTTGTAGCGGTGGCCTTATCGTCTATGGAGAAACCTCCCTTGCTTCTTGGTGTGGAACGCTCCAAAGGAAAATGGCCCAGCAATTCGTTGTCCTTAAAGTCAAGGGGAAGTTTTTTGATATAGGTTTCCAGACCTTTGAGTTCTTTTTTGGTAAGGGCAAGGGTGGCGGTCTTTTGCGCGATGTTGCGCTGCAGGGTGTCCAGCTTTTGTTCGGTTTCCGCGTCGGGCAGGGGAAGCAGTGGGCCATAGTTGCCGTCGTCACCCGTCATCCCCAGTTCTTTGACATTGTTAAAGAAAGCGGTCATTTTATAGTAATCCTTTTGGGATATGGGGTCGAATTTATGATCATGGCAACGGGCACAGGCAACGGTAAGCCCCAGGAGTGCGGTGCCTACGGTTTCAGTGCGGTCCCAAACATAGTTTAACCGGAACTCCTCCTCAATGGCTCCCCCTTCGGCGGTCATGGGATGGTTTCGATTGAATGCGGTCGCCAACTTTTGGTCCTTAGTCGCGTTTGGGAGCAGATCTCCCGCCAGTTGCCAAGTAACAAATTGGTCGTATGGCATGTTATTTTGAAAAGCCTGTATCACCCAATCCCGCCAGGGCCACATCAAACGCCAACCATCGGCATGCAACCCATGGGAGTCCGCGTAACGGGACAGGTCCATCCAATCCAAGGTAAGTCGTTCGGCACAGGCATCGGACGCCAATAGGGCATCTACTATTTTTTCATAGGCATCGGGACCATCGTCCGCTACGAACGAATCGAGTTGTTCCATGGTAGGGGGCAACCCCGTAAGGTCTATGGAAACACGCCGCAGTAAACGCTCCTTTTCTGCCTTTACATTAGGTTCCAGACCGGCCGTTTTCAAGGTCTGTTGTACATAGCGGTCGATTTCGTTACCTACGGGCCATTTTTCGTTGGCTTTTTGGGGAAGAACTGGTTTGTCGGGTTTGGCAAATGCCCAATGGGGTTTCCAGGCGGCACCTTGTTCGATCCATTTGATTATGGTGGCTTTCTCCAATGGTGTTAAGAAAAGGTTCGATTCCGGAGGCGGCATAAGCAAATCGGGATCTTCGGTCAATATACGATGTACACTTTCGCTTTTTCCCGGTTTTCCCGACACAAAGGCGTAGTTGCCACTCGAAAGTTTCTTGAATGCTTCTTCTTCGATGTCCAGCCGCAGGTCGGCCTTTCGGGTATTGGCGTCCGGCCCATGACAATTGTAACAGCGGTCGGAAAGTATGGGCTTTACATGGAAATTAAAATCGACTTGCTCCGGTAGTTCTTCATAGGCCACCATTATCGCTTCTGGCGCTTGAAAGACACAGGAGGTAAATAGTGTTAGCAATCCTACAAAAAGTAGCTGTTTCAATGCCATAGGAAGATGATGTATTAACCTCTTAAAGATACATTAATTTTAGCCTTGGACTGGTTGCAGAACCCAGGTTTGGCTATTTATGTGCTACATTTGAAAAAATAGGTCAAGTGGATACTTTTGAATCAAAACAGGATGGCAAACGGATGCCGGTTTACGCACCATGTCGGGATACGTCGGGAATAGGAAGGATTTGGGTCGTTGTGCTATTATTCTTTTTGGGCGGTGCGGTAACAAATGCACAAAACGATACCCTTCCACGAACGACTTTTACAAAAATGTATCTTCCCATATGGAAAGAAGCTACCGCGCACTGTTTGGATGTTGCCATGGCAATGCCCGATTCGCTTTATACGTATAGACCTGCACCGGAAAGCAAGAGTTTTGCGGAACAGATGATCCATATCGCCAGTGCCTCCTCGCTTTTGACCAAACGCTACGTCCAAGGTTTTGAGGTAAGGCCCCATACACCAAATGCGGACGATTTGGACAAGCAGGCCATTATAGCCCTATTGAAAACGAGCTTTGCATATACTGAAACCGTGGTGCGTACCATTGATCAAGAAACATTGGACCAAAAATGCACCATGTTCCATAGCGGAAATACCGTGAGCAGGGCCTTTGCCTTATTTTATGTACAAGATCACCTCACCAATCATCGCGCCAAGGCAAACCTTTATCTGCGCATTAATGGTATTGCCCCTCCGGAATATACTTGGTAAACTGTTACGTCCATTCTATTTTTTTATCTTTCCGCTGCAATAATCTCGATCTTTTGGCTATTTTTGCCCTCCTTAAATGGGTCATTAGCTCAGTTGGTTTAGAGCGCTGCCTTGACAGGGCAGAGGTCATTGGTTCGAATCCAATATGACCCACTATAAAAGCTTCCAGTCGTTATTGGAAGCTTTTTTTTATGTTTATTTCCCTTCAAAAGGCCTTATTTTATTAGGGTGAAAATTAAAAATGATTTTTTTTGGTTTAAAAAGTGACTTTTCAATTTTAATGGTGTCTTACTATATAGAGAACACTAACCGACCCGAGTTTTATAATGGAAACATACATATTGGAACATCCGCTTTTTTTGTTTAGCACTATTATTTTTTTTATTTCCCTCGTGCACATCCTTCCTTATTTTTTTGGAAAATTGAAGCAAAAAAAATCAAAACAATTGCTATTGATAGAAAAAGATGGCGGTACTAAAAACTTAAACCAGAAGTAAACACTACCATATTAACTATTTTTTTGGTTTTAAAAGGGGCACGGAACGGTGTCCCTTTATTTTTTTTTAAAAACGTAACGATAAAAGTGACTTTTTTTTAAATATTGGGTCTCAATAAATTAACCGATACACTAAATTGATATCTTGGAGACGGACAACGCCGCCATAACAATGACTGACGAAGAACTGGTAGAACAGATCGTAAAGGACAACAATACCATGTTGTTCGGTTTGCTATATGATCGTTATGCCAAAAGAATATATCATAAATGTTCTATTTTTTCGAAGTCCGATCAGGAGGCGGAGGATCTTACCCAGGATGTTTTTTTAATGTTGTTCGTAAAATTGGGAGGTTTTAAGGGGCGCTCCAAATTTTCAACCTGGGTATATGCCTTTACCTATAATTTTTGCGTGAACCACGTGAACAGGAACAAGGAGCGTAAGATCAGTGATAAATCGGATGTACTATCCGAAGAGGTGACCAAGGCGGCAGAAGTAGATGATGAAAGCCTGTATAGCATCCCCTTGGATAAATTGAAGATTGCTTTGACACGTATCGACCCGGAGGACAAAAAACTATTATTGCTAAAGTATCAGGACGGTATTCCCATCAAAGAATTATGTAACGTTCTGGGCATTGGGGAAAGTGCCGTAAAAATGAGACTTAAAAGGGCAAAAGCAAAGTTGATAGAAGTGTATCATAAAATACCATAAATGGCAGAACAAAAAAGAAACGTATTTCAAGATATGGAACGCTCTTTAAAAGATGTTCCCGAAGAAATGAGAGGAAAAGTCATGAACGATGTGGCCATGGCCAAATTGGCTATGGAAATGGCATCTCTTTTTACCTGCAACTATAAATCGGTTGTCGGCGGAATGTTCAAGACAAATCCGAATATTGAATAATAACACACTTTAAACCTCTAGAATATTATGGAACAAATTACGGAATGGAAAGACATCGTTACGGAGACCCTTGGATCTGTGATCCGGGATATCGCCTCCATACTGCCCAATGTCATCGGGGCTTTGGTCATTCTCTTTTTTGGATGGCTCATTCATAAGGTGATCCGGTTCATGCTCAAGAAACTGCTGAAATTGGCCAATATCGACGGACTGTCCAAAAAAATAGAGGAGGCACAACTTTTTGGTGATAGCCAAGTAAAGATCGATGTTTCCAAAATATTGCTCGGGTTTGTAAAAGGCCTGCTGTTATTGGTATTTATCATAGCCGCAGCGGACACCTTAAAGCTCCATATCATCTCCTCGGAAATTGCTAATTTATTGCGCTACCTCCCTATTCTTTTGAGTGCGTTGGTCATTTTTATGGTAGGCATGTTTGCTGCACAAATGATTAAAAAAGCATTGTCCGGTGTTTTCAAATCGATGGGGTTTTCCGGTGGGAAATTGGTAAGTAGTATCATTTTTTGCCTGCTGGTGATCTTTGTGACCATTACCGCTTTAAACCAGGCGGGAATCGATACAGCGATCATTACGAATAATTTCACGTTGGTCTTGGGCGCATTTTTGCTCGCATTCAGTATTGCCTTCGGTTTGGGGTCCAAGGAAATGTTGTCCAATCTTTTGGCGACCTTCTATGCCCGAAAGAATTTTGCGATAGGCGATACCATTGAGTTGAACGGTACCAAGGGTACCATAACGGCCATCGATACGATTTTTGTCGTGCTTGCCACCGAAAATGGAAAATTGGTTGTTCCGATCAAGGAAATTGTGGAAAATAGGGTTAAGGTCGGATAGTTGAGTTGTTGGAAAGGGTAGGGTTCCCACAATTTCCCCTGCCCTTTTATTCCATTTTAACTTTGAAATCGCGCGTATAGAAATTGAATTATTTTTTAGTTGTTCGAGGCAAAAAATGGAAGCATAGCCTTAGCTACGGTTCTATTTTTTAACGAAGGACAGCTGTAAAAGAAACGATTTATTAGTGCTATTTCAAAGTTAAAATGGTATTATTCCATTTTTGCTTTTTATTTGGGTAGCTTCAAGGTAGAAATGGTATTAACTAATAATTCGTATTACTGGGTCTTACCGCTTCCTAAAACTTGCCGTTACATTATTTTCAATGGTGACAACCGCCAAGCGGTCACACTTCTTTTCACCCGTTTTGCGGATATTCTGGGCCTGTAGCACCAACTTCGTTTCAATATAAGGGGGATCTACTTCATATCTTTTTATTTCTGCCACCGATGGCTCGGTATTTGCATTAGCGCTTCTTTGTAAAATGCCCTTGTTCTTCGCAATCATTTAGTACTTTTGAACGTTAAGGTTTACGGGGGTTTTTCGACGAACGGATCTCTTTTGCACTGTGCGAATGCTAAACAGAAGCATCAAATTTTTAATCGATCATAAAGTAGTGGCATTACTGCTACTGATCCTCGTGGTAGGGTGGGGGTATTTGCACCTACCTTTTGATCTGGGTAACGGCTTGTTTCCCAAGGACCCCGTGGCCGTCGATGCCATTCCCGATATTGGTGAAAATCAGCAGATCGTATATACGGAATGGGAAGGAAAGTCGCCCCAGGATATCGAAGATCAGATTACCTACCCGCTCAGTTCTAATCTGCTGGGTGTGCCCGGTGTAAAAACGGTCCGCAGCACCTCAACGTTCGGTTTTTCCAGCATCTATGTCATTTTTGACGACGATATCGATTTCTATTGGTCGCGAAGCCGGCTTTTGGAAAAACTGAATGCCCTGCCCAACAATTTATTGCCCGAAGAGGTCCGGCCACGTTTGGGCCCTGATGCGACAGCCTTGGGCCAGTTGTTCTGGTATACCCTGGAGGGAAGGGATGCCGATGGAAAGGTTACCGGTGGTTGGGATTTGCACGAGATCCGTAGCGTTCAGGATTTTTATGTAAAAAATACGCTGGCGTCGGCAAACGGAGTATCCGAAGTAGCTTCCATAGGCGGCTATGTGCAGGAATATCAAATTGATATCGCCCCGGAGCTCATGCGCCAATACGGAATAGCACTTTCCGAGGTGGTTGCCGCGGTAAAAGAAAGCAATAAGGATGTGGGTGCAAAAACTCTCGAAATAAACAAGGCCGAGTACTATGTACGGGGCCTTGGATATATCAAGAGTATCGAGGACATCGAAAACACCGAAGTTGCGGTCCAGAACTTTACCCCGGTCCGTATCAAGGATATTGCCAATGTATCACTTGGGCCGGCCGAGCGAAGGGGCATTTTGGATAAGAACGGTGCCGAAGTGGCCGGTGGGGTGGTGGTGTCGCGTTTTGGGGCGAACCCCATGCGGACCATCGCCGCGATAAAAGAAAAAATAGCCGAACTCGCACCGGGCCTACCATCAAAAAAGCTGAAGGACGGTCGCATTTCAAAACTTACGGTAGTTCCGTTTTACGACCGTTCAAAGCTCATTAACGAAACCTTGGATACCTTGGGGAACGCCCTGTTGTTCGAGGCGTTGATCGTTGTTTTGGTTATTCTAGTGTTGCTCTACAACCTCCGGATTGCCGTTCTGGTGTCCAGTTTAATGCCCATTGCGGTGCTGATGGTGTTTATCGCGATGAAATTATTTCAGGTAGACGCCAACATCGTGGCCCTGTCCGGTATTGCCATAGCCATTGGTACCATGGTCGATATGGGAATCATTCTTGGGGAAAACATTGTTCGGCATCTTCAGTTAAATAAAGGAGGACGTGCCATCAATACGGTCGTTTTTGAAGCTACAAAAGAGGTTTCCGGTGCTATTATCACCGCTGGCCTGACCACTATCGTTAGTTTTGTTCCCGTATTTACCCTCACAGGTGCCGAAGGGAAATTGTTCATACCCTTGGCCTTTACCAAAACCGCTGCATTGACCGCGGCCATGATCGTTACGTTTTTCGTAATTCCGCCATTTGCCGCACGGTTGTTCAAAAAGAAGCGGAAAGCCGTAAAAAAGGAAAGAACGATGGATGTACTCTGTATCCTAATCGGAATCGCAATTATGGTCATAGGGTATGCCTCCGGACTGTTTCTGATCGGGTTGGGCGCGATAGGTTTTTTGGCGACTTTTAAAAGAACCGAAGCTACCCAAAAGAACAAAATACAACGCTATTGGAGTGTGTTCGCCATGCTCTGTCTATTGGGGTATTATTGGCGACCATTGGGCTTTGGGGCGAACGTATTTTGGAACGTTCTTTTTGTTGCGGTGATATGCCTACTGGTTCTTGGGGGAATACGATTTTTTGGGAGGTATTACGAACGCATACTGCTTTGGGCCATGGGCAATCGATGGTCCTTTTTAAGTATTCCCTTGGTGCTTATCGTCCTAGGACTATCCATAATGCTCGGTTCGGGGAAAGAGTTCATGCCCGCGCTGGATGAAGGAGCCTATTTGCTCATGCCGAGTGCGATGCCCCATGCCGGTATCGAAGAAAACAAACGGGTTTTGGCCCAATTGGATATGGCCGTTGCCAACATGCCGGAAATCGAAACGGCAGTGGGCAAAGCAGGTAGGACCGCTTCCGCATTGGACCCTGCCCCTTTGTCGATGTTCGAGAATGTAATACGCTACAAACCCGAATATATTTTGGACGGAAAGGGCAAACCCATACCCTTTGCCACCGATAAAAATGGACGTTTCAAAACGATACGGGGCGATGTCGTTTCCTCCGGGAGCGGCGTGGAAGCCAAGGAATTGATACCCGATAACGGAGGGGAATTTTACCGCAATTGGCGGGAGCACATCAGGAACAAAGAAGACATTTGGAACGCCATTCAAACGGCCACGGCCTTGCCCGGAATAACTTCTGCGCCAAAACTACAACCGATCGAAACACGTTTGGTAATGTTGCAAACCGGCATGCGCGCACCCATGGGAGTCAAGATTAAAGGACAGGACCTGGAGCAGATAGCCGCTTTTGGACTACAGTTGGAAAGCTTGTTAAAGGATGTTCCCGGGGTAAATAGCGAGGCGGTTTTTGCGGACCGTATTATCGGTAAACCCTATTTGTTGCTGGATATCGACCGCAACCGTATTGCACGATATGGAATTTCCATTGCCAAGGTGCAGGAAGTACTTGAAGTTGCGGTGGGTGGCAAGGTGCTCACCGAAACTGTGGAAGGTCGCGAGCGCTATGGTGTTCGGGTTCGGTATCCCAGAGAATATCGGAACAGCCCTGAAGCGTTGAAAGACGTTTATGTACGGGCACATGATGGAACGGATGTTCCAATGTCAGACTTGGTGCAGGTACGATATGAGCGGGGACCGCAGACCATAAAAAGCGAGGACGGTTTTTTGGTCGGGTATATACTTTTTGATGGTTCGGGCGACGAGGCTCCAGTAACCGTGGTAGAAAATGCCAAGGCGCAAATTACGCTGGCATTGAAGAACGGCAGTTTAAAACTACCATCGGGTATCCAATATTCCTTTACGGGAACATATGAAAACCAGCAAAGAGCCGCCAAAACACTACTTTTTGTAATCCCCTTGGTATTGTTGGTTATCTTGCTGATCCTGTATGTGCAGTTTCGATCTTTGGCCATTTCCTTTATGGTATTTACGGGGGTGGCGGTCGCTTTTTCCGGCGGTTTCCTGTTGATCTGGTTGTATGGTCAGGATTGGTTTATGAATTTTGGGGCCGGTTCCCTTAATTTTAGGGAACTGTTCGGTGTACGTACGGTACATTTGAGCGTTGCCGTGTGGGTAGGGTTCATTGCCCTTTTTGGTATTGCCACGGACGATGGAGTGGTCATGGCCACCTATTTGAAACAACGTTTTGGCGTAAATCGACCCAAAACGGCACAGGGTATTCGGGATGCCGTGTTGGAGGCGGGAAAAAGACGTATCCGACCTTGCTTGATGACCACTGCGACCACCATATTGGCACTTTTGCCGATTTTAACGGCTACTGGAAGGGGGAGCGATGTTATGGTGCCTATGGCGATTCCCGTTTTTGGGGGAATGCTGGTGGCCCTGATAACCCTTTTTGTTGTGCCGGTGCTCTTTGCTTGGCTGCAGGAGTCGAAATTGAAAACCGAAAAGTTGGATTAAGGAATTTATGGAAGTTATCAAGAAATATGGCGGATATATAGGAGTGCTGCTCTTGGGGCTGCTCATCGGTTACTTCTTTTTTGGCGAAAAGGGGCATGCCGATCATGCAAACGGTACCACGGTCGAGAAGGGTGCGGTATACACCTGTGCAATGCACCCCGAGGTACGAAAAGGGGACATGGGTACTTGCCCCTTATGCGGCATGGATTTGACAAAAGGTGCAACGGAAACAAAGGTATCGTCGAACCGGTTTCAGATGAGCGAGGATGCCCTGGCGTTAGCAAATGTAGAAACTACGACTATAGGGCTAGGTTCCTTTGATGAAAACACCTTGCAGCTTTCCGGTAAAATAACCACTAACGAACGTACCGATGCCGTGCAGACCAGTATTTTCGACGGACGTATCGAGGCACTGAACATCAATTATGTAGGGCAGTACATCAAGAAAGGGAAAAAACTGGGCACCATTTATGCTCCCGATATGTATCTGGCACAGGACAAGTTGCTCACCTCGGCCTCGTACCGGGAAACGCATGAGAAGCTCTTCGCTTCGTCCCGGAACACTTTGGGGCTATGGAAGCTTACCGATGCACAGATCGATGAGGTGTTAAAAACAGGTAAACCCATACTGAACTTCCCGATTTTCGCCGATGTTTCCGGAACGGTGACCGAAGTGCTCGCCTCCGAGGGCAATTTTTATGAACAGGGCGATGCGCTCTTCCGGGTGTCCAACCTTTACACCGTATGGGCCGTTTTTGACGCCTACGAAAGTCAATTGCCGATGTTGCGAAACGGACAGGAAATTACCATTACCTCAAAAGCGTTTCAAGGAGAAGCGTATACCGCAAAAGTCGATTTTATAGAGCCCGTTCTGAACACTGAAAAGCGTACCGTTTCCGTACGGGCCACAATGGTCAATAAAAGCGGGGCATTGAAACCGGGGATGTTCGTTGAGGGGCGTGTAGCGGTCGCTATGGAGGAGCAAGTGCTCACCGTACCCAAATCGGCAGTGCTATGGACGGGAAAACGTTCGCTGGTCTACGTAAAACCCGATAGCACAAAGCCTTCTTTTGAAATGGTGGAAGTCGACTTGGGAAATGTTTTGGGGGACAGCTACATTGTGATCAATGGTTTGTCGTCCGGTGATGAAGTGGTAACCAATGGCACGTTTACCATAGATGCGGCAGCGCAATTGTCCGGGAAAAAGTCGATGATGTCACAAAAAGGGGCGGATACGGATATTGAAGGCAGTACCGTTCCGTTACCCTTGAAGGGGGTCGGCGCGACAACGTTCGAAACGGTTTTTCAGCGGTACGTTCAAGTCAAGGAAGCTTTGGTAGCATCAAAACCCAGCGAAGCATCCTTGGCGGCGAAGGAACTGTTAGCGGAACTGTCGGCAATCGATACCGGGCAACTGCCCAAGGAAATTGTGGCTTACATGGGCCAACTTAAGAAATGGACGGTCTCCCTATCGGAATCGAACCAATTGGCCGAACAACGCAAGGCTTTTAAGCCACTATCGGAACAATTGATACACCTAGCGACTTCGATGACCGATTTGGACAAACCGCTGTACGTACAGTTTTGTCCGATGGCGGATGGGAACAAAGGCGCAACTTGGATCAGTTTGGAAGAAAAAATCCGTAACCCCTATTTTGGAGATGCCATGCTACAGTGCGGAACCTTGAAAAAAACGTTGGAGTAGGGGGAATAGCATTTTATAAGTTTCGTTAGTACCGTAGGAAAATTGTCGTAATCATAGGATGCGGTACCCGTCCTACAGGGGAGGCCCATCGCCACCCAAAGAAATCCCGAGGAAAACATATAAACTACTTCAAACAAGGTCCAAAACCCTTTCCAAGGCCATCCCTCTCGACCCCTTGATCAGTAGGGTGCTTTTTGCCGCTATAGGATGTGTAAGCAGGTGCTCCTTCAAGGCATCGAAGGAGGCAAAGGTGGGCAGGTCGGTATTGGTATCCTTAAAGTGTTCCCCGACCAAATAAACAGCATCGAACTGCATTTTGGCTACCTTGTCGGCAAGCGATCGGTGTTCCTTTTGGGCGACATCGCCCAGCTCGAACATATCCCCCAAGAAAATGGTTTTCGTGTTACCCGAGAGCGTTCTGAAGTGCTCCAATGCCGCCCTCATGCTCGTGGGGTTGGCATTGTAGGCATCCAAAATAATGTGATGGCCGTTTTTCTCCAAAACTTGGGAACGGTTGTTGTCCGGTACGTAGGTTTCCAATGCTTGTTTGATGTGTTCCGGGGTCACATTAAAATACTTTCCCATGAGCACCGCTGCGGCGCAGTTGGTAAAGTTATATGCCCCGATCAGGTGGGTGGCTATCGTTGTTCCCTCAAACCTAAGGTTGACGTATGGGTCAGCCCCCAGAAAATCAATACGGTAAAATTGTTCGTTCGCCGTACTGAAACCGAACTTATGAATATAGGCACCCAGTTTTTCATGCTGGATGGGGTCATCGGCATTCATGAAAACCGACTTTTTGTGTTCCAATAAATGGGTGTACAGTTCGCTCTTTCCTTTGATCACTCCTTCCACACCGCCAAAGCCCTCCAAATGGGCCTTTCCAAAATTGGTGATGTATCCGAAATCCGGCTGCGCGATATCGGCCAAAAAAGCGATTTCCCGTTGGTGGTTGGCACCCATTTCCACTATGGCCATTTCGGTATCCTCCGCGATCGATAACAAGGTGAGCGGCACCCCAATATGGTTGTTCAGATTGCCATTGGTGGCAATGGTCGCGTATTTTTTGGAAAGTACCTCCCGTATCAATTCCTTGGTGGTCGTTTTTCCGTTGCTACCGGTCAGTGCGATGACCTTTGCATTGCTATGGCGACGGTGGAAGGTGGCAAGTTGCTGAAGTGTTTTTAGCACATCGTCCACCAGAACGATCCTATCGTCCGTTCGGTATTCCGCTTCGTCCACAACGGCATAGGCTGCCCCTTTTTCCAAGGCTTCCGAGGCAAATCGGTTCCCGTTAAAATGTTCCCCTTTTAAGGCGAAAAAGATACTGTCGGGAATTATGTTACGGGTATCGGTAACCGCCGTGGGGTACTTTAAAAACAGGGAGTGTAATTCAGGAATCGTCATAAAACAAAAGTATAAAAAAAGTCCCGACGGTGAGGTCGGGACTTTAACTTATGCTATGCTTACGGGGCTTATTTTGCTTTCTTGCCGCGTGGTGTTTTGTTCTTTGTTTTCGACTTGGAACCAACTCTGGACATGGCACATCGGAAACCGATATAATCGGTAGCCATGTATTGTGGCAAGTACCTTCGTTGTGCAGGATCTAACCAATAGGCACGGTCTCTCCAAGAGCCTCCTTTGAATACCCTTACTTCATCATTGATCAGGGTAGTTCTGTTGTTCGACTTATCGTACTGACGGATCAGGTTGCCCGAAGAATCGCGTTCCACCTTGTGTTTTGGGGAATCGTACATTTTTCTTTGGTCCTCTTCATCCTCTTCGTCACTGAACTGATCAAAGAATCTCGATGAACCTGCATCACCATCACGATATCCTCGGTTATCACTGGAATCGAAATTGGTTCTTAAATAGGTTTCGTTTTCGTCCACCGGAACCATTTTTATTTCTCCCGGAAGGTTTACCGCTACAATTTTACCGTTAGGTAGGGTATCGTACATGATGCTGTCCCTAAGGATATTTACTTTTCCATCTTCGCCGATGGCCGTTTTCATGTAAATGTTACCCCTGTAGTAGTTGAAATCACTTATCTCATCGTCAACGATAGGTCGGTATACATCGGCTACCCATTCGGCAACGTTACCCGCCATATCATACAATCCCAAGTCGTTTGGTTTGTAGGACATTACCTGTGCGGTAATATCGGCACCATCATCGGACCATCCGGCAATTCCACCGTAATCTCCTTTTCCTTGCTTGAAGTTGGCCAATTGGTCACCACGTCCTACGCGTTGTCCATTTCTGGTATAATCACCTTCCCATGGATATTTTTTACGTCCTCTGTAGTTGTTGTATTCCCTTGAGCCTTGGTTTGCCTGAGCGGCATATTCCCATTCCGTTTCCGTTGGTAAACGATATTCCGGAATAATAACACCACTGCTGCGCTTGGCATAGGTATTTACACTGTCTTTTTTCTGTTTTCCCTGTAACGAATCGATTTGACCATTATAAACCGATTCAGGTCGGTTCAAATACGCTTCCGTACTGAACGTTCCGCCTACTTCGCCGGTAGCTGCCTTGTACTTGGCGTCCTTGGCCAAATAGCCCTCACGCTCCAACAATACTTCGTTCACACGGTCCGTACGCCACTCGGCAAACTGGGTCGCTTGAATCCAATTGACACCTACAACAGGATACTCCGCATAAGCAGGGTGCCTCAAATAGTTGTTGGTCATGGTTTCGTTAAAGCCCAAACGGTTTCTCCATACCAAAGTATCGGGCAATGCACCTTTATAAATATTGGCGTACATCGGATTTTCTGGAGGATATACACTTTTCAGGTAGTCTAAATATTCCAGATACATCACATTTGTTACTTCCGTTTCATCCATGTAAAACGACTGTACGTGCTGTGATGTAGGTGTATTGTCCCAATCGTGCATTACGTCATCTTGTACCTTACCTTTGGTAAACGTACCACCTTCTACAAATACCAGACCGGGAGCGGTTTCTTGCTCCTTGAAATCGGTATTGTATTGGAAACCTCCTTCTTTTGCGTTGATTTTCCAGCCGGTCGCTCTAGAAACATCTTTTCCGCCAGAGGATTTTTTACAGCTGGTAACCGTAAAGCCGCCTGCGACAACTGCGCAAGAAAGTACAACTTTGATAAACTGTTTTTTCATAATTAGGACTTGAGTTCAAATGTTCGAAATGCCTGTTCAGAGCAATTCAGGTTTGTATTTTGATTAATTTTAATGTCACTTTCGGCATGTAAAACGTTGATTTGGGCCATATATTTTATTCCATCGGAATTTTTTACATATTATTCAAATCGACAACAATAAACTGCCAAAACGGTAGGTTACCTTGATAACGACATAAAAACCGATATAGTATCCAATACCCTCTTTTCTTTGCCGACCAATTCTATAGAAAGCCATTTGCCCGCTTTAAGTCGGACTTCATCGATGATGGTTGTCGTTAATAAACTGTTTTTTATCAAAAAAGACCATTATATCGAAAAAAAACACTCCTTATATAAGAATATCATAAATTGGTCGTTTAACCATGTGAAACAACCATACGATGGGAGCATTTTCTATGGACAAATAACTAACAAATTTAAATGGAAAAAATGAAAAAATTAGTGCTTTTGACGCTACTTACCGTGATGTGTAAAGTGTCTGCACAGGACAACGACAGGGTCATTACGACCGCGGTGCCTTTTTTAACGATCGCGGCAGATGCAAGGTCGGCGGGTATGGCCGATATGGGAGTGGCTACTTCTACCGATGCCTATTCCCAGCAATGGAACCCGGCCAAATTTGCCTTTGCGGAGCGCAAAATGGGTATTAGCGTAGGATATACCCCTTATTTGGAAAGTGTTATTCGGGATATCGGATTGCTTTCCGGTAGTTACTACAATAAAATTGATGATCAAAGTGCCTTTGCCGTTGGCTTGCGCTATTTTACGCTTGGCGAAATTGAATTGCGACAAACCATTTTGGAGGAAGCTACCGTGGTGAAACCGAACGAATTGGCTTTAGACGGTTCATATACCCGCAAATTGAGCCCCACATTTTCTATGGCGGTCGGTGGAAGGTTTATCAGTTCTAACCTTCGTTTGCCTCAAACGGTTTCTGGAACGGATACCCAAGCGGCCAATGCCTTCGCCGTTGATGTGGCCGGATACTATCGTTCAAGAGAAATTGGTTACAGCAGTTTCGATGGTCGTTGGAGAGCCGGTTTCAATATTTCCAACCTTGGTGGTAAGATACAATATGATGAAGGCGGACAAGAGAACTTTTTACCGACCAATTTGGGTCTTGGTGTCGGGTTCGATATGATTTTGGATCAAGATAACGTTATCTCTTTTACTACGGAGTTAAATAAGCTGTTGGTACCGACCCCTAGGGATTTTGACGGTGATGGCGATATTGATGCCGCCGATAACGACGAGTATCAGCAAATCGGATTCTTTAACGGTGTTTTTGAGTCGTTCGGTGATGCACCTGACGGTTTTGGTGAAGAATTGAAGGAATTTACTTGGGCCCTTGGGGCAGAGTATACCTATCAGGATTCCTTCATGATCCGTACTGGATATTTTAACGAGAGCGAGGAAAAAGGGGCCAGAAAGTTTTTTACTTTGGGTGCCGGCTTCAAGTTTAATGTGGTCCAGGTAGATCTATCGTATCTGTTCTCAACTTCGCAGATTAAAAATCCTTTGGAAAATTCATTACGTTTCTCGCTGGCCTTCAATTTGGGCGAGGAAATGTTCAACGACTAACGATAACGGTCAACGAAATAGCATAGTAAAAAACCCGCCCAAAAGCGGGTTTTTTTGTCGGAGGTTATAGGCCGTCCCCGATACCGGTAAAATACGGTATCTTTAATCCGGTTTATGTATTGGAACTTCCTCTTGAGGTCGAAAATCCAATAAAACCAGATGTTTTCCGGGTTTGGGCCTAACCCTGATGTTTTGAGGTTACGGTCAGGATCAAGGTTTTTTTGGCCTTTCCTCGCGAGAAGCGGCCTTGGGCATCGTCAACCAAGCACAATAACATGCAAAAACACAACATCTCATTTGAACTTTCCGAAGTGGAATCGATTGCGGCGCTTGCGCCCGACGAAAGGAATTTAATGCAAAAAGCGATTGCGGCACGCGAGGGTGCCTATGCCCCGTACTCCAACTTTCATGTAGGTGCCGCGGTATTGATGGAAAATGGTGCT
The DNA here is from genome assembly GCF_050589625.1 of Maribacter sp. 2-571. Lineage (NCBI taxonomy): Bacteria > Pseudomonadati > Bacteroidota > Flavobacteriia > Flavobacteriales > Flavobacteriaceae > Maribacter > Maribacter sp. 2-571. Next base: position 20,835 of record NZ_JBNGOP010000028.1, on the reverse strand, counting down.
ATAGTGATCGGAAGCAATCAGGAAAATGCAAGTTACCCGAGCGGGCTATGTGCCGAGCGGGTAGCAATTTTTCATGCCGGAGCGTTGTACCCTGGCGAAACGATAACCGCCATTGCCATCACCGCGTCCGCCAAGGCCTATACCGTTGACCGCCCTGCGGCTCCTTGCGGAAACTGTCGGCAGTCCATCTCGGAATACGAAACTAAACAAAAAGCGCCCATTCGCATTCTTTTTATGGGTGCCGTCGGTCCGGTATTCATCGCCGAGGCCATGGCCGATCTATTGCCCTTGGCTTTCAATAGTACATTTTTAAAGTAATACCGTTTTCACCTTAAAATTACCCATTAAAAATTGCCCTTTTCCGTTTATACTTCAAAATAAAAAGCAACTGTAGCTACTGCTATGCCTGATTCTGATTTTTCGTCCAAGCAAAAAATGACGGCTTTTTGTTTGGATGATTTTAAAGCAAAAATGGCATAAGGCAAGTAGCCCTTATCCACCTCAAAAAGCCGTCGCTATAGGCGGTGGTTTTAATATGGTTTTTTGTGCAAAGCTTTTGACTTTAATTGCTTTTCCACTATTGATTTAATATGTATTTTTGTTTTCCGCAAAACGGAATGGGCGTGCCTTTTGGCCAAAACAAAGTATAGAATACAATAAGAAACGATCAATGGAAAAAATTACCAAGGAAGTTTATCTAAAATGGTATGAGGATATGTTGTTCTGGCGCAAGTTCGAAGACAAGCTTGCCGCTGTGTACATTCAGCAGAAAGTAAGAGGGTTTTTACACCTATATAATGGTCAAGAAGCGGTTTTGGCAGGTGCTCTGCACGCGATGGATCTGACAAAAGATCGGATGATAACTGCCTATAGAAACCACGTTCAACCGATCGGTATGGGGGTCGACCCCAAAAAGGTAATGGCGGAACTTTTTGGAAAGGTCACCGGAACATCCATGGGAATGGGTGGATCCATGCATATTTTTTCAAAAGAACACCGCTTTCATGGCGGACATGGTATCGTAGGGGGGCAGATACCCTTGGGGGCTGGAATGGCCTTTGGCGATAAGTATGCCGGAAGGGATAACGTAACCTTATGTTATATGGGCGACGGAGCCGTTCGGCAGGGTTCGTTGCACGAAACTTTTAACCTGGCGATGTTATGGCAACTGCCCGTAGTGTTCGTATGTGAGAACAATGGGTATGCCATGGGAACCTCAGTGGCCCGAACCTCGTACTCGACCGATATTTGGAAGTTGGGATTGGGATACGAAATGCCATGCGGCCCTGTCGATGGTATGGATCCCGTTACGGTCGCGCAAGAGATGAGCAAGGCCATAGAACGGGCTAGAACCGGTGGCGGACCAACTTTCTTGGAAATGAAAACATACCGATACCGAGGGCACTCCATGTCGGATGCACAACACTACCGAACCAAGGAAGAAGTAGAGGAATACAAAAAAATAGACCCGATCACCAAAGTGCTGGACGTTATCAAGGAAAACGACTACGCTACCGAAGAAGAGATCAAGACAATCGATAAGCGGGTGAAGGAAATGGTATCCGAATGCGAGAAATTCGCGGAGGAATCGGACTACCCACCAACACAGCAATTGTATGACATGGTATACGAACAGGAAGACTTTCCATTTGTACCACATAAACTTTAAGTAGATGGCAGAAGTAATCAATATGCCCCGCCTAAGCGATACCATGGAAGAAGGTACCGTTGCAAAATGGCTCAAGCAAGTAGGGGACAAGATCGAAGAGGGAGATATTTTGGCCGAAATCGAAACCGACAAGGCTACCATGGAATTTGAATCCTTTCATGAAGGTACCCTTTTGCATATCGGAATCGAGGAAGGCGATGGAGCCCCTGTAGATTCGCTTTTGGCCATTATCGGTGAAAAAGGTGAAGATATTTCTGGATTGCTTAACGGCAGTGCTACCACAGAAGATACCGATAGCGGTTCAGAAGCTGCGGATAGTGCCCCGGAACAGGCAGCAACTGCCGATGCAGGTGCAACCGAAACGACCTCTGAAATTCCGGAAGGTGTGGAAGTAGTGAAAATGCCACGTTTGAGCGATACCATGGAAGAAGGTACCGTAGCCGCATGGTTAAAAAGTGTGGGCGATACAATAGAAGAAGGCGATATTTTAGCGGAAATAGAGACCGATAAGGCAACGATGGAGTTTGAATCGTTCTATTCGGGAACATTGTTATATATCGGTATCAAGGAAGGGGAGTCTTCTCCGGTTGATGCCGTTTTGGCGGTTATCGGTCCGGAAGGCACCGATGTTGATGCCGTTTTGAACGCAAAACCTGCCGCCGAGAAAGCGGAAGCGGCCCCGGTAGCAAAGGACGAAGTTGCGCAAGAACAGCCTGCTGCTGCGGAGACAACAGTGAACAATACCGCCAATGGGCAGCGTATATTCGCATCGCCCTTGGCCAAACGCATCGCTTCGGACAAGGGTATCGATTTGTCCCAGGTTACCGGAACGGGAGACCATGGACGCATCGTTAAAAAAGATGTTGAAAATTACAAGCCCAGTGCCCAAACGGCTCCGGTTGCAGAAACGGCCACTACCGCTCCCGCAACAGCTGCTGCGGCTTTGGCACCGATCAACCTGCCTGTTGGCGAAGAGGGAAGCGAAGAGGTCAAGAATTCGCAAATGCGGAAAACGATTGCCAAGCGATTGGCGGAATCCAAATTTACCGCACCGCATTATTATTTGATGATCGAGGTCGATATGGATAATGCCATGGCTTCGCGCGTACAGATCAATAGCTTGCCCGAGACCAAAGTGTCCTTTAACGATATGGTGGTCAAAGCGGCGGCCATGGCCTTAAAAAAGCATCCACAGGTAAATACTACTTGGAACGGTGATACTACACGTTATAACCATCATATTCACGTAGGAGTAGCCGTTGCCGTTGAAGACGGTCTAATGGTACCCGTATTGAAATTTACCGATCAGATGAGCCTTACCCAAATTGGGGCCTCGGTAAAAGATTTGGCGGGAAAGGCCAGAAACAAAAAACTGGCCCCAGCAGAAATGGAGGGCAGTACGTTTACGGTATCCAATTTGGGAATGTTCGGTATCGTTGAATTTACCTCCATTATCAACCAACCGAATTCCGCCATCTTATCGGTAGGGGCGATCGTTCAAAAACCTGTTGTGAAAAACGGTGAGATCGTTGTAGGGAATACGATGACGGTTTCGTTGGCCTGCGATCATAGAACTGTCGATGGTGCAACCGGAGCGTCCTTTTTACAGACCTTGCGAGCCTACCTGGAGAATCCTGTGACCATGTTGGCATAGATCGAATCAGATGGAGGAAACGAATTTGGGCATCCCGGAATATCCGGGATGCTTTTTTTATCTTTAGAACTAAATAGCAACACAGATGAAAATACCTGCAATCCAATATATGGCCTTATTAACGGTATTGGCGTTCCTAGGGTGTAATTCCACCAAGGTGAACCAAACGGTTACCTTGAACGAGACTACTCCCGTAAATGCCGGAGCGGCGACCGCCCGATCCACTGCGAACGAAGCGACCAAAATGGAAGCACCCGGTTCCATGCCTCCTAAAGAATTTAACGGTGCCTTTACCGATGCTACAAAAATTAGGTCGATCATGGAGTTTTTGGCTTCGGATGCCCTAGAAGGAAGGGATACGGGTAGTGCAGGAATCGAACAGGCCGCCAATTTTATCGAAAACGGTTTTAAGGAGAATGGACTACGCCCGTATTTCTCCGGTTATAAGGACACGCTCACCAATATGGCCGATGTAACGGCTTTTAATGTGGTAGGTTATTTGGAGGGACAGGATGAGAACTTGAAAAAGGAGTTCGTCATCATCGGGGCCCATTACGATCATATCGGGCTTATTGCCGAAGAGGCAGGTGATGCCATAGCCAACGGAGCGAACGACAATGCGACGGGAACCACTACCGTGATAGAATTGGCGCGTTATTTTGGAAGCAAAAACAACAACAAGAGAAGTATTCTTTTTACCCTCTTCACCGCAGAAGAAAAGGGACTGTTGGGTTCCCAACACCTAGCGCAGCGTTTGCAGGAAAAAGGGTTGGATCTCTATGTTATGCTAAATTTCGAAATGGTAGGGGTACCCATGCAGGGCAAGGATTATTTGCTGTACCTGACCGGTTATGAAAACTCCAACCTGGCCGAGGTGAGCAATGCATATGCGAAATCGAAGTTTGCAGGTTTCCTACCAAAGGCCAAGGAGTTCAATCTCTTTAAACGGTCGGACAATTATCCGTTTCACGAACAGTTCAATGTGCCGTCCCAAACCTATAGTACCTTCGATTTTACCAATTACGACTATTACCACAAAGTGGATGATGAGGTGTCCGAAATGGATTTTGAGCACATGGCTAATGTTGTAAACCGGGCCATTCCGGTAATGGAAGGCATTATCAATGCGCCGGTACGCGAAGTAAACTATAACTAATGGCACACATTATCGTTACCGGGTCGAGCCGGGGAATCGGATACGAGCTCTGCCGTATGTTTGCCGATGCGGGGCATCAGGTATTGGCACTTTCCAGAAATGACGGTCCCATTGCGGCGCTAGCGCATAAAAACATTAAAACATTTCCTTTTGACCTTTCCGAAAAAGCCGATTTGGCAACACTCGATGCATTTTTGAAAACGGAGTTCCAAACGGTGGATATCTTGATCAACAATGCCGGAAAGTTGCTCAACCGTCCTTTTTTGGAGACCGATATGGAGGTTTTTGAGGAAGTGTACCGCGTCAATGTATTCGGGGTCGCAGCAATGACCCAAATGGTACTCCCGAGAATGCCCAAAACCGGGCATGTGGTCACCGTAAGTTCCATGGGGGGTGTTCAGGGCAGTATGAAATTTCCGGGACTGTCGGCCTATAGCTCGAGCAAGGGAGCGGTAATCACCCTTACCGAATTATGGGCGGAGGAATTTAAGGAGACCGGACCATCGTTCAACGTATTGGCCCTAGGCGCGGTACAGACCGAAATGTTGGAAGAAGCCTTTCCTGGGTACCAAGCGCCGATCAGTGCTAAGGAGATGGCCGCTTATATCAAGGATTTCGCCTTAACGGGAAACAAACTGTACAATGGCAAACTGTTACAGGTGTCGAGCAGTACCCCTTAAAGGTATACCATTTCTACCTTAAAATTCTCCATTAAAAATCCCTGGTTTTTATTTGTGTAGTTTCACACCAGAAATGGTGTTATGCTTGGATTTTTTTTTCGTCCAAACAAAAAATGACTGCTTTTTATTTGGGTAATTTTAAAGCAAAAATGGTATTAAATGAAGTATGTAATCGCTAAGCAAGGGAAGTAGCTCACTCGTCTTTCGGCCATATTTTCTCAAAGGTTTCACAGACCACCAACATTTCTTCAGAGGCCTGGGCACCACTTTGTTCCAACGCGCCTTTAAAAAAAGTCCAATGCGCTTTTTTCCATTTTTGTAAAGGGGCGATGGAAGTACCCATGTCCATTTCGGCATAGGTGCCGCTAATTTTATTGAAGGGAATGGTATCCACTTTTTTAATTTCTATAATGGCCCGAGCGGTGCCGTCAAAGTCGGTTACGATGCTCTTGGTCCCGATCATGGGCAAATCGGCATTGGCTTCCTCATACCAAACATAGAGTCCAGAGCTGGCCCGTTTTTTTCCGTTGACGACCAAGGAGGCTAATCGGTCCGCATCCTTTTCATTATCATGGAAATAAAAAGCCTCCGGGAGTTCCGCTTCTTTGAATTTGGGGTGTGATGCGATGAAATTCGCCCACATGGCGCTTGCGGTGGTATCGGTTTGTTTTTCCGTTTCCTTTCCGGTTTGTTCCTTACAACCGGATATTGAAGTGGTTTAAACTTTTTCTTTTACCTACAAATTTCGCATTTTGAACCCTGACTTTGCCATTTTTGAATACCGTAGCTAAGGCTATGCCATTAAAAAATGACTTCATCAGGCTGCAAAAGCCTTCATTTTCGGTTCCAAACAAAAAGTTTAAGCCACTTCAGTAATAAAAGAAGAATCAGCCCAAGGTTTTTCATTAGGTGGTGTTGTTAACGGTACTCGATTATCATAGTATAAGAGTCATTGAATTACGGGGTCTGTGGCACCGCAAAGGTGTTTTCCAGTATACGCTAATGTACTTAAAACCCATTGTTCAAAACGAATGGGATTGACGCTTTAACTTCTGTTTGGCATATTTTAGGAATACCGTTTTTTACGTTAATACCAATCTACCGAAGCTTTACTTTAGCCCGTATATCATTTTTGATAAGTAATTGGTGTAAGATTCAAGAACAGGTTTAATGTACGGGACCATCAAAGTCGACCAAAACAGTATCCTGTGCTATGGTAAATTTTATCCAACGGTCCAAGGCAGCACCGTTGGTATAATACCCCCTTTCAATAGTTTCTTTTTTGCCGTTTGCACGGGTATAGCTAAGCAGGTACGCCCCATCCATTTTATTGCTGGCCATGGGCAAAAACTGGGACACTGCTTCATTCGGTTCCAGTTCGGCAATGTATATGGTCTCTAACTTTTCAGTGGTGGTGAACCGTACTTCCGTTATTGTCGTTTCACAATCATTTTTAATTTTCATTTCGATTCCGTTTCCCTTTCCGAAAAAGCAGGAACACAGCATGAAGGGTGTAAGAAAGAGAACTAGGTTTTTGATCATGTAGACGGTATTTGTCAATTCTTATATTTTTCGGTTCGGTCGTATTGGTAAGTAGTTTATATCACTGGCGGTCAAGTAGGCGGTAATGTGTTTTTTTACCATTTTCTATCCATAAAACTTCAATGTAAATGTTGTTATTTGTTTCTAACTTGCCAAAAGTAGCCCTAGGTTGAACCTTGTTTGCTAGGGACGTTTTCGACAAACGCCATTGGTAACCACTCCATTCACTTTTAAATACATTGTTCTTGTTATCGATAACGACTTCCTTTCCGTTTGTAATAAGCTGATCGTTCAGCTTAAGGTCGCGCGATTTAAGATCGATATCGATTGATGGAAAAAAACTGTTTTCAACGGGACGGATAACACAAAGGCTATCGGTATGTGTTATGTTTAATTGAATCGTCCCCGACGACCTGAACGCTAAAATAGGTTTGTCTTCATTAAAATCGGTATCCTGTATGTTTTCATTTTGTTCGGTACCTCTGGTTTTTTCCCAAGTCTTTGAAATTACTTGGTTGGTCATGATTGAAAAGGTATGGTTCCCTGCGGTCAGTTCGGTTCGGATAAAATTTTCGAATTCGGGGTTTGCTTTTTGAGCAATTCCGTTTGCGTTGTACGCTATCGATGTAACCAATAAGAGTACTACTTTTTTCATGTGATTTCATTAAGGGCTTATAAGAAGGTAGTGTATTCAATATGAAAGTTATAATGGACCAGCCGCGGAGGTTTTTTTAAAAACACTTAAAGGCGAACACCGGTTTCAATTTTTTCGTGGTACTATAAAATAACGAAAATGAAGTTGTTAAAGCCGAAGCTTTTGGCCCCTATGGTTCACAAGATAGGTTAAACCAAAAGTTACAAACAGCTGTTTTTGTGATTTTTAACTTTTGACCCTTTCAAGGCGTTCGTTCTTGTACTATAAATTCGTCAAACAATTTTTGTTCGTTTTGTTGATCCAACGGCATTTTTGATGTTTCAAGGTCGCGCATACCTCGGGGGGAATAAAAAAAGGTCTTCCATATAGGCCGATGTTTGATGAAAACATGCTTTTCATCAAACTCGTCATCCGTGTAGATTCCTATCCATAGCTTGGAGACGAGTCCCAACAGCAGCAAGGATATAACAAATACCATTTTACGCCTCATATAAATGTGTTATTCCAATTTACCTTTAAAATGGCCATCTAATTTCGCCATTTTTTTCTTTTCCCATTTTTGCTTTGCAATAGCACGAAAGGTTGTTTTGCCTCCTTGATATTCATGTTCTTAATGCCCCAATTCATTTCATTTTTCGAAATCCGTTTTTAGTAAGTTTCCATTGGACCACTGTTTTTTCCCGGTCGTAAAAACCGGTTTCCTCATCCATTTTGTAACCGTTGTGCGAAAGGGTCTCCGTTTCGGGGTCATAGGACAATCCAATGCGTTGCCCTCGGTTCGCCCCGGCATAAATCTCGGCATCTTCATTAAATACCGCCTCGCACCGGCGTAAGCTATCCTTGGTGATTTCGTACACCCTAGCGGTACTATAATGTTTGCCTCCGCAACAGGTTCCATTGCCTAGAATAAGATAATAGGGCTTTTTTGAAATGGTTATTTTTTGAAGATCGGTAATAAATACTTCCCCGGCATCATTTTCCATAGCTTCCAGATCCACATATTTGATGACTCCGGAGGTTGTTTTAAACTGGGCATAGGTTTCCGAGGAATGGCAACAGCCGGAATCGCGTTCGCTCCACGAATACGTTCGCACTAGGCTATCGGAGGATCGTAATATGCCCATGTATTCCGATAACCCCTGGTATGGGTTGGCAAAGCTTGTGCTATCTTCCAGTTGTTCCAGAAACCGTTCTTTAAGAAATGGAAAAATATGATAGGCCATTTCAAAATCGGCTTCTCGGTATAGTTTAAAAGAATCGGTCAGCAACATATCCGAATAGTTATCGTCTCCTTGCGCTAAAGCGGGGTGTAGCACAAACAATGCCAGCACCACAAGATAAAGTTGGGTTATTTTTTTGTTGTTTCTCATGGTCGATTACATTTCATCCTTTACGGGTATCCATAAATCATTTCAATATCAAGCGGTACGGTGTTCCATTTGAAATCTCTTTTAGAGAAGCGGTCAGCACCATGCTACTATCATTCTCTTTTGTTTTTTAGGTCACCGCCAAACAATAGCCTGGTTTTGGGGTACCGCAACTGCTGCAGTACTTCGTTGCATCTTAATCTTGAATCAAACGGATTTGTTCGATGAGGTCCAAGGACGGGAAACGATCCATAAATGCTTCCCTATTCGAGTACATTAGGTCGAGGGTGTCCATTGTGGTATCGGCATGCTCCGAATGGAGCGCTTCAACTACGGACATGCCTTGGGTAACTACCCCAAAAGAGGGAAATCCGGTAACTCCCTCGTACGTTATTGTATCGAGATGGGTATTGTCTTTTAAATTGATAAAAAGATCGGTAGTCCTGGTCTCTTTGCCGCTCCTTGCAAAACTAAGCGTTCCTTTTTTGTTAGCCTGGACTACTTTTTCGTCCGGTACCTTATGGGAACTCCATTTTTGATATGTTATGGTGTCACTGGAACCGAATTGGGCTACAAAATCGGGGTATACCCTATAAAAAATGGCATTATCAAAGCAATGGTGTTTTACCAATTGGTAAAAACGGTCCGCTGCTTTTGGGGAGTATTTACGGGTGACCGCTACGTCAAAACTTCCTTTGGTCGTTTCAAAACGAGCGGTGTAACGCTCCGGGGCAACTTCCTTGGTCCATTTCGCTTTAAATACTTTGGGCGCACAGCTACAGAAAAATAGTATCCCGAGAATTACCGTCCAACGTTTTTTCATTTTTTGATTTCGATTTATTGCAGTTTCGACTCTCACGATAAAGTGCTAACGCAGAAACCATGTTAAAGTTAAGGATTACAAACGTTTCGGTGCAACGTACCTCAAAATAAAACGTATCGAATACCTTGTTGCCGCGTATCGGAGGTGTCGCCTAAACGGTTGGCGCTATGCTACTGCCCTTCTTTTTTCGGTCTGTAACGTTCCAATATATTCGTGCTTACCCAATAGATGTCCTGATTACTGGTGTAGAACAGGTATTTCCCGTCCGTGCTGACGAAAGGACAGAGCTCGTGCTTTTCGGTATTGATGTCGCTGCCCATATTTACGGCCGCTGTCCATTGGCCTTTCCCGTCCTTAAAACTGATGTAGAGATCGCCTTGTCCCAGACCATTTTTCCGAATGGAGCAGAAAATCATGTAGGAGTCGTCGGGAGCGATGAAAACGTCGGCTTCGTACCGGTTCATATTGATGGTTTCCGGGAGCATTGTCGGGTTAAGGAACCGTCCGTTTTTATATGCTGCGCTGTAGATGTCGAACGCGTATCGCGGCGCATTTTCCGAGTTACTTTTTGATGCAAAGTATAGTGTGCCTTCGCTAGTAAAAGAAGCGTAATATTCATTTCTTTCACTATTGACGGGAGCTCCTAAATTGATCGGAGCGGACCATGCCGACTCCTTGTTTTTCCGCTCTACATACCAGATGTCGATGTCATCTTTTACTGCTTCTTTGTTAAGGGCACGGTCGGATATGAAGTAGAGTCTTTTTTCGTCTGGAGAAAACATGGGATCGTTGTAACTGACGCTATCCGATTCAAAAAGTTTTTTTTGTGGGGACCAAACCCCTTTCGCCAATTTGGAATAGTGGATTTCCATAATCCCATTGTTATCCACTCCAAAATAAAACGCGTCGGCATCTTTTGAAAACGTACAGCCAAACTCATGTCTGTCGGATCGTGAAACGAGTTCGGGAGCGAACAGTTCCGGGGTTTCCGTTGGTTCTTTTTGACCAAAATAAGTCATGAGGTCGTCATTTACCGACCCCACATTTCCCCTCAAGGAACGGATCAGCTTTTCGGGGTCATAGCCGATTCCGTTTTTGAACACTGTTGTTACTTTTTGGATCGTTTTGCAAGTCACCGTCCAGCACAACCAGGTTTGCGGTTTTTCCTTTCGCGATCAAACCGATATCGCTCCTACCCATCAACGTTGCACCGTTGGCGGTCATTACCTGTATGGCCTCTTCTGGTAAAAAACCTGCTTTAAGGAACAGCTCGTAGTTTTTTTGGTCGCCAAACCCCGGCATGTTATGCAGCCCGGGATCGAGGCCGGCGACCAACAGGCCTCCCATTTTATAAAATTGCCGGTCATAGGCCATGGCCTTACCGAGCCATTCTTTTTTGAAATACCAGTCGGCTCCTGCTTGTTGTTTCCGTTTTTCACGTTCGTAGTGCGCGTTTTGGTGATAGGGTGCCATCACTTCAATAGCTCTTGCATCGGCAGTTACATTTGCCTGGGCTTCGAATATGGCCAGGGTAGAACCAAGTGCCACACCCTTGTCGATCAATAGGCGCTGCACGCTTTTCACCGCCTCGTCGTCAATATCCAGGGTGGTCCGGAAATCCGTATTTCCCGTACAACTGAACTGTTCTTTTCCGCTTGCATGGTCGTAGCTATGTAAAAAACCATGTTCAATGGCATCGATTCCAATTTCGGCAGCTTCGGCGTAGGTGGTCGCACAAAGATGTCCGGTGACCTTTATATTGTTTTTATGCGCCTCATCCACGATTACACTCAGGTCGCTCGGTCGGGTGTTGCGGTACACCTTCAACCATTTTACACCTTTCTTGCCCCAGTATCGAATGGTATCTCGGACCATTTTCTCATTGGTAAACCGCACAAAGTTGGTTTTGCCGTCGGGACCGCTAAAATAAGGTCCGGAGTTAATGATTTCAGGGCCCGGTTGCTCTCCTTTGGCAATGGCATTCGCAATGGCCACCTCTTCATGTGGATTTCCGGTTCCACACGTTTGAATGGTCGTCACGCCGGCCGCCAGATAGAGTTTTGGAGCCGTAGAAAGCATTGCGGAGCGGGGAATTCTCATGTGGTTGTGCATACCGATGATTCCCGGAATAATGGTACTTCCTTTAAGGTTTATTCTGCGGTGGTCTTCGGGAATAACAATGTTTTTGGTATTTCCAACGGCCGTGATGGTTCCGTTATCGATCAATAGGGTCTGATCGGTTTTGGCCGCATCGCCACTTCCATCCATCAGCGTCATACCGATGAGGGCGATTTTTGGAGCATCGACTTTGACAAAACTACGGGTGTAGGCGTTTAACGTTACCGAATCGGTGAGTTTGGTATTTTGCTGTGCAGGAGAATAACTCCAATAAAAAATAACCAGTATCGCTTTCAATAGGGTATGGATGCCGTTCGCACGTTTAATAAAAGGAGGTATTGATAAGGTTCGAGCAAAGTTCTGTTTTTCGCATTTTCGACGCAACTGAATTGGGTTAAAAAACGTTTGTTCAGTTTCGATGTTTTTGGTGAAGGGACTATCGTTCTGGTTTATCCTTAAAGGTGGGATATTAGGGGCCAAGCTGTAATCAATCTCGAATTGGTGTTGAAAGGTACAAAGGCCGAACATTTTTAGCTCCGCCCATTCTTACATCACTTTTTCAGGAATAATGGTCGACACAAAGGATAGTGTTTCCCATGTCGTCGAACAATAAATACGTGTCGTTGCCGTCGGTGAAAAATTCATGACCGACAATATAACCGATTTTTTCATAGGCATCTATTTTCAATGACTCTGGAAAAAGGTAATCGCGATTGGCCATAATATCCTCAAAACCGGAGGTGTTTCCATCTTTTACTTCATATACGATCGGACTTTTATCCGTTTTGCCCCAATCGTTTATGATTTCATTAAAAGCTCCGAAATTACCGGTTTTTTCAAAGGACAGTTTATTGATAGCGAATTCATAAAAGGCCTGTAGGTAGTATTCCGGGTCTAAATCCCCAAATTGTATTTCGTATTTTTCCACTATGTTCGCGCTATAGTCATCCGTTTTCAGCCGTTGTGACAAGTAGTCGTTTCCGTGCTTTTTAAAATCGGTTTCCAGGGTGTTGAATACCTCCCGAGCGTGGCGATGCCCCAGATAAACGGTTAGGTCACCTTTAAACGAATACTTCCCATTTTTCAGGTCAAAACAAATGAAATTGGATCGATTGTAATCGTTTTTGACGTTTTCATCGGTCCAGATCCCATTGTGAGAGACAAAAAACAACGATTTTTCTCCTGCAAGCCCAAAGTTCGAAATTTTACAAAGAGGATAAAAGATACCCTTTAGCGTATCATTTTCAAATACCGTTTCAAACTTGGGGTAGGGTGTTATCTGCACGGTCCTTGTTTTAGTATTAAGGCAACAACATAAAAGGAGGGGTAGGTCGGACGCGATTTTGACATTCAAAAAGCAAGCCTAACGCTTTCTTCGCTACAACAAGATACCAAAAAACTTGGATTCCATGATGGATATACTCAAGAATCCTAATTTGGACATGATATGGGTTCATCTGCCCCGAACCATTTATTTTCGGGTTACGCGATTACGTTTAATTTGAAATGACCAGTTCCGTCCCGTTTACCCAGTGCTGTAAAATACGCCCGTTCGTGCTGATTTCCACAAGGTAAAATCTGTCGTAAGAACTAAAAACGGGAGATTCTTCAATTTTTTCGATTATTACCCCTTCGGAATTGATATAGTTGGAGTGAATGATGTAGGACTGTTCGTTTTGTTTTAAAAGATACCCAACATGACTGGTGTCGAAACCGATGAAATGGATTCCATTTTTAAGTGTATCGTTGATGCTGGCAATGCTTTTTTCGACGGAATTTTCGGTTACCGTGATAACTTCCTTTTGTAAAGCCAAGTTCTTGGCTTCGTCAATTGGTGACAACTGTGCCAGCCGATATCGGTTTAGATTGATTCCAACATCTCTCAAAGTGGTAGATACAAAATAACCGCAGGCTATTTTTCCTTTTTTTGGAACGGCGGTATATCCTTCAAATGACCATTCGGTACCTTCCCAAAAAGGGAGGACTCTATTCAGTAAAGCGTTTGTGAATACCGTCGCAAGGGAATCCGGCGCTATGTTTTTGCCGCGAAATTCATTTTTTTGAGCTTTTATTTTGCGTAACACCAAGGTATAGCTCTTCCCTTGATCTTTTTTGAGTTTTAGTTCTTGAAGAGATTTGGTAATTGTCGTTTTCGCTAAAGTGTCTTCTGCTTGTACACTGACTTTGTCGCTTTCATTCGAGATGCTTTTCGGATGTTGTCCGGTGCATTGAAGGTTGAGTAACACGAAGAGCGTAGCTATGAGTCTGGCCATTTTCAATTAACAATTAAACAGTTCGCAGTTGCAGTTGGTAGTAATTAGTGGTAAGTAAAAAGTGGTTAGTGGGTACTCCTCTAATTTTGAATTTGACATTTGAATTTTCTAAACGGTCCTCGACAAGCTCGGACTGACAGAAGGTTTGTCATTTGGCTGTACGGCCAAAACGAAACCCAACTGTCACGCTGAGCCCGTCGAAGCGCTTTCGATAGCAGTACTGACGAAGCTCGACCGGACATGCGTTTTTTTGATAGGTACAAGTTCGTAAACGGACCAGTCTCATTTTTCAGTTTGACATTTGATATTTGAATTTGAGCTTGAGCTTGAGCTTGAACTTTTTTGGTCTTTTCTCCTTGTTCCTTCAGCGTAGCGGTCTTTTTTCAGTTAGCAATTAGCAATTAGCAATTAGCAATTAACAATTAAACAGTTCGCAGTTGCAGTTGGTAGTAATTAGTGGTAAGTAAAAAGTGGTTAGTGGGTACTCCTCTAATTTTGAATTTGACATTTGAATTTGAATTTTCTGAACGGTCCTCGACAAGCTCGGACTGACAGAAGGTTTGTCATTTGGCGGTACGGCCAAATCGAAACCCAACTGTCACGCTGAGCCCGTCGAAGCGCTTTCGATAGCAGTACTGACGAAGCTCGACCGGACATGCATTTTTTTGATAGGTACAAGTTTGTAAACGGACCAGTCTGGTTTTTCAGTTTGACATTTGAGTTTGACATTTGAAATATGAAATTTGAACTTGAACTTGACACTTGAGCTTGAACTTTTTTGGTCTTTTCTCCTTGTTCCTTCAGCGTAGCGGTCTTTTTTCAGTTAGCAATTAGCAATTAGCAATTAGCAATTAACAATTAGCAATTAACAATTAAACAGTTCGCAGTTGCAGTTGGTAGTAATTAGTGGTAAGTAAAAAGTGGTTAGTGGGTACTCCTCTAATTTTGAATTTGACATTTGAATTTGAATTTTCTGAACGGTCCTCGACAAGCTCGGACTGACAGAAGGTTTGTCATTTGGCGGTACGGCCAAAACGAAACCCAACTGTCACGCTGAGCCCGTCGAAGCGCTTTCGATAGCAGTACTGACGAAGCTCGACCGGACATGCATTTTTTTGATAGGTACAAGTTTGTAAACGGACCAGTCTGGTTTTTCAGTTTGACATTTGAGTTTGACATTTGAAATATGAAATTTGAACTTGAACTTGACACTTGAGCTTGAACTTTTTTGGTCTTTTCTCCTTGTTCCTTCAGCGTAGCGGTCTTTTTTCAATTAGCAATTAGCAATTAGCAATTAGCAATTAGCAATTAGCAATTCTCAGTTCGCAGTTGGTAGTAATTAGTGGTAAGTAAAAAGTGGTTATTGGGTACTCCTCTAATTTTGAATTTGAATTTGAATTTGACATTTGAGCTTGAACTTGAACTTGAACTTGACACTTGCACTTCCTTTTTCACTTCCTGTCAATCATTGTACAAACGTACCTGTTTTAGGTACAGGGTACGATCATCGCCATCTAACTTGAACTCGATGTCCAGGCCTAGTGCCGGGTACGCTTTGGATCGGTATACTTTTTTATGAAAGTACTTTTTTACCGTTTCCAAAGCATTGGCCAACCGTTTTATTTCATCATTGTCCATCGTCAGTTTTCCTTGGTTCAAACTGGAAGTTGTAATGATATTGACGGTGTTCCTGTATAGCGCGTCCGCGCTCTTTGGGTAACAGATAAATTGATCGCTGGTCGTTTCCGGGTCAGGGGCCACTACATTTTCATTCTCGAGCTGTGCATTTACCACAAAACCTTCGCTATCCTTTCGGTACAGGTTTTTGGTAATGGCCACCCCATTTACCGCTTCGGAAGGAAAGGAGCGGTGCACCAGAATGCCCATATACACCTGCTGGTGAGGAATTCCATAAAGCTCCCGTTCCATAAAGGCCTGATACGACCATAGGCTTGCCCATACTTTTTTGATGGCCCGTTCCACACTTTTTTTCGGATTGCCCAATTCGCCCGTTTTGGAGTTATATAGACCTGCCCCCGAAAAATTTTTGGTGTCTTCCGCATTGGTGGACGATCGAAACCGCATGCGACGGTAGGTACCGTTGGCCAAAATTTTACGTTCGACCTCCGCAAGCAATCCGGAAGCGATAGGTGCTTTGGCAATCATTTTTCGGATCCGTTTTAACCGTTGCCTAAGCGAATCCTTATCCGTTTTTGTAGGAGCGGATGCAAAGAGTTCGTTCAAAAGTTGTTGTGCACCCGAGGTTCGAGCGTGTTGTTCGTAGTAGTAAAAAGGAATGGTAAATGCCCCTTCCGGTGTTCGGAACCCACCGGTTTTACCGAGTTGGTATAACCGACCAAAATTAGCAGCCTTGTTTCCTACAAAACGTTCCGCTTTTTTTGGCAAATAGGGCACTGCCGTGAGGGAATCCATGCCAAGGTCAAAAGGTATTTTTATGGTTTTGGTACGCTTGTCGCGTTTTGGTTTTCTTTTGGAAGATGCAATTGAAAAAGTATCCCGGCGTATCTCATACGAAACCCATTTTCCTTCAAAAGACCTTAGGGTTTTCGAGTCGGAAAGGTTTTTATAGGCGGCAATGGGAATTTTACGGTTTGTGCCCAAAATGCTCAAATGGCTCAATGGGGTCTGAAATTCGGAAACCAATATACCGGCGACTTCGGGAAGGTATACCGGCGTTTCCCGTAGGACGATAATATCTGTCGGTAATATGGCATCCTTTTCTTTTTCAAAGGTATCGATAAACCGTAGCCGTCCTTTTCCCCTGTATTGGGCTATAGGTTGGTAACGCAGTTGTTTAAATACCTCGGAAGGGGTAACTACGGGCAGCCCTTTTTCTATGGTCTTTTTTTCCTGTTGCAACCGGAGGCTATTCAAAAGAAAATACAATTGTTCTTTTATAAAGGTATGTTCCACCACCTGTTGGTGTAACAAACGAATTGCATTTTCATCCATGGTGTCCGAAGCACTAATTTCCAAAACATACCGTTCTTGTGCCTTAAAATAGTTCAAGTTTCCCAAAAGGTACCTTCTTTTTGGACTGTTGCGATAGTTGTGGTCGTTAAAATAAGCAAGGTCCGTACCGTCGTTCAAGTATTCGGAGCAGAACGAATAGTGGTAGGGATATTGTTTTCCATTAAGAAAGTACAAGGTTTCGGATCGCAGGTCGTAGACTACTTTTACCGCATCGACCTGACCGTATTTTTCCACCAATGGCCTGTCACTTAGTTTTTGAAAATCCTCGGAAGTTTCTAGGACCTTCAAAAAGGACTGCGAGTGCATCGAACAGGAAACAAAGAGCAAAAACAAGACCGATAGCGATAGCTTCATAGGTGGGTATGGAACGGGTTTTATGATAACGTAAAACTATGGTGAATTTCACCGAAAACAAACCGAGGTTTAGGGAAGGGGACCGTTCTGTTAGGGAAACGGCTTTTTTTGATTGAAATTTTGTTTTGAGGTCAAAAAGGAGAAACATCATAAGATGCAAAAAAGTACCTTTGCAACCGATGGACGCTATTCTTCTAAAATACCTTCCGGAACGATCGGTAAAAAGCTGTTTGGCCCTTATTGAAAAAACAGGGGTACATTTAAAAATCGTAAACGAACGGGTTACCCGTCATGGGGATTATCGTAGGTTGGCCAACGGAAGACATCAGATAACCGTTAACGCGACCCTGAACAAATACCGTTTTTTGATCACTTTGGTCCATGAGATAGCACATTTGGTGGCTTTTGAAAAATATGGCAGACAGATCAAACCCCATGGTCTGGAATGGAAGCGCACTTTTCAACATTTAATGCTTCCGTTTATACGTCCCGAAATTTTTCCGTCCAAACTATTGCCCTTGTTGGCCAGGCATTTTAAAAATCCAAGGGCCAGCAGTAGTACCGATGCCGAACTGTCCATCGCATTGAAAAGCTTTGATGCACAACATACGGATAAATCCTACGTTTTTGAATTACCATTAGGTAGTGTTTTTCGTATTTATAATGGAAAACGCTTTAAAAAAGGCAACAAAAGGGTGAAGCGGTACGAGTGTATCGAATTGGCCACGGGAAAGTGTTATCTCTTCCAACCCAATGCCGAGGTAGAATTGCTAAGGGACTGATGTAACGAACAAAGTACACATACGGGGTACCGCTGGGCATCCTTAAACTAGATATTATATGAACAACAACTATTATGCAGTATTGATGGCCGGTGGTGTCGGATCGCGTTTTTGGCCGATAAGTACTACGGAAAACCCAAAACAGTTTCACGACATGCTGGGAACGGGCGATACCCTCATTCAAAAGACGTTCAAACGACTTCAAAAGTTCGTGCCCACGGCTAATATTTTGATTTTGACCAACGAGCGCTATAATGATTTGGTACTGGAACAATTGCCCTTGGTCAAGCAAGAGCAGGTAGTATTGGAGCCTGCAATGCGGAATACCGCTCCCTGTATTTTGTATGCGGCCTTGAAAATCCAAAAGATGAACCCGAACGGGCTCATGATCGTAGCGCCCAGTGATCATTGGATCGAGGACGAAGAGGCGTTCGCGAAAGATGTGACCACCTGTTTTAAAAAATGTGAGGAAGGGGACGTGCTCTGTACTTTGGGCATTCAACCGACCTTTCCCAATACCGGTTTCGGATATATCGAATTTGAAAAAAGCGAGGCCCAGGGACTGAAGAAAGTACATCAATTTCGGGAAAAACCCGATTACGAAACGGCCAAGGAATTTTTGGCGCAGGGTAACTTTTTATGGAACGCCGGAATTTTCATGTGGAGCGTAAAAACCATCGTAAATGCTTTTAAAAACTTTCAACCGACGCAATATTCGCTATTCGAGTCCGGGATATCTTGCTATAACAATACCGACGAAAAAGAGTTCATTCAGGAAAACTATCCAAAGGCCGAGAATATTTCAATAGACTACGCCATTTTGGAGCGCTCCAAATCCATTTTTGTGTTGCCCGCCACTTTTGACTGGAACGACTTGGGAACCTGGGGTTCCCTTTATGATAAATTGGATAAGGATACCGATAACAATGCTGTAGTGGGCAGTAAGGTCATCAGTCAAGATGCCCATGGAAATATGATCCGTTCCCCAAAGGACAAAATTGTCGTGGTCGATGGCCTGGAGAATTATATTATAGTGGACAAAGAAGAAGTGCTGTTGATCTATCCCAAATCGAAGGAACAGGATATCAAACAAGTACTGACCAAAGTAAAAAGTACCTTCGGAGATCAATATGCCTAACCATGAGTAACGATTTGAACCAAGATAACATTACGCCTACCCAACAACCGACGGACAATCGTGAGGATGTTAAAAAGGATTTTGCGGGATTGTTGGGCAGTACCAAAAAGTTTTTATCCGAACTTTTGGACATCCGTAACAATACCGATCAAGAGGCTACCAAAGAAGCGATCATTGCCGACATTCCGTTTAAGGGGCACACCTCATGGATTTTGATCTGTTCGATTTTTATAGCTTCCATCGGCTTAAACGCGAACTCAACGGCGGTAGTGATCGGAGCTATGTTGATCTCTCCCTTGATGGGGCCTATTTTGGGCATGGGCATGTCCCTGGCGATCAACGATATCGATACGCTTCGTAGGTCTTTGAAAAACCTGACCGTAATGGTCGTTTTAAGTGTGCTGACTGCTTTTCTTTTCTTTTGGGTGTTTCCTTTGAAATCGGACTCTTCGGAACTTTTGGCCCGGGTAAAACCGGATATTCGTGATGTATTGATCGCCTTCTTTGGAGGTTTGGCCCTTGTGATCGCCCGGGCAAAAAAAGGAACCATTGCCAGTGTGATTTTTGGAGTCGCGATCGCCACGGCCTTGATGCCACCATTATGTACGGTGGGTTATGGACTTGCAATCGGTCGGTGGGACTATGCCGGGGGAGCATTGTTGCTTTTTGGTATCAATACCATTTTTATTGCGTTGGCCACCTTTTTGGTATTGAAAATTTTACGGTTCCCCATGGTGCGGTATGCTAATTCCAAAAGACGTCGTTTTATTGCCCGGTTGGTATCGGTAATTGCGTTAGCGGTGATGATTCCGGCAGGTTGGATCTTTATAGGGGTATACAAGGAGTTTAAGTTCAAAAACGAGGCAAACCAGTTTATAACGGAAAATATTGTCCCTTATAAATTTACCAAGGACGGACGATTTCTGAAGGACCTGACGGTATTGGAATACAATGGTGGCGAGACGCCTACCATGGAACTTATTTTTATGGGGAACGAGGGAGTACCCGAAGGGGTGATTGCCACCTGGGAGGCAAAAATGAACGATTTTGACGATCTCCGTGAAACAGATCTTACTATTATACAAGGCTCTCAGAACGACCAAGTAAACCAGCTGAAATATGTGGACGAGCTGTACCAGTCCCAAAAAAGTGAATTATTGGGCAAGGATGAAAAGATTCGGTTATTGGAATCGGAACTGAACCGCATTAAAAAATCCGTAGCGCGACAAATCCCTTTTCAGGATATCTGTGCGGAAGCAAAAAGCAATTATGACAATTTAGAGTCCTTGGCGTTTTCGGACATACAGCTATCCAATTTTACAAAAATCGATACCATTCCGGTATTCGAGGTCAAATGGAAAAAGAACGTTTCCAGAAAACAGCTGGATCGGGATACCAAAAAACTACACAATTGGTTGCGCTTGCGCCTTAAGGATTCCACCATACAGTTGCGATGAGGTGGATGGTTCGTACTTAGTTAGTATTCAGTATTCAGTATTCGGTACCCAGTACCCAGTCACGTGGTAATTAGTGATCAGTGTTGCGTAAAAGTAATTAGGGCGTGTTAACACTAATTGCATCGAAAATCAGGGCGATATAGATAAAGGCCGTGAACATGACGTCGAGTTTG
>NZ_JBNGOP010000027.1:0-75168 GCF_050589625.1 Maribacter sp. 2-571 | reverse complement strand
GGTTAGTGGTTAGTGGTTAGTGGTTAGTGGTTAGTGGTTAGTGGTTAGTGGTTAGTGGTTAGTGGTTAGTGGTTAGTAAAATTATAGAACTTACCCCCTTTAAACTACATACAATCAAACTATTACGTAATATGTTCTATTACTTACCCCAATCTCTTTTCTCATAACTCAATACTCATTACTTAATACTCCGTAGTTAGTAATTAGTGAGATACGATAGAAACCATTCTTTTAGCACTACTTACACACTACCCTTCACCCCTTAGGCTATCCTCTTTATTCTTTACACTATTCTCCTTTCCCTTTTCTAATTACCACACTTAATACTTCATACTTAACACTTCTTACTCAACACTCAATACTCAACACTCCATACTCCATACTCCATACTCCATACTCAATACTTAATACTTAATACTTAATACTCAGTAGTTAGTAGTTAGTAGTTAGTAAAATACTATTACTAAATACTCATTACTCACCACTACTTAACACTCATTACTCAACACTCCATACTCAATACTTAATACTCATTACAGCACTCCCTTTGTACTCGGCAGCACCATTTTATCGACATCGCGCTTTACGGCCATTTTGATGGATTTGGCAAATGCCTTGAATATGGCTTCTATTTTATGATGTTCGTTATCCCCTTCCACTTTTACGTTTAAGTTGGCTTTTGCACCATCGGTAAACGATTTGAAAAAGTGATGAAACATTTCGGTAGGCATATCGCCCACTTTTTCCCTTTTGAAGGTGGCATCCCATACCAACCAGTTGCGCCCTCCGAAATCGATGGCCACTTGGGCAAGGCTATCGTCCATCGGCAGGCAAAAACCGTAGCGTTCGATACCCAGCTTGTTTCCCAATGCCTTATGAAAGAGCGCTCCGAGGGCAATAGCGGTATCTTCAATGGTATGGTGCTCGTCTACTTCCAAATCGCCATCCACCTTTATACTCAGGTCCATTTGACCATGGCGGGCCAGTTGATCTAACATATGATCAAAAAAATGGAGCCCTGTTTGAATATCGCTTTTCCCGGTACCATCCAGGTTCAATTCGATTTGGATATCGGTCTCGTTCGTTTTTCGATGGATGGACGCCGTTCGCTCCTCCAACTTTAAAAAGGTATAGATGCGTTCCCAATCATTGCTTTCCAAAGCGATAACCTTCGACAGTTCTTCTTGCTCCACCGTAATTTCCCCGGTTCCCAAATCGGTATTATCGTTGATAAAAATACCTTTGGTACCTAAATTTTTAGCCAGTTCCATATCCGTTAAGCGATCACCGATAACAAAGGAATTTTCGAGATCATAGGCTTCATCAAAGTAAGCCGTCAAAAGACCGGTTCCCGGCTTTCGGGTATCTGCATTTTCATGGGGAAAGGTGCGATCAAGAAAAACGGCGTCGAATACCACACCCTCATTTTCGAACGACTTCAGGATAAAATTATGTACCGGCCAAAAGGTATCCTCCGGAAAGCTATCCGTACCCAGACCGTCCTGATTGGTGATCATCACCAGTTCAAAGTCGAACTCTTTGGCTATTTTCCCCAAAAAAGTAAATGCCTTGGGGTAGAATATCATTTTTTCAAAAGCATCGATCTGCTCGTCCACTGTTTCCTTGATAATGGTTCCATCGCGATCGATAAACAGTACTTTCTTTCCCTTGTTCCCTTGGAGCGTGGTAACGTTTTTTTCGTCTTTCATTAGGTCAGGTTGTTTAAAGCGGTTAACAAACGGTCGTTTTCCTTGGCCGTACCTACCGTAAAGCGCAGCGTGTTATTACACAAAGGCTGGTTACTTCGATTTCGAACCACTACCCCTTGTTCCAATAATTGGCGATACCGTTGTGGCGCATTATCGACCCGTGCAAGCACAAAATTGGCATCGGTATGAAAAACTTCGGTCGTTACCGAGTGGTTTTTAAGGGCCATGATCAAACGTTCCCGTTCCTTAAGGATCATAGCGACCTCTTGCCTTACATCGGCAATGCCCAAAGTGCGTTCCAAAGCGCGTTTTTGCGTCAGTTCGTTTACATTATAGGGCGGTTTTATCTTGTTTAGAACGGATATGACTTCGGTGGAAGCGATACAGATTCCCAACCGTATTCCCGCTAACCCATATGCCTTTGAAAGTGTTTGCGTTACCACCAAGTTGGGGAATTGCTCAAGCTTGCCTACCCAGCTTTCGCCCGAAGAAAAGTCGATATAGGCTTCATCAATGACCACCAGTCCATTAAATCCTTCCAAGAGTGCTTGGATGGCCGTCTCCGAAAAACGGTTCCCTGTCGGGTTGTTCGGGGAGCAGAGAAACAATAGTTTGGTGTTGCTATCGGCCTCACGAAGAATTGCGGCCACATCGGGTTCAAAACTATCGTTGAGCAATACTTCCCGATTCGTTACATCATTGGTAGCGGCAAGTACCTTGTACATGCCGTATGTTGGCGGTAGGGTAATAATAGCATCGGTCTTTGGTTCGCAAAAGGCCCGGAACAACAGATCTAAAACCTCGTCGCTTCCATTTCCCAACAATATATTGTCGGCAAGTACTCCTTTTTGTTTTGCCAAAACATCCTTTAGACTGCGTTGTTGAGGATCTGGATAACGGTTGACACCATTGTCGAACGGATTCTCATTAGCGTCCAAAAACACCATTTCCGAACCGTCGGAAACGTATTCGTCCCGCGCCGAGGAATAGGGTTTTAGCCCTTTGACATTTTCCCTGACCAAATTTGCTAACTGAAACCCCATTATTGATTTTCTTCTCTTTGGTTCAACTTGTCCAACCGAAGCGTTACCGCATTTTTATGGGCTTCCAATCCTTCTGCTTCGGCCATAAGGGCGATTGCCGGACCTATTTCACGGATTCCCTCCTCCGATATTTTCTGAAACGTCATGCTTTTCATAAAACTATCGAGGTTCACTCCACTATATTGTTTGGCATAGCCGTTCGTCGGTAAGGTATGGTTGGTTCCCGAGGCGTAATCGCCAGCGCTCTCAGGAGTATAGTTCCCTACAAAAACCGATCCTGCATTTTCGGTTCGTTCCAAATAATAGTCCTCATTCGCCACACATAAAATGTAGTGTTCCGGACCATATGCATTGATCAACGCCACCGCTTTACTATCATCGGAAACGAAAATCAGTTTGCTATTTGCAATGGCCTGTTCCGCTATCGCCTTTCTCGGTAAGCTCGGTAGTTGCCCTTGTATTTCTTTTTCTACAGCCAAAAGCAGTGTTTTTGAGGTGGTGACTAAAATGACCTGACTATCGGTACCGTGTTCTGCCTGGCTCAGCAGATCGGAAGCGACAAAGGCGGCATCGGCGGTATCGTCGGCCATAACCAATAATTCGCTGGGGCCCGCCGGCATATCGATCGCGACCCTATACTTGGTGGCCAACTGCTTGGCGACGGTGACATATTGATTTCCCGGACCAAAAATTTTATATACTCCCGGAATACTTTCCGTACCGAAAGTAAGCCCTGCGATAGCTTGTATGCCCCCTACTTTTACCACTTTGGTAATACCGCACAGTTGGGCGGTATACAAAATTGCAGGATGTACCCCGCCTTCCTTATCGGGGGGCGTGCATAGGACAATCTCCCGACAGCCGGCAATTGTTGCCGGTATCGCCAGCATCAATATGGTGGAAAATAAGGGTGCCGTGCCGCCGGGAATGTACAAGCCCACTTTTTGTATGGGCCGTTTTTCCTGCCAACATTGCACACCGGTAGCCGTAGTTACTTCAACTTTTGGTGTGCGTTGCGCACGGTGGAAGCTCTCTATATTCTTTTTGGCCAATTTAATGGCGCTTTTTAAGGCTTCGGAAACCAAAGTTGATGCTGTAGCGATTTCCTTTTCCGATACTACAAAATCCGTTAAAACCACACCATCGAACTGCTCGGTATAGGCTGCGATAGCGGCATCGCCTTGCTTGCGCACCGCATTAAAAATGGTATCTACGGTAGCTTCGATATCGGCAACAGTACGGGTAGGCCGCGCCAAAAGGCGTTCCCACTCCATGGGCGACGGATCATACACTTTTAAAAGGGTACCTTTTTCAAAAACAGTCCCTTCCTTCGTTTCTTTTTCCATACGGCTTATCTTTTTTTTAAATCGCTCTTGTCTTTTGTCCCAATAATCGCCTTAGGGGTTAAAGTACCATTTTTTCGATCGGACAAACCAGAATCCCTTCGGCACCGGCCTGCTTCAATTCATCGATTACTTCCCAAAAGGTATCCTTATCGATTACGGTATGTACCGAACTCCAACCTTTTTCCGCCAGGGGCAATACCGTAGGGCTTCGCATACCGGGAAGGATTTTTAAAATCACATCCAACTGGTCATTGGGCGCGTTCAAAAGCACGTACTTGGAACGTGTCGCCTTCAAAACCGACTGAATACGAAACAATAGCTTTTCTAAAATAGCCTTTCGTTCCGCCGTTATGTTTGGCGATACGGCCAATACCGCCTCGCTTTTGAGCATTACTTCTACCTCCTTCAAATTGTTTTTAAACAACGTACTACCGCTCGAAACAATATCGCAAATGGCATCTGCCAAACCAATATTGGGAGCGATCTCTACGGAACCGTTAATAATATGCAATTCGGCCGAAACTCCTTTTTCCTCCAAATACTTTCGAACCGTGTTGGGGTAAGAAGTCGCAATTCGTTTCCCTTCCAAATCCTTTACCGAACTGTAGGCGTCCGATTTTGGAATGGCCAAGGACACTTTGCATTTTGAAAAACCCAGCTTGGTCGCAATGGAAATGTCCTCCCCTTTTTCTATCAATACATTTTCTCCGATAATGGCAATATCGACCACCCCATCACGCAAGTATTGCGGAATATCCCCATTTCGAAGGTAAAATACTTCGAGAGGGAAGTTTCGCGCCGCCGCTTTTAATTGGTCCTTACCATTATCTATGGAAATACCGCAACGTTTTAAAATGGAGAGCGACTCTTCATTAAGCCTACCCGATTTTTGTATGGCAATTCTAATTTTGGTCATTTCGATATCGTATTATTTTTAACATTCCCCAGTGTTTGAAGAAATGATCCTCCTTTTTTGATACTACTACTTGAACCACTTCAAAAACAAAACCCGCTTGATTTCTCAAACGGGTCGCAAATTATCTTGTAGTACTACAATACACTTTTACCTCGCTTGAGCGCAGTTGTAAAAGTGATGATGTACAAAGTTTTTATTCATTATGATGTAAAAATAAAACCTATTCTTGATTTATCAAAAAAATGGGTTCAAATTAAATAAACTTTTTAGCGTCTGTTAGGTACCTTGCTAATCGTTTCCTAGTATCAACGGTAGTCCGGCTTCGCCACCGCCGACGATAACCACCTTAGAATTGGGTGATTGGGACAGTTTTAAAGTAGCATCAATTCCTTTATCCCGTAAAATTTTATCCGTCAAAGAGGCACTCAAAATTTTGTTTGCATCCGCTTTTCCTTGGGCTTCTATCGTTACTTTCTCCGCTTCCTTCTTGGCCGTCACCAGTCTAAATTCGTATTCCAAGGACTCCTGCTCCTGCTTCAGTTTTCGTTCTATCGCTTCCTTAATAGTGGGTGGCAAGGTAACGTCGCGGATCAATATGCTGTTCAATTGAATGTACTGCTTTTCTACGATAGCCTTGGTCTCCTCAAAAATCTCCTGCTGGATAGCGTCCCTTTTACTAGAATAGAGCTGTTCCGGGGTATACCTACCCACTACGCTCCGTGCAGCACTGCGCACCGCAGGTTTTAACACCCGAATCAAATAGTCTTTTCCTTTTTCTTTATGAAGTCGTCCCAAATCGCTATAAATGGGCTGATAAAGCACAGAGGCATCCAATTTAATATCCAAACCATTGGAGGAGAGTACCGACATGGTTTCCGGCTCTTCCTGTTGCCGTACTTCGTACTCGATTACCGAGTTCCAAGGTGCCACAAAAGTCAATCCCTCGTCCAGAGGAGGTCTTTCCGGATCTACACCACTGCCCAAGGTATACAGCACCCCTGCGTGGCCCGAATCGATAGTAATTGCCGATTTGGAAATAAGGATGACGAGTACAATAAGTACAAATACCGCCGGAAGCGCAATTTTTGGTAATTTTTCCATAACTGTTCTGTTTAAGTTAGTCCGTTATATTTTCGTAAAAACCATTCGATGGCCAAGCTTGCCGCCAAAATGGCCAACAACATGCGAAAATCTATCAAAGATACTACATTTTGAACGCTTTTTTGAGTAGGTATAAAACGTTGGTCGGCATTAAAATCGTTTAACAACGCTTCCATATCGGCGGGAAAATACCGCTTCCCATTACTGTTTGTTGCCAAGCGGCCCAACTTCTGGTAATCGCTGGAAACCAATTGTTGTTCCACATCAAAATCCAATATGGTAAAACTTCCCGATTTCGACAGTCTTTCCTGGGCCACCGTAGCGGTAAAGGTATAGTTACCGGAAGGAAGGTCGGAAAGATCGGCTTCGTAATAGGCGCCTTTTGACAGCATTTGCAAGGAACGAGTTGCCCCGTTTTCGCTGTTCCGCAATTGCAGGTCAATGGTGGCGTTGGCATCAAAAATGAAGGCCTTGTCAAAATAGATAGCGGTCAGTTTCGCACCATCGCTTCCCTCGTATACCCGCTCATAGTCCACCGAAAATCTCGATTTTAATTTTCCGGAAGATAAATAACGGATCAACTTTCCCATAAAACCGTCAAAATTTAAAAAATCCCCATTGCTCCGATAGCTCTGCATTCGCCATTTCCAAAGGTTTTCCCCGAAAAGGAACGCCTCGCGAACGGACTCATCACCGCTAACGGCCCACAACGGCTCATTTAAGGAAACACCTTTCACTTCTTGGGACAACAAAACCTCATGGGGTTTGCTGATGATAACCTCCCCCAAATTTGATGTCAGCGGTGGAAAGTCGGTAGTAGCGAAATCGGAGACCCCAAAAAGGGAGAAGCCCGAATTCATTAATGGAAGCACTTCTTCCGCTTGTTCATAGCTGTTTTTAGTGACGGTACTCTGATTGGCATTCAAAAAGGTCCAGTCGGTCTTGGGTCCGGTAATCGTAAAGGTATTCGCCTTTTTTTGCTTTATGTATTCAAGAACATTCTTGAAGGCCCTTGTCGGTTGATACAAAACAAAAAGATCGGCTTCCTCCAAGTCCGTGACCGCTGTGCTGGGCTTTTTTACCGTTACCGCCCGCTGTTCATTACTTTCAATACTTTTAATAAGGGTACCGATATCGGGGTGCGAAAGCTCCGAAATAACAAAAACATTGGTTTTTTCATCGATGACCTCGATTGCCAGTTTTCTGCTATTATTCGAAGTATTGCGCTCATTCTTCAAAGGAGAAACGGATACCGAAACATTTTTAACTCCTACGGAAGTAGCGTTCAACAAGGTCGAGATTACTGTTGTAGGTTCGGAAGGGGACAAACGCTTGTTCTCACGGTACACGTTTTTCCCGTTCATGGTTACCGTAACACCAAAGTTCACGGTATTTTCACCTTCATAATCGATATAAATTTCCAAAGGAAACTTATTTTTTAAAAAAGCATAGCGGTTGCTATTTACCTGCCCGATACGCAAATCTTCAAAACGGGTAGTATCACCGACCACTATTGGAAATAAGGGGCTATCGGCGTTCCTGGCGAAAAACTCATACTCCTCGCCCAAGGTCTGGTTTCCATCGGATATTAAAACGACCGCGTTTTTTTTACCGGCATAAATGCTATTGGTCGCTTTTAGGGCAGCTGCGATATTGGTTTTCCGCTCATCGAAGGTAAGGCTGTCGTTGTTATTGAACTGTCCGCCAAAAGCATGAAATCGTAGATTGAATTTATCGGAAAGTTCGGTACGCTGTTTTATCTTTTGAAGCAAAGGCCGTACTTCATCACCATCGATAGAAGAAGAATTGTCCACCAAAACGACCAGATCCGATTTTTCGATGCTATAGGTGTTTCGCGAAAACTTTGGGTTGACCAACAACAAAAAAGCCACAAACCAGGTGACAAACCTTAGGAACGACAGTAATACTGCCAGTTTCCCCTGCAACCTACTCCTATACCGGTACTGAAATACGACCAAACCTAGCGCAATGAGGGCCGAAAGAATAATCAGAAGCAAGGTTTGAGTACTCATTTCAATAGCGATTTCGCTTCGGTTATGGGAGGTTTCCCCAATAGCATCGGTTTATAAACTACAGGTTTGGCGGGTATTCCCGCCCTAAGTGTATTAACGGTTTCTGTTTGCTTCACAATTAGGTGAGCATGCCCCCATCAACGTTCAACACCTGACCGGTTACATAGGCCGATAGGTCGCTTGCCAGAAACAGACAGGCGTTTGCCACGTCCTCTGGGCTACCTCCACGTTTTAACGGTATGCCATCACGCCATCCCTGTACGACCTTGTCGTCCAATTTGTCGGTCATTTCGGTTTCTATAAAACCGGGGGCAATGGCATTGCAACGAATATTACGGGATCCGAGTTCCAAGGCCACGGACTTTGTAAAACCGATCATTCCCGCTTTTGACGCGGCATAGTTTGCCTGACCGGCATTTCCTTTTACCCCGACGACACTGCTCATATTGATGATGGCGCCATTGCGTTGTTTCAATAGGGTACGCTGTACCGCTTTGGTCATGTTAAAGACGGATTTTAAATTGATTTCGATTACCGTATCAAAATCGGCCTCTCCCATTCGCATCAAAAGGTTATCCTTGGTGATACCTGCGTTGTTGATCAGTACATCAATACCTCCAAAATCTTCCAACACCTGTGCGACCAGTTGCTCGGAAGCCTCAAAGCTTGCCGCATTGCTCTTGTATGCTTTTGCCCGGGCCCCTTTTTTAATAAGTTCTTCTTGCAATTCTAGGGCCGGCCCTTCGCTGGAACTGTACGTAAAGGCAATATTGGCACCGTGTTCCGCAAATACTTTGGCGATTCCACTACCGATACCCCTACTGGCACCGGTAATAATTACATTTTTTCCTTCTAATAATTTCATGCGCTCTAATTTTGGTTGGTAGCCTTCTATAATTTAACAGGTGCCGATTTTTCGTAATTGAAAAGGGCATCCACATCCATTTTCTGTACCGTTCCCAGCTTTTTCAATGCCTCAAAATCAATATCTTTCTGGTTTCCGATAACCACCACATTGTACTGTTCTCCTTTTATATTGGCATCGAAAAATGCTTTTAGGTCGGCAAGGGTCATTTTTTCGATCGATTGGTACAATGCCTCTCGGTAATCATTATCATATCCCCTTTTTTTCAAGGCTTCATAACTCCAAAAAATGTTCGATTTTATAATGCGTTCCGAGGCAATTTGCTTCAAAGTAGCTTTTTTAGCTTGCTCGAACTGTTCTTCGGCCTCTGGCATATTGGTCATCAGTTCCATCATGGCATCCACAGCTTCGGGTAGTTTGTTCGCCTGGGTACCTACGTATGCCCTGATATAGTCGGGTTTCCCCACTTCACGAGCATTGTCATAACGGGAAAATGCGGAATAGGCCAAAGATTTCGACTCCCGGATTTCTTGAAAAACGATGGACGACAACCCACTGCCAAAATAGGTATTGAACAGTTCGGAAACCGCCATTTTATCGGGATCGAATTCGGCCCCTTTGGCGATCAACAGCATTTCGCTCTGTACCATATCATAATCCACGTAATACACATTGCCTCCAGTTTCCTTTTCCAAGTATTCCTTTTTTTCTGGGTAGTCCTTTAAGCCCTCTGCCGAAACGGTATGGCTTTTATCCAAGGCCGCAATGGCATTGTCAACATCTTTTCCGTAGTAAAAAATACGCTGTTTGTATCCTTTGAGCTCTTTAACGGTATCTACCAGTTCTTGTGGCGTAATCGCCCGCAGCTCCGACATGGTATAAATGTCCCGCAACCTGGAGTCTTCCCCATACTTGCTATAGTTCACCAATCCGTTCCAAAAAATATTGTTCTTTTGGGTTTTGTTATCCTGACGCTGCTTTAAAACTTTGGCCACATATTTATCGTACGATTCCTGATCGGGTACAGCATTCTCCCATAAGTGCTCCAAAAGGACCAGACCGGCATCCAAATTCTCTTTCAACCCTGAGATACCGATGTAGGTTTTGTCGTCTGCCGTATTTACGTAATAGGAGATGCCCAGTTTGTAGAACTCCTGTTTTAGTTGTTCCGGAGTATAGGTATCGGTACCCAAATAGTCCAAATAACCCGCTGCCAAGGGTACTTTTTGGTTATGGTCCTGCCCCATATCGAAAATGATGTTCAAATTAAAAATATCATTATTGGGGTTTTCAATATGTGACACGGTGAGTCCACCTTTGGTCTTCAATTCCGAAATGGCCGATTTATAGTCGACGAACTGGGGGCTTAGGTCGGGTGCCTCTAGGGAATTGAACTGCTTTAAAAATGCAGACTCCTTATCCCTGTTCAGCGCAACGGGCGTTATTCCCGGGTTTTCCACTTTTACAATGTTCTTGTCCTCTCCCTTTAACTTATGGATTTCAACGTAGTTATCGCCGTAGAGCACGTTTGCAAAATCGATGACCTCCTGTTTGGTTATCTTCTTCATATCATCGAGCATGACCAAACGGTTTTTCCAATCTTGAAAACCGATAAAGGCATCCAAATAGGCATAAGCAGTAGAAGAAGCGTTTTCGAACTGCTGTGTTTTCGATAGCCGAAGATCGTTTACGACCGCATCTAAAAGCCAGTCCTCAAATTCCCCTTTTTTAATTTTTTCAATTTGCGACAACAACAGCTCCCGAACCTCGTCCAACGTCTGCCCCTGTTTGGGCGAACCGAACAACAGATGAAAACCGTAATCGTTGTCAAAATTGGTATAAGATGCCGCATTTTGCACCAATTGCTTTTGGTTCAGGTTCAAATCGATAAGTCCTGCACTGGAGTTGGCCAACATATAATCGATCAAAGTGACCATTACCTCTTGGGCATCCCCTTTTCCTTTGGTTCGAAAGGCCACATATATCGACTCCGCAGTAGGACCGTACACTTCTTTTTTTACCGGTGCCGTCAGCGCCGCCTCCGGTTCAAAGGTCGGATGCGTTACTTCTTTCTTTTCATATCCACCAAAGGCATCGTTCACCTTGGCGATGGTCGTATCAAAATCGATATCGCCTACCAATATTACGGCCATGTTATTGGGTACATAATATTTATCAAAATAGGCATGGATGGCCTCCATCGATGGATTTTTCAGATGTTCCGCTATTCCGATAGTCGACTGGGTTCCATAAGGGTGGTTGGGAAACAAGGCCTCTAGGGTGGCATAATATTGCTTCCGCCCATCACTGTCCTGCCCCCTGTTGAACTCTTCGTAAACCGCTTCCAATTCGGTATGAAAAAGGCGTAGCACCAACTTGCTAAACCGCTCACTTTCCACCGTTAACCACTTGTCGAGCTCATTGGTGGGAATTTTGTTGACGTAAACCGTTTGTTCGTTGGAAGTGAACGCATTGGTACCTTCGGCCCCTAAGGAATTGACCATTTTATCATATTCATTGGCAATCGATATGTTAGAGGCTTCCAACGAGACCGAATCAATTTTTTTGTAAATATTCCTTTTCTTTACGGTATCGGTCTCCGCTTTGTGCGCTTCATATAAATCGGAAATTTGTTTTAAAAAGACCTCTTCCTTTGCATAGTCCTGTGTTCCGATCTCATCGGTTCCTTTGAACACCATATGTTCCAAGTAATGCGCCAGTCCGGTATTGTCCGCAGGGTCGTACTTGGATCCCGCCCGAACCGCGATCAGCGTTTGTATTTTAGGTTCTTCTTGATTTTTACCCAGATACACTTTTAATCCGTTTTCCAAGGTATACAATCGTAAGCCGGTAGGGTCGTTTTCAACCGTTTCATACGTAAAACCATTGGCATCGGTATGTGTTGCTACCGTCATGGCATCGGTTTCGGTTTCCCCCTTACATGCCGATAACAAGAACATTACTATCGTTACTTGAAGTACAAAAGCTTTCATAGGTTTTTCTTTTTAATGTTTCGCGTTCGGCAGTATACTATCGCCATTCCCAAGGATTTGCGATTTTTGTTTGCCATAAATTGGGATGGCCATTTTGTAAAAAAAATCCATCGACCTAAATGTAAGACCGATGGACTAAATTATATGAACTATTTGATCAACTTTAACAAGCGCATCGTTTATCCCATTACTTCCTTAACTTTCTTGCCAATTTCGGCCGGGGAATCCACCACATGTATGCCGTGTTCCCTCATAATTTTTTTCTTGGCTTGCGCGGTATCGTCACTTCCTCCGACAATAGCTCCGGCATGCCCCATGGTCCTGCCCGCTGGTGCCGTTTCACCGGCTATAAAACCGACTACCGGTTTTTTGCTTCCACTGGCCTTGTACCACTTGGCGGCATCGGCTTCCAACTGCCCTCCTATTTCCCCGATCATTACCACACATTCGGTCTCCGGATCATTGATCAACAGTTCCACCGCTTCTTTGGTAGTGGTCCCGATAATGGGATCTCCCCCGATACCAATGGCCGTCGTAATTCCCAGCCCTTGTCGGACAACCTGATCTGCAGCTTCATAGGTAAGTGTTCCGGATTTGGATACGATTCCAACATTTCCCTGTTTGAACACAAAACCGGGCATGATGCCTACTTTTGCTTCTCCCGGGGTAATGACCCCTGGGCAGTTGGGACCTACCAAACGGCAATCCATATCTTTGATATAATTAGAAGCTTTTACCATATCCGATACGGGAATCCCTTCGGTAATCGTGATGATCACTTTAATACCCGCATTGGCCGCTTCCATAATTGCATCGGCCGCGAAAGCCGGTGGCACAAAAATAATGGTCGTATCGGCGCCTACTTTTTCAACGGCTTCTTCCACGGTATTGAATACTGGTTTTCCCAAATGCTCTTGTCCACCTTTGCCAGGTGTTACACCACCAACGATATTGGTGCCATATTCCTTCATTTGTTCGGCGTGAAAAGTGCCTTCACTACCGGTAAAACCTTGTACGATTATTTTAGAGTTTTTATTGACTAGAACGCTCATTTCGGAAGTTATTCGTTAAAAATTAAGTGTAAATCTCGCTACAATATATAAATCAAGCGCAAAAATATAGGTTTGCAAAGGATTTCTGAAACAATCGCCCTTTATTCTTCCAACCTTTTTAGGATATCGGGTATCTTCTTCACATAGGCCAGTTGTTTCAACTTTTCCCGTGATTCTTCGATAGGCGTCCCAAAATAGCTTTTTCCGCCCGGAACCGATTTTGTAACCCCGGTCTGTCCCATGATAACGGCCTTTTTACCAATGGTAATTCCGCTGTTGGTACCAACTTGCCCCCAAAGGGTTACCTCATCCTCTATTACCACGCAACCGGCAATTCCGGTTTGGCTGGCAATAAGGCAGCGCTCCCCGATAACGGTATCGTGCCCCACATGTACCTGGTTGTCAAGCTTTGTCCCCTTTTTTATAGTGGTGTCCCCGCTCACTCCCTTGTCGATGGTACATAAGGCCCCTATTTCCACGCTATCCTCTAGTACTACCCTTCCCCCGGAACGGAGTTTGTCAAAACCTTCCGGACGGTTTTTATAGTAGAACGCATCGGCACCGAGTACCGTTCCCGAATGTATGGTAACGTTGTCTCCCAACACACAGTTGTCATATATGGCAACATTGGCGTGTATGGTGCAATACTCCCCTATAACTACATTGTTACCGATAAACGTATTGGGTTGTATGATGCTTGTGCGTCCGATCTTTGCGGAGCCCGCAATGGAACTATTCGCTTTTTCAAACGGGCGAAAATGGTTGGTAAGGGTATTAAAGTCGCGAAAGGGATCATCCGATATCAATAAGGCCTTACCTTCCGGACAGTTGACCTCTTTATTGATCAATATTGTGGTAGCTCTGGAAGCCAACGCCTTATCATAATACTTTGGATGGTCTACAAAAACAATATCCCCTTCCGATACCACATGAATTTCGTTCATTCCCAATACCGGAAAATCATCCGGGCCAACATAGGTACAATCCAATAGGGTCGCAATCTGCTTGAGGGTATGTGGTGTAGAAAATTTCAATGTTTCACCTGTTTAAACTTTTGTAGCCCGCTGAAAATAAAGAAACTAAACATTTATGCTCATTTCATATCACTTGATGGGCCTATCCTAAGAAGTTTTTCTACTCCTTAACACGTTCCATATACGAGCCGTTGGCCGTATCGACTTTAATTTTATCCCCTTCGTTGATGAACAAGGGCACATTTACCTCAGCACCGGTTTCCACTTTGGCCGGTTTGGTGGCATTGGTTGCAGTATTCCCCTTAACACCGGGTTCGGTATAGGTGATTTCCAAAATTACACTGGCGGGCATGTCCACGGAAAGGGGCATGCTGTCCTCCGTATTGAACATGATCTTTACCACTTCTCCTTCTTTGAGCAATCCCGGGGCATCCAAACTACTTTCCTGAAGCGTAATCTGGTTGTAGTCATCGGTGTTCATAAAGTGGTAGGTTTCGTCCTCGGCATACAGGTATTGGTAGTTTCTGGTCTCTACCCTAACATCTTCGATTTTATGTCCTGCGGAAAAGGTATTGTCGATCACCTTTCCGTTGGTAACACTTTTTAATTTGGTACGTACAAAAGCGGGGCCTTTTCCCGGTTTTACGTGTAAAAACTCTATAATCTTATAAATATCGTTGTTGTAGCGAATGCACAATCCTTTTCGAATATCTGATGTTGATGCCATAAGTCGGTTCTAATACGTTTTAAGCTGTTTTTATTGGTATTGTTAAGTGTTTTTCTTTAGGAAAACATGGTTTAGGTATTGCTAAAGTACCCTTTCATGATGCCCCGTTGCGAATCTCTTATAAATTGTAGGATTTCATCCCGCTCCGGAGTCGCCTCCATTTCCGCCTCCAAAATTTGGGCCGCTTGGGAGTTGTTGTAATTTTTCTGATATAATATGCGGTAAATATTCTGTATCTCGCGAATTTTTTCCGATTGGTATCCCCTTCTACGCAAGCCTACGGAATTGATGCCCACATACGAAAGTGGTTCCCTGGCCGCCTTTACATATGGGGGAACATCCTTTCGGACCAACGATCCTCCCGTTACAAAAGCGTGTTGCCCGACGGAAACAAATTGGTGTACCGCTACCAAACCTGCCAAAACTACATTGTCACCGATGGTTACATGGCCTGCGAGTGTTGAGTTATTCGAAAAGATGCAGTTGTTGCCTACCAGACAGTCATGGGCGACATGACAATAGGCCATAATCAAACAATTTTTACCGATTACGGTCTTGTTTCGATCGGAAGTCCCTTTGTGTATCGTGGCGCACTCCCGAATCGTGGTGCCATTACCGATGGTCACCGTTGTTTCTTCCCCTTTGTACTTTAAATCCTGCGGTGGTGCCGATATGACGGCCCCCGGAAAAATATTACAGTTTTTACCGATACGTGCCCCTTCCATTATGGTAACATTGGATCCGATCCAGGTGCCATCACCGATGGTAACATTATTATGTATAGTGGTAAAGGGTTCTACCACTACGTTTTTGGCAATTTTTGCACCGGGGTGAATATAGGCAAGGGGTTGGTTCATCTTATTCGGTTCGTTTTACGATCTGCGCCATCATTTCGGCTTCGGATACCAGTTTATCGTTCGCATAGGCGTATGCCTGCATGTGGCAAATACCGCGGCGTATGGGCGAAATCAGATCACATTTAAAAATTAGGGTATCACCGGGAACTACCTGCCGTTTGAATTTCACGTTATCGATCTTCATAAACAACGTCAAGTAATTTTCGGGGTCCGGAACGGTGCTGAGCACCAAAATACCGCCCGTCTGTGCCATGGCCTCTACCTGCAACACTCCGGGCATTACCGGTGCCCCTGGAAAGTGCCCTACAAAAAATGGTTCGTTCATCGTTACATTTTTCATTCCCACCACATGGGAATCGGACAGCTCCAATACCCGATCGATCAACAAGAACGGTGGTCGGTGCGGAAGCATCGCCATAATTTGATGAATATCCATCAACGGGGGCTGGCTCAAATCAAACTTGGGCACGCTATTGCGCTTTTCTACCTTAATTTTTTTGGAGAGCTTTTTGGCGAACTGCGTATTCACAAAATGTCCTGGCTTATTGGCGATCACTTTTCCCTGAATAGGGGTGCCGATCAAAGCAAGGTCTCCAATAACGTCCAATAGCTTATGTCGTGCCGCCTCATTGGGCTGGTGCAAGGTAAGGTTGTCGAGAATTCCATTGGGCTTTACCGAGAGCTTTTCTTTTCCAAAAGCCTTTTCCAGTTTCTTCATGGTACCGGCCGAAATTTCCTTGTCTACATACACAATGGCATTGTTCAGGTCACCGCCTTTGATAAGGCCGTTTTCCAAAAGCATTTCCAATTCATGTAAAAAACTAAAGGTACGCGCGCTGGATATTTCTTCCTTAAAGTCCGAAAGGTGTTCCAATGTAGCGTTTTGTGTTCCCAGTACTTTGGTGCCAAAATCGACCATGGTGGTCACTTGGTATTCCTTTGCCGGAATTACGGTAATTTCACTACCGGTCTCCTCGTCCCTATACGTAATCACTTCTTGTACAACGTACACGTCCCGAACTGCTTGTTGCTCCACGGAACCCACGATTTCCAAAGCTTCCACAAAAAACTTTGAAGAGCCGTCCATTATTGGTGGTTCGGGAGCGTCCAATTCGATCAATACGTTATCGATACCCATACCTACCAAGGCGGCCAGTACATGCTCGGAAGTCTGTATTTTTACACCGTTTTTCTCGAGATTGGTACCCCGTTGCGTGTTCACCACATACTTGGCATCCGCCTCCACTATAGGGGCGCCTTCCAAGTCTACCCGTTTAAATTTGTAGCCGTGGTTCTCCGGCGCGGG
This sequence comes from Maribacter sp. 2-571, assembly GCF_050589625.1. NCBI lineage: Bacteria > Pseudomonadati > Bacteroidota > Flavobacteriia > Flavobacteriales > Flavobacteriaceae > Maribacter > Maribacter sp. 2-571. The sequence goes on along the minus strand of NZ_JBNGOP010000027.1, from coordinate 58,246 downwards.
AACGAACTTCATCGTTACGTTTTCACCCGTATGAAGGCCTACTCCTTTCAGAATTACCTCTTTGGCAATAGTGTGCTGCTTTGTTGTATTTTTTGTACTCACTGTCCAACTTTTTTTTCCAGTTCGTTTATCTTGTTCGTTATCTTCGGCAGGTTTTTAAAATGCACATAGCTTTTGTTGTAATCGCCATAATTCAAGGCCGGCGACCCCTGCAATACTTCATCATCCTTCACGTTACGGCCAATTCCCGACTGCGCCTGTATGCGCACCCGGTCACCAATGGCAATATGCCCTACGATACCTACCTGCCCGCCGATCATGCAATACTTTCCGATTTTTGTGGAACCCGCTACACCCGTTTGGGCGGCGATTACGGTATGCTCCCCGATTTCTACGTTATGGGCGATCTGTATCTGATTGTCCAACTTCACGCCCTTGCGTAATATGGTAGAACCCAAGGTGGCCCTGTCGATCGTAGTACCCGCGCCAATGTCCACATTATCCTCCAACACTACGTTTCCCGTTTGTGGTACCTTTTTAAACTCCCCATCCTTGTTGGGAGCGTATCCAAAACCATCTGCACCTACAACGGCACCGCTATGGATAATGCAATTGTTTCCAATAACCGTTTCGGAATATACCTTTGCTCCGGCAAAAACGGTTACGTTATCACCAATGGTTACGTTATCGCCAATATAGGCGTTCGGATAAATTTTTACGTTGTCGCCCAAACGCACATTGTTACCCAAATAGGCAAACGCGCCCAAATAAATTCCTTCGCCATAGGTAGCGGTTTCCGATTTATAATTGGGTTGTTCGATACCTACCTTATTATTTTTTACCTGATTGTAATACTCCAATAATTTGGAAAAGGACTCGTAAGCATCGTCTACCTTGATCAACGCCGTGGCCAACTGCTGCTCCGGCACAAAATCTTTATTTACTATGGTGATGGATGCTTTTGTGGTGTAAATGTGGGATGTGTATTTAGGATTGGCCAAAAAGGTAAGGGAACCGGACTCCCCCTCTTCGATCTTTGCTAGTTTATGGACTGCGATATCTGGGTTTCCCTCCAATTCGCCTTCTAAAATTCCTGCAATTTGGCCTGCCGTAAAAATCATGGCAACAAAAGTAACAAAAATACTTAAAGCGTGTCCGAAAAGCGCTCTTTCGGATAACACAGATAATGTTTTGTTACCTTTTTGGAAAGTGCCTCAAGGTTAAAATGATCGGAAACCTTGATGATATCCACCAAGCGCCCCTTGTCCTTGCGAATATAAATTTGTTGTTTCCCGCTGTTATAAGCGGTATTTGCAATGGTATCCGAGAATACGAAATAGGCGGCCTCCTCCTCCGTAAAGGACTCCTCTTGCTTTAACTGTTCGAGACGGGTCTTTACCTTATTCGGATCAAACGGTTTGTTTTTCAGTTTTATATGCAGGAGTTTGCGATCTAAAAGCATAGCGCACAAATGGGACAAAACCCTATCGGGATGTTGCCGCCACTGTTTTAAAGCTCCCAGGATGTCGACATCATCAAGTAGGGAAAAGCGGTGCAATACGGTTTCAGAAAAATCGGAAGCCGTGATCTTGGTGGTCAAAAAGAAATGTAACGTATCGCTACAAGACACCTCCTTGCCCCGATCCAAGAGTTCCTTTGCCCGTTTCAAGCTCCGGATCAACAGTTGTTCGGCCACCAGGCTGGTTTTGTGCAAGTATACCTGCCAATACATAAACCTGCGCGCCATTAAAAATTTTTCAACCGAATAGATCCCCTTTTCTTCCACCACTAAGTTTCCATCCACAACGTTGAGCATGGCAATAAGCCGCTCCGCGTTGATATTTCCTTCGGAAACCCCCGTATAAAAACTGTCACGTTTTAGGTAATCCATCCGATCCATATCCAATTGACCGGACACCAACTGATTCAAAAAGTTTTTGGGATGGGTTCCCTTAAAGATGGCGATCGCGGTCGTTAAACTTCCGTTAAACTTATGGTTCAGGCGTTCCATAAAAAAAAGCGAGATGGCCTCATGCTGAACCCCCTCCACTATGCTATGCTCCATCGCATGGGAAAACGGTCCATGACCGATATCGTGCAACAGAATGGCTACAAGCAATCCTTCCTCTTCCTTTTTATCTATTGCAACACCCTTAAAGCGAAGCATTTGTACGGCGCGCTGCATCAGGTGCATACTCCCCAGCGCATGTTGGAAACGGGTATGGTGCGCGCCTGGATATACCAAATAGGACAGCCCCATTTGCGAAATGCGACGTAACCGTTGAAAATAAGGATGTGCGATCAAGTCGAAAATCAGCGGGCTCGGGATTCCAATAAATCCGTAAATTGGGTCATTAAAGCGGGTCAGTTTTTTGGAAGCCATAGGGTAGATACCTTTTTGAGAACGTAAAGTTATACATTATCAATCTATATCGTAGGCTACTTCTTTTATGTTACCGCCAAGAAACTTCGCAATGGACAAGCGTGCGCGCGTGACCTTGCTTTTACGAACGGATACCCATAAGAACGGCACTATATTTGGTGGATGGTGTAAGCGGAATATCCGAAACAACGAGAACAGGAACAGCTATGAATAAAATCAGCATACTTTGGGTCGATGATGAGATTGACCTTTTAAAACCACACATCCTTTTTTTAGAGAGCAAGAACTATGAGGTAATTCCCTGTAGAAGTGGCCAGGAGGCACTTGAGGAATTGAACGATAGCAAGGTCGACATTGTTTTTTTGGATGAAAACATGCCCGGAATCTCCGGATTGGAGACCTTGAATGAAATAAAGGTAAAAAATGCTGCGCTGCCCGTTGTCATGATCACCAAAAGTGAGGAAGAGTTTATCATGGAAGAGGCCATAGGGTCCAAAATCGCGGATTACCTGATCAAACCGGTAAACCCCAACCAGATTCTGTTGTCCCTAAAGAAAAGTTTGGACCATTCGCGACTGGTTTCCGAGAAAACCACCAGCAATTACCAACAAGAGTTCCGCAAGATCGCTATGGACCTTAGTATGGTAAATACCCATGAAGAATGGGCCGATCTGTATCGGAAATTAATCTATTGGGAACTGCGTTTGGAAGATATCGAAGACCCCAGTATGTTCGAAATATTGGAATCTCAAAAAGCGGAGGCCAATTTACAGTTCGGGAAGTTTGTCGACCGCAATTATGCCGATTGGTTCCAGGACCATGATGGCCCTGTAATGTCGCACACCCTGTTCAAGGAGAAAATAAGTCCGGAGTTAAAAAAAGGGCCGACCCTTCTCGTGGTAGTGGACAATCTTCGCTACGACCAGTGGATGGCGTTCGAAGGCAGTACGGCGGCATTTTATAAGAAGGAGCAGGAATCGGCCTATTTCAGCATTCTGCCCACGGCGACCCAGTATGCCAGAAATGCCATTTTTTCGGGGCTGACCCCTTTGGATATGGAAAAAAAGTATCCGAACTGGTGGAAAAACGATACGGACGAAGGCGGTAAGAACCTGTTTGAGGCCGACTTTTTAGGGGCACAGATCAAACGCCTGGGGTTGGACCTAAAGTGGGACTATCATAAAATAAGTAGTCTGAAACAAGGAAAAAACCTCTCCCAAAACTTCCGTTCCCAAAAAGACAACGACCTTACCGTTATTGTATACAATTTTGTGGATATGCTCTCCCATTCCAAAACCGAAATGGAGGTGATCAAGGAATTGGCCAGTAACGACAAGGCCTACCGTTCGCTTACCCAAAGTTGGTTTAAAAACTCGCCCTTGTTGGAAATCATCCAACAGGCGCAGACCATGGGAATGCGGCTGATCATCACCACCGATCACGGTACCATAAACGTAAAACAGCCTTCCAAAGTAATCGGGGACAAGGACACGAGCCTTAACCTACGCTACAAAACGGGACGCAGCCTTACCTATGAGGAGAAAGACGTTTTGGAAGCACGAGATCCGAAAAGTATTTATTTACCGAGCATTAATATGAGCAGTTCCTTTATTTTTGCCAAAAACGACCTGTTCTTTGCCTACCCGAACAATTACAACCATTATGTAAGCTATTATCGGAACACCTATCAACACGGAGGGGTGTCCTTAGAGGAAATGATCATTCCCTTTGTGGTATTGGCGCCCAGGTAATTTTCTCCAAACCGAAGCACAAGACTCGAATTTTCATCTCTAAAAATTTAAGCATTACCGTGTTTTTATTTGTTGAGATTGGAGGAGGACTAGGAAATGTTTTTTGAATATTTTTTTAGTTGTGTTGATAAAGTTTTTGCCATTGGCTCGCTTTTTGGTAAGCGTGGTGGCGTTATGCTTTTCAAAAATAGTTTCATAACTGCTGAAAAGCCTGGTTTTTAGGTTTCAAGTAAAAAATTTACCTGGTTTCATACGTTATCCGTACGCCATAAAAACATGGAAAAGTTGCTTCAACCCTACCAAAGCTCCACTTATAAGCACCACCAATATCGCGGCATCCAACACATTGATGACCAAATAAGTATCATTAAAATTAAAGGCTACTCTATTATTCCGAAATAGGGCCCCGATAACAAAAACTATGAAAAGACCGATAAAAATTTTGAAGCTCATGTCTAAAAAAATATAGTTTTATTGAATATTGTATTGATACCGCTTCCAGAGCAATTTAGGTAATGGAACGGATGCAGTTTTCGTTGTCATGATTTTTTATGGAAACTGAGATACGCACTTCAAACTGAAAAAAATCAACGTAGTAATATGTTTTACGACTTCTATCATATCGAATAATCGCATTAAAATCTTTGAGTTGGTCAACTAAAGTGTACACCAACCGTTCACTTATCTTTAAAACGAGTGCAAGTTCCTTTGGAGTGCCGGTCACTTCCTTTTGAATCAGCGCATGCAATCTTTGTAATCGTTCTATGTTTTTTAAAGAATTCAAATAATTGAAATTTCGTTATACGGTATCTTACCCTCAAGTAACAATTCCCTTTTTATTTTTTTAGGCTAATTGTTTTTTTGGTAATCACTAATTGACAAATCAATGATATAGAATATTTTCTATACTTACAAATTTGTTTAGAAAAAATACTATATTATGTTCTTTTTGTACTACATACAAGCTACCGCACGGAAATACCATATTAAATAAAAGAATGACGCCTGGTCCTTAGTTATGATAGCGGCAAGGACATCATGGATTTTTGCAGTTACCATTGTCCAATCCATATAATCCCTGAAATAAGAATTAGGAATCCGATTATTGTATAGCATGTTTACCGCTGTAATTCAACAAAAAAGTTTTCCGAAAAGTGCCCACATTGTTGTATATTTAACAAAGTTTTGCCTTTAACATGTAGTTTATTTTCTACATCGAAGTAATTATGTTAAAAACTATTGATCGACTTATGCAGTTTATTACCCATGCCGGTTTGAGTGCCAGGCAGTTCGATTTATCTATCGGGGCAAGTAATGGGTACACACTACGCATGAGAAAGAACAATGCGTCTATCGGCAGCGACGTTATCGAGAACATTGTCAAGATTTATCCGCAACTAAACTTGGTGTGGCTCATTACGGGGGAGGGAGAAATGCTAAAAACTGAGGAAGAACTTATCCTAGATTTTGATGATTTGCCCCGATCGGAGCAAATAGAAATAGAACAATTGATCGAACTAAAAATCAAGGAAAGGCAAGAAGAAGAATTACAGCGCCTCTTAAAGGAAGTTGCCGCTGAAATTGAAAAACGCGGAGGTCAAAAATAAAGGCTATTGCTTATTAATAGACTATCATTTTTCATTGGTATATTCTTCGTCATCCATAAAATATAGTATTCTACGGATTGATTTTTTTTACCAATATTGGATGTTATACCATATAATTTCTTCAATAAACGCATTTCCAATTAATTTATAAACTATCCGATTCGCTGTTCTTTGAAGTCTGTGAACTACCCTTTAGCGATTCGGAAGCGCTCATTTGATTCAATACCGCTTCCATTTCGGTTTCCAGATCTTCGTAAACATCCAATATCCGATATTTTACCCGGATCAAACGGGATACCGCATACAACAGGGCAACTACCAATAGAATCCATGGGGCGGCGCTAATATATTCCACTTCATCGACTTTTGTTGCTTTAGAATTGAAGAAGACTTCCCACAAGCGGTACGCTTCTAAAACAATCGGAGATAAAAGGGCATAACGCCACCACCTCCGTTCACTGATATACCATATAAAACAGACAAGTAGGCTACTAAATGTATGTGAAAAATACCAGCCTAAGCTTCTGAGAGAAGGAAAACCATAACTCTTAATTAACCAATTGGCAAGCTGGTATTCTTTGACATCATTCGGTAAAATGATATACTGGAAAGCCAAAAATGGCAGGCACAAAAGAAATGCACAAATCCCATAGTCTAATTTGCTCTTATATTTTTCTATCGAATCCGGTTCGCGTAGAAACAGTTGTCGGCCTACATGTCGTTTTTTATGATATAGCTGATAAAGGTACGTTTTGTCGTTCAAACCGACTTTTTTCATCTTAAGCGTTTCCATAGAGGCACTTAGCTGCCCGTAGTAACGGTCTAAATCTTTATTGTAGAATACATGCTGCCTTTTAAAGAAAAAATAATTGAAACGTTTAGCAGCGTGCTTTTGTCTTATTTGGTCAATTCCGTAAACCAAAAAAATCATAGCCAATCCCAATAAACCGGGCCAAAAGTAAACCATGGTACCCCCCCTTTCTTGGAAAACCGAAATGATACAGGATCTTGCAAACCAATAGGAAAAGGGAAAACTAGCAGCCAACAGAAAATTGCGCCACCAAAACCTGCAATGGAAAAACCAAAGTAAAAGTATTGTAAAAACAATTGCCGACTTTAGTATGAACCAAACCAAAACCAAATTACTTTTATAAAAATGGGAGAACTCCAAACCAAAAAGATAAATGGTGGCCGTATCACGCGAAAAAAAAGTATGTACCAATAACAAATGCGGGAGCAGGACGAGGGACAGCGCCAAGGCGAGTTCGCGGTAAAACACCTTACCCCACTTGTATGTCTTAGCTTGCAATGGCATAGGCGGCAAAGAAAACGATAATTAGGGACACTAGCTCAAATGAGCTTATGAATCGGAGAAAAAAATCGATGTTAGGGCGAAAAGAAGCTGATAAACGAGAATCATTTCTAGTTTTCACCGTAGTAATCAAGCAATCCTTCATTACGCCCAAAAAAGTATTATTTCGATTCTAAAAAACGGAATTACGGCTAATCTGTTTTTTAGAAAAAGTATAAAGTATCGGCTACATACTTTTCTTATGACGCTCAAGCGCAATTAACAACTGCTCCCGAAGTTCTAAAAGGTGTAAAACCCCTTCTTTTGTTGACTTGGTATTTTTTTTAGACACCTTGATTTCCTCTAAAGTGTTCCTTGATGTTTTATCCAAGGGATTTCTCGCAACTTCGGAAAGTACATATTCAATCTCCAAACAAACTTTTTGATATAGGTACATTACCAATGACTGATATCCAATATATTTTGAAAGCCCTATTAAGAGTGCCGTTAAAATCAGTAAACCGGGGAGTGCCTGTAAAATCTCAATCTCATCAGCTTTTGTAGAACTATTTAAAAAAGTTCCCGAAGCTGAAAAAAGTATGTCATAATAGGAGAAAGTATTGCGTACTTCCACCAGTGTTGGCAAGTAACGAACCAAACGGCCATTGGTACAAAAATGGTTATTTTGGAAACACACATCCAGTAAAAAGTAGCGAAATCCGGAAACCCGTTACTACCAAAAAGAAAAGGACCAAAACTGTAGACCGTTATACCGCTTTCAATTACCAAAAAAGAATAGTAAACGAATGGTACGGAAACAATCGAAATGATTACAATTATATCAACGTATCGAAAAGCTGGGGGCGTACGGCGTACCACCACTTCCATTTTCTTCTTTTTAAGAATGCCCTTATTAAAATAAAGATGCCTTAAATAGTCCTTTGTCCCAAGTAAATCTAATTCCGCAGGTTTTGTTTTAAACAAAAATGAAGAAGGCGGTATACCTGCTTTTTTTTGGATTATAAGGTTGCCCGGTTTAAATAAAATTCCATCCTGAAAGTATTTTTTAAACCTCAATTTTATCCAAACCAGAAAACAAAGCGTAATGGATGCCACGGTGAAAGAAAAGACAGCTAGATTATTTTCTATAATATCGGAATAATAAAAGGTTCTTCTCACCAAAGAGTCAATATAGAAAGCCAGAGGAATTACTAAAAACCAATTCCACCAATGAAAGTTGGTTATGAACCAAATTATGCACAAACCAAGTGCAACAAGCTTGACAACCACCTGCCACACAAAATTCTGAGAACTAATATAATTGTGTTCGTATGAGAATCCGAAAATATTCAAACTTGATGACCCACTATCCACAAAAACGTGGAAATAGGGCAGTAATGGGAATGACACGATCATTATTAAGACAAAGAAGTCCAACTGGAATTTTTTTTTCCAGAACAAACGGTGCAAACTATTTTTCGTCATTTCATTTTGATCAGCAGTTCCTTTGTTTCTCATTTAACATGATTCCGGTATTTTAAAGAAATCATTTTTGAAACTTGTTAATACATTTACTCGGAATCAGTTTTAACGCGTTCCTCTACGGTTTTTTGATATTCTTTATTTTTTGCTTTTAATGGTGCCACTGGCAAAGGAATTTAATCTAAGTTATTGTTGAAGTATACCTTTTATATCATTTCAAATGGCCAAAACAGAGACCCTATGATTTCGGACAACCTTTTGTTCTATTTGTTTGTATTTATCGAATGGGCTATTTGGAAAACCCATACATCGTTCTTGTAACCGACTCGACAGTGTATAAATAACCCAAAAGCCCTATTTATCTACCTTTTTTGAGTACTATTCAAAAGTTCTTCCATCTCGTTTTCCAGCCAATCATGAATGTCCAAAATTTGGTATTTTACACGTACCAATCTTGAAAGTAAAATTAAAATTAATAAGATGAATAACACAAAGGGAGCCGCTCTTAAATATTCTGATTCATCAACCACGCTTGAGGAAGTATTAAAAAAAACTTCCCATAACCGATATACCACTAAAACAAAAGGAGATAGAATAGCATACCGCCACCATCTGGTTTCTGTAAGGAACCATATCAGCAAAACTCCTAGAAAACAGAGTAGCTGAGAGGTATACCATACGAAAACATAAACGTTTTTAAAACCATGATCGTGAATAGTCCAAAACAAAAATTGATACTCCTTTAAGTTTTTTGGTAATACTTCGTATGAAAAATAGAAGATAGGAATAAGGAACAATAACAACCGAATTGTTTGATCCAAACTACTTGAAGGTTTTGGACCGATCAGGTATTCACTACTTACATCTTTCCGAAATAGTTGGCTGCCCACACTTGTTTTCTTGTAATACAAATGGCTTAAATACTTTTTGGGCGTCAACTTTTCTTTTTTAATGTTTAGTTTTTCTAATGAATCGACTAGGGCAGTATGGTATGTTTCTAAGGTTTTTTTTGTATCAAAAAATGATTTTTAAAAACCTTATCGTTTAAAATTGTTCGTTTTTTTTCGTTTAAAAACTTATCAAAAACAAAAATCAATACCACTACCGCTACACCAAAAATCCCTGGCCAAAGGTATTCCCCAACTAATTTTGTTTCTATCAAAAGGGCGGTCCTAAAGATTTTGGCAAAAGAGAATACGTATGGAAAAATCGTAAATAAAAGGTAATTACGCCACCAAAACCGGCATTGGAAAAACCAGATTAACAGCAAAGCCAAAGGAATGCCTTTTTTTAAACTATGCCATACAAAAGCCGTATTATTTACATAAGAATGCTTTATATTCAAACCCATAAACCAAAACGAAGATGAGCTATCATCGAACAATAGATGTAACGCAAGGGAATGGGGCAAAAAAACGATAAGTAAGGCGATAAACACTTCAACGGCATAAACGCCGCTTCTCTTTGATGTTGTGATGTTCATGTCTTTTATTCTAATACAGAACTACTTTTTTAGCCCTTAATTCGTTATGCTAAAAACTTAAACAGTCTTATCAGGCGATGGACGAATACATCCAACATCTTTAAGAATTTCAATAACAACATGGTACTAAAATTTATTAGCATTTTTATGGTTGCTATTTCCTGCTGTTTCTAAAACTTATTAAAGCAATTTTAACTTAAACCCATATACGGTTCTTTTAGCCGACTAGACATTTGTAAATAATCTGTAAACTCTATTTCTCTACCGTTTTTTAGGCGTTTTTCAAAAGTTCTTCCAGCTCGTTTTCCAGCCAATCATGAATATCCAAAATTTGGTATTTTACACGTACCAACCTTGAAAGTAATACTAAAACCGTAACAATGGATATCATAAAGGGAACAGCCTTAATATATTCAGGTTCGTCTACAAAACCAGTTTTTGTAAAATATGCTTCTGTTAAACGATAGGCTCCCAAAACAAAAGGTGATAAAATAGCATGCCTCCACCATCGATGCTCAGTGATATACCAGATAATCAACACTAACATAAAACACCATATTTGACTCATGTACCAAAAGTAAGCTTGAGCATCTATAAATCCATGGTTATCAATGGTCCAGATAAGAACCTGATATTCGGATACATCGGGCGGTATCAATTCGTGTAAAAAGTAAAAAAAAGGAAATAACAGCAATAGTATACACACCAAACGTTCGAATGCCCCGACTTTTGGCGTATTTATCCTATTACCGGATTGATCTCCGAACAAATATCTACCGACCAAAAGCTTATTGTAGTAAACTTGATATAAATAAGGCTTAGCTTCAATCTGCTTTTTTTTGTTTTTCAAAGACTCTAAAGAAGTTTTAAAGCTTTCAAATCTTGTGCGCAACAATTTCTTATCGGTGAGATAGTACTTTTTGAAATGATGCCCTTTAGAACTTCTTAATACCTTTTTGTCCATAAATAAAATGACCAATAGAAACAGCAAACCTAAAACAGCTGGCCAAACAAATTCAGCATGAAAGCTGGTTTCGTATCCACTAGCAATTACAAAGACCTTAGCGAATGAAAATAAGTATGTACATAAAGCAATTAGTATGTATTTTCGCCACCAATAGCAACAGTTAAAAAACCAAAGACTTAATAATGCCACTGGAACGCCTTTTTTAAAAACATACCATAAGAAAACGCTATTACTATGAAATTGATGATTGAAGTGGAAGCCTAGAAAGTGGATAGTATTGGAGTCGGTATCGAAAAAAGTATGTAAATAGACGATATAGGGTAAAAGAACGAGACAAATTGCCAAAAGCAACTCCAATGAAAACCTATTTCCCCCTATTTCCTTGACCATGATTTCAAAAAAAGCATAAATAAAACAATTATCGGTCAGATTACATACATGAATCCTACAAAACGATGAAAATAATCTATAAACAATCGGAGATAAATGCTACCGCCAAAAACATCATTAAAAACGCAGAACACAAGGTATTGTGCCTGCATGGCCCTATGGGGGTCGGTAAAACTACTTTGGTAAAAGCGTTGTTAATGGTACTTGGTGCCTCAGATAGCGGGAACAGCCCTACTTTTGGCATCGTAAACGAATACCACCATAACAACGGGAAACTTCTGGCCTACCACTTCGATTGTTATCGCCTGGAAGATGAAATGGAGGCCTATGATCTCGGTTTTGAAGAATATCTGGCAAAAAATGTTTGGGTCTTTATCGAATGGCCCGAAAAAATTACCGGACTTTTGCCATTGGAACATACCGATATTTTTCTAGAATTGGAACCAGATTTCAGTCGGAGTCTTCAACTAAAAAACCCTTGAAGGCAAACGCTTCAGCTTTCAACTATAAACGGATTTTATCGAGAACTACGCTTTTTTAACCAGCGGCGAAACGTTTTTCGCGAGTCTTTATTGTAATTTTCGCAAAAATTGTCTTAAAATTCGATGAAATACATGATTTTATCGATAAAGTCATCTTTTTTAACGTTTTTACGCTTTGTAGCCAAGGTATATTTCCTACTTTTATCCCAGAACAATAATTAAATTTCTAACTAAAAACCCCGTTTAAGATGAAAAAATTTGTATTTGGCCTTTTGGCATGTGTGACCCTTTTAGCTGTTTCTTGTGAGCCCAGTTCTACTGCTGAAGATGAGCAACTATATGAAACTGGTATTGAAAGAGAGTATGTTACTCCAGATCAAGAAAAAGAATAAATTTTAAGAAAAATACTTCTTACGCAAAAAGTTAAAAAGGGCAATCAATAAATTGCCCTTTTTTTCGTTATCTTTATGTATTAATCAAATCAATGGAAAACAAATCCATTCCGAATAAACGAAGGGCGATAAAGAAAAGATTATTTATAGAATCTTTTCTTGTTCTTTTTATCATTGTATCTCCTTTCATGTTCAATCTGCATAACTACTTACCAAAAGATCCAGAAGCAACTTTGGATATCTTTGGTATTACTATTGGAAGAAATGGCTTTCCCAATATTAAAAGTCATGCTTGGTTTCTATTGGGCAAAATCATACCACTTTACCTCCTAGCAATATGGTTTTTTACTTGTAAGCATTGGTGGTATCATATTATTTTGATACCGACAACGATGTATGCTTTTCAAATTTTTGAAGTAATGTTTTTTCAAAATGAGGTAGTAGACACAGACAATTTGTTTTGGTTGTTGCCTGTATGTATGGTGGTTATACCTTTTGTTTACTTTGTAAGAATTAAACTTTATGATAAACATGTTCATGGTATCGATTTGGAAGCGATGGAGGCTGAACTTAATAACCTGAGGGACAAACAACACAAGGAACAAGCTGCAAAAGAAGCCAAGCAAGCAAGTGCTACATCCCAAGAAAAACCCCGCTACCGTACGCTAAGTGAAAAAATCGAGTACGGCTTATCGACCCAAAACATTGAGCGGAAACTCAAAAAAATACAGCACGGGGTTAAAAATTTACTCCATTTCTAAAATTCTTGTAAGTGGTTTACGAGGGTTTTCTTCTCTTCGCTCCCCTAGTATCTCTTATCTCACTCTTTATTAAGCCTTTACCCACGATTATTTTCTGTGAAGATTATCAGTAATTTGTCGTAATTTTATCACGAACAATCGCCAATACGTCTTCTTGTTTTATGAAACAACCGAGTTCGCCTTTTAGCAAACAACAACTACTACCGCAAGAGGAAACGCTAGAAGTGTTAAAACAAAAGCGGGAACTTTTTATCGGTATTCCCAAGGAAAACCATTATCAGGAGCAGCGCATCTGCCTTACCCCCGATGCGGTAAACGCCATTACGGCCCATGGCCATCGAGTGCTGATCGAGTCCGGGGCAGGTGAAGGCTCCCATTTTTCCGATGCCGACTACACCAACGCCGGCGGCGAGGTAAGTCGCGATACCAAAAAAGTGTTCGGTTGTCCGCTCCTTCTTAAAGTGGAGCCCCCTACCCCTGCGGAAATCGAAATGGTGCATCCGCAGGCGACCATCATTTCAGCCTTACAGATAAAAACCCAGGACAAGGGGTATTTTGAACATTTGGCCAAAAAACGCATTACCGCCATTGCCTTCGAATATATCAAGGATGAGGACGGAAAATATCCTGCAGTGCGCTCCTTAAGCGAAATTGCGGGAATTTCCTCCGTATTGATCGCCTCGGAACTGCTTGCGGCCACTAACGATGGTAACGGACTCATGTTCGGCAACATTAGCGGTGTACCCCCTATCGAGGTAGTCATCATCGGTGCGGGCACCGTTGGGGAATTTGCCGCCCGGTCGGCCATTGGCCTCGGGGGAAACGTAAAGATTTTTGACAACTCCCTCACCAAGTTGCGCAACATACAATCCAACCTAAGGCAAACGGTATACACCTCTACCATACAGCCCAAGAATTTATTGAAATCCCTAAAACGTTGCGATGTGGCCATAGGGGCCGTTCGCGGTACCGATCGGGCGCCCGTAGTGGTCAGCAAAACCATGGTGGAGCACATGAAAAAAGGGGCCGTGATCATTGATGTGAGCATCGATATGGGCGGGTGCTTTGAAACCAGTGAGATTACCTCCCACAACAAGCCTACTTTTGAAAAATATGGGGTCATCCACTATGGAGTGCCCAACATTCCCTCGCGTTATCCAAAAACCGCTACCGTATCGATCAGTAATATTTTCACCCCATATCTCCTAAAACTGGGCGAGGAAGGCGGATTGGAAAATTCGCTTCGTTTTGATAAAGGGCTACGTAACGGACTGTACATGTACCATGGCATTCTGACCAATAAGTCGGTGGGCGAATGGTTCGGACTGCAATACAGCGATATCAACTTCCTCATTTTTTAATATGGATTTTTTAAAACGCCTGGGGTTCTACCTCATCGGGCTTTCTATAGGCATTGTTTTTCTAATGGTCTTCTTTAAAAAAAAATCGGAGGAAACGGGAGTTTCTTTTTGCTACCTTCCCAATTGTAGGACCCTCAAGGACATCCGCTCCAAACCACTTGTTTATTCCGAGGAGGTTCAGGAGCTCTTGAAAAATAAAGCGATCGACTCTCTGGACATCAATACCTTTTTGTTCGAAGGGGATATCGACTTTGGCAAGAGCAAAACGGAAACAGCGCCTTGCAAAACCTATGTCATCGAGGGGATGGTAGCGGAACGCGAAGCTACACTTTATGTGCGGAATTGTACCGCCAAGGCCCTTGTGGAACGGATTTCATACGAATAGGCGGTTTAACGCTATCTTCCTTGAATTTTTTATGATATGGCTTGTCTTTCGAAGGAGGTGCTTCGATGGGCTCAGCATGACAGCTGTGTTTCCAATTGGCATTCTTTACTTCAGAAACTTGATGACCATTCGGGAACGTGCTTCGACGGGCTCAGCATGACAGTTGTGTTCCTAATTGACATTTTTTACTTCAGAAACGTAATCGCTATTTAGAGACCTGGTTCGACGGACTCAGCATGACCGACCCTATTCCGAACTACGGTTCAAAAAACCGCAATCCGTAAGCGCAATTAAACTCCGGGAAGTTTCTTTTCAAGACTAGATACTAAATGCCCCTGCGTTTGCGCTCTTTTTTTAGCAGGTTCAGCTCCCTTGTCGTTTGTCCGGCTACGGAAGTGTTTTCTTCGGCACGGCGTATCAAGTAGGGCATTACGTCCCTAACCGGGCCAAAGGGCAGATATTTGGCTACATTATACCCTTTGTCGGCCAAATTGAAGGAGATATGATCGCTCATACCGTACAATTGCCCGAACCATATTCTGGTATCATCGGAAGGAATGCCGCGGGCATCCATTAATTCCATTAATCGATAGGTACTGGCTTCATTATGGGTACCGGCAAAAATGGAGAATACATCCAAATGGTCGGCCATATAGGTGATGGCCCGATCAAAATTGGCATCACTCTCCGCCTTTGAGCCACAAATAGGACTGGCATACCCCTTACGTTCGGCACGCTCATTTTCCTTTTCCATATACGCTCCACGAACGGCCTTCATACCGATTTTAAACCCGTCGTCCTTTGCTTTTTTGTGCAACTGCTCCAAGTATGCCATACGGTCCCATCGATACAACTGTAGGGTGTTGAACACAATGGCCTTTTTGCGATTGTATTTGCGCATCATCTGTTCTACCAGCGTATCGGCCGCATCTTGCATCCAACTTTCCTCGGCATCGATTAATAGGGACACATCCAAATCGTAGGCCTTTTTACAGGTGCGATCGAAACGGTCTACCACCCGATCCCATTCTGCGGCTTCTTCAATATTCAACTCCTTCCCTTCCCCTATTTTTTTAAAAAGGGCGAACCGGCCATAACCGGTCGGTTTGAATACCGCAAACGGAATCGCGGCTTTTTCTTTTACAAAATCGAGTACCTTGAGTACCATTGCCAAGGTATTGTCCAAAGGATCTTCATCGTCCTTTCCTTCCACCGAATAATCCAATACCGAACAAACATGTTTGCTCCACAGCTTATCCACGACGGGCATACAATCGGTTTCGTTTACCCCACCGCAAAAATGGTCAAAAACGGTGGCCCGGATCAATCCATCTACCGGTAAGCGCGCCTTTAGGGCAAAATTCGTCATTGCCGTTCCGATGCGCACCAAGGGCTCGTTAGCGATCATCTTGAACAAAAAATACGCCCGTTCCAATTCGGAATCCGTTTTTAAGGAAAAAGCGGTTGCGGTATCTTCAAAAATTTGCTCCATTTACCAACATCTTTGCAGTTGTTCAAAGATAAACACGCTAAAATATTCCTCTCTATAAAATTTAGGTTTATTTTGCACTCCGTTAAACCATTTTCGACCGCTATAAAAGCTCTTTTAGATGATCGCATCGATACGTACCCCTGCCTATTCCATCCATTTTAATGAAGAAGCCTATACCGCTTTGAACACGCATCTAATGGATGCCGGGTATTCCAAGATTTTTATTTTGGTGGACGAGAATACGCACGAGCACTGCCTTGCCCAGTTTATGGGAAACATTGAAGGGGAACATGATTTTGAGATTATTGAAATTGAATCGGGGGAAGTCAACAAGAACATCCATACCTGCACCCAGGTTTGGGAGGTGCTTTCCGAACTGGATGCGGACCGAAAGAGTCTTATGATCAACCTTGGTGGAGGCGTGGTGACGGACCTTGGCGGTTTTGTGGCCTCGGCCTACAAACGCGGTATCGCCTTCATCAATGTACCCACGACCCTATTGTCCATGGTAGATGCCTCGGTAGGCGGAAAAACAGGGGTGGATCTTGGCTCGCTTAAAAATCAGATCGGATTTATCAATCAGCCCGTTATGGTACTGGTAGTCTCCAATTTTCTAAAGACCTTGAACCAACGGCAACTGAACAGTGGCTTTGCCGAAATGCTAAAGCATGGGCTGATCCAAAGCGAACCGTACTGGAACGAGTTAAAGGAAATAGACACCTATGAAGGACTGGATGCGCTCATTCACCGATCGGTGATCATTAAGAACGAAGTGGTATTGGAGGACCCGACCGAACAACATCTTAGAAAAATATTGAATTATGGCCATACTTTAGGCCATGCGGTGGAGTCCTATTTTCTCGACAATCCCGACCGGGAACTATTACTTCATGGCGAGGCCATTGCCATAGGAATGGTATTGGAAGCTTGGCTCTCGCATCAGCTGGAAGGACTTACCGAAACGGTACTTGGTGATATTAAAACCACCTTTATCGAACGCTATGGTAAAATCGAATTTTCACAGGGTGAAATAACGGCCATTCTCGAGCTATTGAAATACGACAAGAAAAATTCCCATGGCAATATTAATTTTGTGCTGCTTAAAAGCATCGGCGTACCCAGTATAGACGTGCGTATCGACACCGAACTTTTGCGAAAAGCATTTGCGTACTACATGCTTTAAGAACTACACCTACTAAAATTAGGCCTTCACAACACTTTTCAATTCCAAATTAAAAAAATTAGTAGTTTAGGATAGATGGTAGGGCATCCTTGGATGCAGTACACGCTTTCTTTGATAGGGTTTTGAATTGATGGTGGCGCGGAAGCGGATATCGCTTTGATTGTACCAAGTCCCAAAATCATGCGAACACCTTTAAAGAAAGCACATCGTCCCTATTTTGATGATTTTTTTTGTAAAACAAACCCTATTTCGCAAACCAAACCGCCTATTTAATACCATTTCTAATGGTATAAGGCCAGCAAAATAACCTACTTATGATACGAAGACTTATCGATTACAAAAAACTGGACCATACCTTGGCAAAACTTCTTATCGACACCTACCCTGACGGGTATGGGGACGAGGACATCATCGTTTTTAAAAATACCAAAAACGAATACGTGGAAGCCGTGGAAATAAAAACGGAGGATACCGTGTATTTGGTAAAAATCAGCAAAAGTCTCGCTACTTTTATTGCCAATTTTGATTCAATGATCACTAAGGAACTAGAAAAGGACATTGAAAATGCTCCGGATAATTCCCTTGAATAGCGGTGAGACCAGCAGTTTTCGAAAGCAAGAAAGAAGCGCAAATATCTAGAGATAGCGTTCCCGTATCAGATTGCGATGGTACCGTTGATGGCCACAAATAAAGAAACCGATGGCCCCGACGCTCCAATCCAAGCCGCTTGCAACGCCGGTCCGTTCCAATGACGGCAGCCCCATATGACGGAAAATCGAAAGGGTCGCCCGTCTTACGACCTCATACTCCTCGATCAAGCTTTGCATTGTCCTGGTCCCGGTGTCTGTGCCTGCAGCAAAAACTTCCTGATCAAAGCCCGGTAAAGCTGTGCTATCTCCCCTAGCAAATGAAAGCGCCCGATACTGAAACACCCGTTCGGTATCAAAAATATGAAGCAATACCTGTGCTATGGTCCACTTATCCGGACCATAGGCATAGTGGACCTTCTCCGCGGGAATACTTTTTAAAAACTTTGGAAAATTTTGCAGTTGCTTATCCAAAAGTGCAATAAGTTGGTCCTCCTCCCCTATCAAATCGATATACCGTGCATAGTATGCCGGAGGTTCCGGAAGTGTTAAGGCTGATTTTTTCATACATACAATTTTTTGTGTTTGCATACCGATTCCCAAAGACAGACCTTGGCACTTTTACGGTAACCGCCATCTTTCTTGAAAAGGCTTTTACGCCATGGCGGCATGTTTTATAAAAAGTCAAACGGACCATACTAATTTTATACCATTTCAAAGTCAAAATGGTATAACACCCTCGGTCTTAAAAAATCCCGAAAGCCTATAAAGCCATCGGGATTTATTTTTTTAGGAAACGGACCTGCACAACAAACTCAATTTGCCGTTGTTAGGAGGCCCCTTTCGACCAGATAATTATAGCTCATTAAAAATTTTATGCATCAACCGCTTTTTGTCGTTGATACTCTCCTCCAATGAAATCATAGTCTCCGTGCGACTGATGCCCTCGATATCATCAATTTGGAAAATAATGTTTTTGGCATGGTTGGTATCCCTGGCCCTTATTTTACAAAAGATATTGAATTTTCCTGTCGTAATGTGTGCTACGGTTACGTTTGGAATTTGCTCCAACCGCTCCAATACGAACTTGGTCTGATGCGTTTTTTCCAAAAATATCCCCACATAGGCGATAAAGGAATAGCCCAGCTTCACATAATCGAGCGTCAACGACGACCCTTGTATGATACCGGCGTCCTCCATTTTTTTGACTCTCACATGGACCGTACCCGCCGAAATCAATAGCTTTTTTGCAATATCGGTAAAAGGGGTCCTGGTATTGTCTATCAACATATCCAATATCTGGTGGTCTATCTCGTCTAATTTAACTTTGCCCATCTTCTAATTATTTTTAGCTAAATTAAAAAATTAAGAAATTATATTTAACAAAACTGTATTTTTTTTAACAAAACCGTAATTGTTTAAGCCTTTGTATGAAAAAGGAGCAAGCAAAATTTATAAAGTCGACCAATACGCTTGGCGTTTTAATTCCTCCAGGTCGGTAACCGACTCACAATCAAATGCTCGATGTCCGAAAAAAGAATGCCCTTGTTCCAAACGGCTTATTACCGGCAAAAACACGACCGACCCCTCCAGAAGAACTTCCTTAAACAAAATTGCCAAAACTTCCTGTTTTTTATATTTTGGAGCGATGCGATGCGGGTTGTGGATGAGTACATCGTAATACTGTTTGCCATTTTCTGGAATGGAAAAGTAGTCGTCCCGTTCAAAAGTATCGATAGCCGAGGTAGCAACAACCTCTAATACGGACAGCAGGGCCATAAAAATATAGGCACGGGTTTTTTCCCGTCCATAATCGCCGGGGGCATGTCCCGCTTCGAACAAAATGGTAGGTACTTTTTCCATTTGAAAACTATCGCCCACGCAATTCGGGTTAAAACCGTCGTCATAACGTCCAATTTGCCCGGGAATCAGTTTTTCCAAGCTTTTGTTCATGGCTACGATCAACTGCATGCTTTTGCCCCTGCTTTCGGAAATACTGCGCTGGGCATCATGTGCCGGTGCCAAAAAAGAGACCGTGGCCGGTTTCTCGGTACTCCCCACATTAAAAATGGTGCGCTGGTCGTGCAAATTGAAACAAAAATGGGGCTTAAAATTTTCGAACACCGATCTTAAAACACGGCTTTCAGGTTCACCCAACAGCTGTGCGTCCCTATTCAGATCTACCTCATTTGCGTTCACCCTGGTGTAGGCGTCCCCACCATCCGGATTGAGCATGGGAATTACCTTAATGGTACACTCCCGCAATAGCAGTTCCGACAAGGTCGATTTTGACCTTAGAAAACGAAACATATCGAGAACGGCCTTTGTGGTCGTCGACTCGTTCCCGTGCATTTGCGACCACATTAAAATCCGATTTGTTCCGTTACCAAATGTTAAAGAAGGTATTTTTTTTCCCAATACCGAACGGCCTTCCGTTACCCATCCCACATCGGAATAAACCTTTTCTAAAACACTAAAAAGCCGGTCGTGGGTAAGATACCTGCCCGAAACCAACGGCTCTTTATATTCGGAATGTACTACTGTATCGTGTATCATAATTTTTCAAACTGGGTTACAAAAGTAACATCTATAAAAATTACAATTGTAATTACGATATATTACATTTGTAATTCAAAATGATTGCGCCAAGCTTGTTTTTTAAAAACAAATGTAACCGTCACTATTGAAGTTTTAATTTTCTTCTATTAAAAAATTAAAAATCAGTATTTTAAATACAAATACCTGTATTTAAAGTTTAAGAATTCAACCACTTTTTGGCACCTATTTGGAACTCAAAATAGGGTAATGTGCAAAAATGTAAAATAAAATGTTACAATGGTAAATAGCGTAGATTTCATCAAACGATTGGAACGTATTTTGGACTATTATGGGCTTACCGCCTCCGCTTTTGCCGATCGGATTGCCGTACAACGATCGAGTATTTCACACCTGCTCTCCGGCAGAAATAAACCCAGTCTCGATTTTGTTTTAAAGGTTGTCAAGAACTTTCCGGAAGTAAACTTGTATTGGTTGCTGAACGGCAAAGGGAACTTCCCCTCTTCCAGCACGGCCGTCCCGAAAAATGAAACCGCACCGAAAATGCTCCCCGCACCTCAAGATCAAAAATCCTTACCAGAACCGAACGAAAAAAAAATCGAAAAAATTATTGTTTTCTATACCGATGGAAGTTTTAAATCGTACCTGGAGATTTAAGGTTTTTATTTTTTACTTTGCAAGGGTAAGCCCCCGATAAGGAACAAAGTTTAAGAAACCAAGATCGTAATAATGCAAATGGCCATTTCACAGTTGATCGATACGGCAACGGAATATTTTGAAGGAACCCCTTGGTTAGGAGATTCCTTAATGCTAAAATTGAATCGAATCGACTTTAGGGTCGTTAATGCTACCTTCCCGAATTCCCAGAATTCCATAGCACGGATCGTGAAGCATATCCTTAACTGGAGGCTTTTTATGATAGCAAAACTGGAAGGCGACAATTTGTTCGATATTGAAATGAATACGGATCAAGATTGGACGCCCATTACAATAAAGACCGAAGCGGAATGGAACGACTTGCTCCATCAATTGACAGAAACCCAAAGTAGGCTTTTGGAAATACTACAAAAACAGGAAAAGGACTCTTTTTTGGAAAATAAAACCTTGGGTAGGGAATACAGTTTGGGCTATCTTATCAATGGAGTCATACAACACGATACCTATCATTCGGGGCAGATAGGGTTACTTTATGCCTATCTGAAAAATCAAAACTAAACAGTTAACCATGGTCACAAGAATTTGGGAAGGACGAACGAAAATTGAGCATTCAGAAACCTATACAAAAATCATTAGGGAACGTGACATACCGGACTATAAAAAAACGAAGGGGTTTACGGGTCTCAAATTTCTAAACCGGTCCGACGACCAATACACTTATTTTAAACTATTGACCTTTTGGGAAGATTTTGATGCCATTGTCAATTTTACCGGACCAAACATGGAAAGGCCAAAACACTATGATTCCGACAAGTCCTATTTGCTGGATTTTCCCGGGAAGGTGTCACATTACACCGTTTTTGCACAATAAACTCGTTTAAACTTTTTCCATTTGCTAAAAAATTGCCCTTTTTCGCTCGACGCGCCGGCCGGCTCCTCATCAAAAGCCAAATCATTGGCTTTTTCTTTCGGCCCTGCCTTTTTTTCATTCCGTAGCCCTGCTATGCAACTCAAAAAAGCCTTCAAATGGCCAAAAAATGACTAATTTTCGCTTAAACGCAAAAAGTTTAAACGAGTTCAATGAAGTATATCGATAGTAGAAAAAAGCGCACAAAAAATTATCATCACCAATACAATACCCTATACCTTATGCTCAGAAAAATTGTTTTAGGGATCGCCCTTCCCATTTTATGCACCGCCTGCTATGCGCCACAGCGAGACTGTAACGCTTTTAAAGACGGGGAGTTTTCTTTTACCGTAACCGTCGACGGTGAGGAGGTGGCAAACACCTTTGTTCGAAAAGGAAACTTGGAGGTCGCCCATTTTATGGGACAAACCGATTCTTCCTCGGTACGCTGGATCAACGATTGTGAATATATCGTTAGAAAATTACATCCCAAAAACAGGGCCGAAGAACAGGCCGTTCACATGAAAATA
The DNA here is from genome assembly GCF_050589625.1 of Maribacter sp. 2-571. NCBI lineage: Bacteria > Pseudomonadati > Bacteroidota > Flavobacteriia > Flavobacteriales > Flavobacteriaceae > Maribacter > Maribacter sp. 2-571. The sequence goes on along the minus strand of NZ_JBNGOP010000027.1, from coordinate 35,599 downwards.
TTGTCTACCACGGACAAATCCTATACATTTGAATACAACCTTGTGGGCAAGAGCAAGAAATCGCGAGGTACCGTAGTTAAAAACGACTAAACGCTATGTTTGAAATTTTCGCAAGTCCCGATGCTTGGATCGCTTTGCTGACCTTGACCTTTTTAGAGATCGTACTGGGTATCGACAATATTATTTTTATTTCGATCGCCGCGGGCAAACTGGAAAAAGGGCAGCGAAAAAAAGCCACCAATATCGGATTGGTGCTTGCCATGGTAATGCGAATCGTACTATTGTTCGGCATTACGTGGCTAACCGCGGCCGAAAAACCGTTTTGGTTTTTTGAGACGGAATGGATTTCAGGGGGCATCAGCTGGCAATCCCTTATCTTGTTCGCAGGAGGGCTTTTCCTTTTGTATAAAAGTACGCGAGAAATACACGAAAAAGTCGAAGATCGTGGCCATGACGAACGGGAAGTGACCCGCTCAAGGGGAAACACCCTTGGCAAGGCAATACTTCAGATTACGGTAATCAATATCGTATTTTCGTTCGATTCTATCCTGACCGCTATTGGTATGACCAATGGCATATCGCCCGATCCCAAAGATGCCCTGATACTGATGATCGTAGCGGTGGTAATTTCCGTAGTGATCATGATGTTGTTCGCCAACCCGGTCGGGGAGTTCGTCAACAAGCACCCGTCCATACAGATTTTAGGACTTTCCTTTTTAATATTGATCGGTTTTATGCTGATAGCGGAAGCAGCACATATTGGCCTGATCGTCGTGTTGGGACAAGAGGTCGGTACCGTTCCCAAGGGATACCTTTATTTTGCGATCGCTTTTTCATTAATGGTAGAGTTTTTCAACATGAGGATGGAGAAGAACACGAAAACGCAAGACACCGAAGCATAATAACCATTTACGTTTAAATTGGATCATATACCGAAGTAGCTTTTTCGGGTACTGACGCCTTAAGGGTGTTCATGTCAAGAGCTATACATACCGCTTTGTAAAGGCATAGATGGATAATGAGCAAGTTGGATGGGCGTGATTAAAATGCATGAAACTTACGGACTGTCATGTGCGACTGCCAAATCATTTAAGCATTGTAGCTCCGAGTACCCAGAGAAAAATGCTGCTTTTTAGGATATCCTCTCAATTAACGCCTGTGACCAGTGAACAGAGAGGTGCCTAGACTAAAAAAGAACATCGAAATTCATTTTAAAAACAGGGGGACACGGACCCAAAAAAATTAATATCATGTCGAATATCAAATGGGGTACCGCATTCTTCCTCCTTTTTTTCATCTCCAATTTCTCCAACGGCCAAGTGGAAAAGGAAACCGAAACGTCCCGTTATCAAGGAATGAATGTTGGGTCGGAGACCAGGATCCTTGATTCCCGGATAAACGACAAGCACTACAAGCTCTATGTAAACCTTCCAAAAAGTTATGAAACAAATACCGACCGAAAATATCCGGTACTGTATGCGCTGGACGGCCAATATGATTTTGCTTCCATCGTATCGATACAGGGAAGTTTACGATATGACCGGCGTTCCCCGGAGTTGATCATTATAGGGGTGTCCTACGCAGGGGAAAATCCGGATTATGAAACCTTACGGGCCAACGACATGACCCCTACGGTAATTCCACAGATAAAAAATAGCGGGGACGCCGAAAAATTTACGGCCGTTTTTCGGGACGAGATCATTCCCTTTATAGACAAAGAATACCGAACACAGACCGAAAACAGAACCTTGACGGGTACTTCTCTTGCAGGACTATATACACACTACGCCCTGTTTAAGGCCAACGACCTATTCCATAACTTCGTTATTTGCAACCCATCCTATTGGTATGACAATGGGCATGCCTTCGCCCTTGAACGGGACTACTCCAAAAATAATGACTCTTTAAACGCCAATGTATTTTTGGTCAGTGGTTCTATGGATGGTTCGGTATCCCTTCACCATGAAATGGCCGAACAAATCGCTTCAAGAAAATACAAGGGCCTCCATTTTGAAAGTAGTATTTCGGAAGGAACGGGACACTCTGGCGCAAAGGCCGAAGGATACACCAAAGGCATGCTGCACAGCTTTAAAAGAAGGGATATCGGGCTTTCCGAACCCCAACTACAACCATACACCGGCACCTATCGCTTTGCGCCCGGAAACGAGGTATCTTTGATCATACATGAGGGGCAGCTGGCCATTGCACGGCTCGGAAACCAAATGAACCTTCCGATCTATGCCCTTACCGAAGATAGTTTTTGTTTACAGGGCGGTTATAACATGTTTGAATTTACCAAAAACGATACGGGATCCGTAACCAGATTGACCCTTGAGGTAGGCCCTGACAACGTGGTTAGCTTGGAAAAAGTGAAGTAAGCCGGGATCTTTCTCCCTTCGTCCACCAAAACACTATGTAAGCAGTCTACCGCCCTCCCGATGTCTTTTTGCGACATTGGGCAACCGCACCCATCGAAGGGAAAAGGCCATTCGCCGAAACATTTACGCTACGGACCTGTTGAAGGTCCTCCTTATCACGAAACGGGCTTAAATTAGCCGTATCAACCCCAAAATCTTATATTATGAAAACAAACAGACTTTATTTTCTCATTGCTCTTAGCATATTTTCCATAACCATCATCAGTGCGGTAATGAACTCCATTATCAATTACGATACCGTAGCGGAAACGTTCACCACTTTAGGATATCCAACTTATTTGATCGAGATATTGGGCTTCGCCCAAATATTCGGACTGGCACTTATCTTGCTAAACAAAGACCAATGGTATGTGGAATGGGTGTATGCCGGTTTTTTCATGAACCTGTCCCTTGGATGCATCGCCCACTTGGCTACGGAACAAGGAAACGGAGCTTCTGCAGTAGTTTGCCTTATGCTGTTATGGGTGACCTACATTCAGAGTAAAAAAGTACGCGAATCCAAAAAAGAAACCGTCGGCGCTACCTTGGCCAGTGCGGCCTAGTTGAAACAGTCTCAAATACAAAAAACCTCCGAAATTTTTCGGAGGTTTTTTGTATTGTTATGAATTCTTTAGTCTTCCTAAGAATCTAAATGAACAAAGTAGTACGTAAACCCATCTAATTCGGCCTACTAAAGGCTATTTCAGGGTTTTCAGCTTTTTGCTTCCTAAACAATCGCTGTTGTTGTTTGACCGTCATGGTACTACCATCATGGCTCCACCCCGGAGGACCAAAAATATACATGAACTTATGGGACCATTTTGGAGATTTTTTGGTGTCGTTCCAAATATCCTTGAATTCGTGTGTCAAAATCACTAAGGGATTGTAGGAATCCGGAGCGTGGATTACCCCAAACTTAACTTCAACGTCATCGTCCAATTCTTTCCAGGTACCAAACAACTTGTCGAAGATGTTCAAAAAGCCGCCGTGATTTTTATCCAAGTACTCCACATTTTGCGAATGGTGTACCTGGTGCATGGTATGCGTATTGAATATTTTTTCGATCCATCCCATTTTTGGGACGTATTTGGAATGTAGCTGAAACTGCCAAAACGATTCTATGGCCAAACAGAAAATTACCACTTCCACAGGGAAACCTACGGCCGGCATCCACATATAAAAAAACGGTTTATACAACAACGTAAACCAACCGTTTCGAATAGCGGTACCCAAGTTAAAGTGATCGGAAGAATGGTGCACAATATGCGCCGCCCATAACAGGCGTATTTCATGGTTTGCACGATGAAACCAGTAATAGGTAAAATCGTCTGCCAATTGACAAATAAGAAAAATGTACCAAGCATAGCCAAAGGATTCATATCCCATGATGTTCATACGAACGCCGTCAACCATTGGGTTGAACAGTTCGTAGGTGAAGTTGAAGACAACGATCAATACGGTAACCTTGACCAACGGACCCAAAATGGCCGAGCCGATACCCATGGCCCCACTGGCCATTAGATCTTTCCAAACGTACAGGTCTTCGTTATCGTGTGTTTTACTATACGTCAGTTCCAATAAAATAAAAGCTAGAAAACAGGGTACTCCGTAAATGAGGGGGTTCGTTAAATCCATCCGGTAATTTAAATTTTGCTAAATATAGAGATTCTCCATTCAAAAAGAAGTAGTTGTTGAACAGTTAGGCGCGGAACTGCATAAAACAACGACAAAACCATCAACAAACTAGGATTCCAATTTCTTTAAAAGTGCGTTTTGCTCCTTCATAAGCTGTTCCATGCTGGCGAGCAATTCAATATTTTTTGGTGTTTTCACTTTTTTGTCCTTAGGGTCGTCGGCCTGATCTCTAAACCGGTTGATTCCCTTTAAAACGATAAAAATGGTCATGGCGATTACGCCAAAATCCACAAGCACTTCTAAGAGTTCCCCATAGCCTATGGCAATTTCGTCCGCACTTTCCGATGCCGTCCGAAGTACCCATTTTCTATTGGAAAAGGATACCCCGTCCGTAATAAAGGCCAAGGGTGGCATTACGATCTGTTTTACGATCACGTTCACCACATTATTAAAGGCCGTACCGATAATGATACCGATGGCCATATCGATCATATTGCCCTTAACAGCAAAGTTTTTAAACTCGTTTATAAATTTTTTCATCTCCTTAGAATAACGTCAATGGGTTATCGTCATCATCCGATGCCTTGGATGCATCGTCACTTCCGGTATTATCAGTTTTTGAATCCTGAGTCGCCCCATTTGGGGAATCGGCGACATTTTCTTCATCGACCACTTCTATTTCGGTAGGGGTCGGTGGTTCCGGAACAGTGTAAGGCAAAGGGTCCAAAGTATTAATTTCCAAAACTTTGTCCTTGGTCAACTGATTTCCCATGGCCGAAATTCCTTTTACGGCAATAAAATCGGCGACATCGATAACGAGATTTTCTTTTCGTTCTTGTCCTCGTTTCTTCGCAAAGACCACTTCAGCTTGGGGCCGATAATCGGTAAAAATCGTTTCCAAGTGGGATTTTGGATGGTCCGTAATAATCGATTCCTCCTTATCCGGATGTTCGATAAGAAACCTTTTCAGGTAAAACAGTTCCTTTTCCCCTTCCCAATGTATAGCGGAAAGCGGTTTTTTAGGGTCCCACTTTTCCAGGACCACCATGGTAACGCCAAAACGAAGTGTCAGTTCCGGTATTACGGTCTTTACCGCTCCGTTCTGATGTACGATGAGCAACCGGTCGTCCCCGGTAAATTCTCCCAAATACTCTCCTCTTTCATCGGCATTCAAGCGTTGTACCGTTTCATCGAACCAGAGCTTTCTAGGTTTGAGGGTAGAAATACCCTTCTCCTTTAATTCGATTCGTTTTACGCTGTATTTGGTAACGATATTTCCCTTGGAACCACGTCCTTTGATCAGTACATCGGCAAAATCGATATCCCATTTCAATTTTTTCACACTGCCCACTTGTCTGAGCAATACGGTAACCACCTCGGCCTCACCGTTGGGGTTTGCCGAAAAATAGAGCACATCGGTACCGGCCTTTCCCGTTCCCAACTCATAGGCCTTGTCCCTAGTAATACTGGTTACCGCAAAGCGTTTGATATAAGTGGCACCACCCCTACCATCTTTATAGATCATATTATAAATGGTGCGTTTGTCCTTCTTTTTAAAGACCGCTACATGCAAAATGTTCTTGCCTACAAACGTTTTTGCCCCTACTCGGGTCACCATCATCTTCCCGTCCTTGGTAAACACGATAATATCGTCAATATCACTGCAATCGGTCACGTATTCGTCCCTACGTAATGATGTTCCTATAAACCCTTCTTCCCGGTTTACATACAGTTTTGTATTCCGGATCACCACTTTTGTAGCTTCGATATCATCGAAAATCCTTATTTCCGATTTTCGGTCCCGTTCTTTACCAAAAGTGTCCTTCAAACGGGTAAAGTAATCGATGGCAAAAGCGATCAAATGCTCCAGGTGGTGTTTTACCTCGGCAATTTTTTCGGCAAGGGTATCCAACTGTTGTTGCGCCTTGTCCAGGTCAAATTTTGAGATGCGTTTGATCCGAATTTCGGTCAACCGCACGATGTCGTCCCTTGTTACGGCCCGTTTCAAGTCCTTTACAAAAGGTTTTAATCCGGTGTCTATAGCGTTTAAAACACCTTCCCAAGTCTCTTCTTCCTCGATATCACGGTAAATACGGTTCTCTATAAATATCCGTTCCAACGAAAGGTAGTGCCATTGTTCTTCCAGTTCGTTCAACTGAATTTCCAATTCTTGGCGCAACAGTTCTACCGTGGCATCGGTCGAGCGCTTTAGCATTTCGGACACCCCGATGAACAGCGGCTTATTGTCCTCGATAATACAGGCCAAAGGGGAAATGGACGACTCACAGGAAGTGAACGCATACAGGGCATCTATTGTTTTATCCGGCGAAATACCGGATGGCAAATGCACCAGAATCTCCACATCGGCAGCCGTATTGTCCTCTATTTTTTTGATTTTTATCTTCCCTTTATCGTTCGCCTTTAGTATGGAATCGATTAAAGAAGAAGTATTGGTTCCGTACGGTATTTCATTGATAACCAACGTGTTTTTATCACGCTGTTCCATCTTGGCCCGCACTCTTACCTTTCCACCGCGAAGCCCGTCGTTGTAGTTACTGACATCGATGATGCCCGAAGTCGGAAAATCGGGATACAGTTTAAAACGCTGCCCCTTCAGATGCTTGATGGAAGCATCGATCAACTCATTGAAATTGTGTGGAAGCACCTTGGTGGAAAGTCCGACCGCGATTCCCTCCGCACCTTGCGCCAACAATAACGGAAACTTCACGGGAAGGTTCACGGGCTCTTTTTTACGACCGTCGTAAGAGAGCTGCCATTCCGTTATTTTTGGACTAAAGACGACCTCAAGGGCAAATTTGGAAAGCCGCGCCTCGATATACCGACTTGCCGCGGCACCATCGCCGGTAAGGATATTCCCCCAGTTCCCCTGGGTATCGATCAACAGATCCTTTTGACCGATCTGCACCATGGCATCGGCGATACTCGCATCACCATGCGGGTGGTATTGCATGGTGTGGCCGACTACGTTCGCCACTTTATTGTACCGGCCGTCGTCCAATTCCTTTAGGGCGTGCATGATACGCCTTTGCACTGGTTTAAAACCATCTTCAATGGCAGGTACCGCCCTTTCTAAAATAACATAGGAGGCATAATCCAAAAACCAATCCTTGTACATGCCGGAAACCCTGGTAAGGGCATCCTCTTGATCGGTCTGTTCGGTATCGGTTTCGTTTTCGCCGTCTACGGAACGTTCGGCAGATTCCTCATGCTCAGCGGAATTCCCGGTATCTTCGGGAGGTACGCCCATATCTTCATTATCTTCCATTCGGAAAAGTCCGTATTAGTTTGGTTAGTATTGGTTTTCTTCGACTAGGTCTATTTCTACTTTAAGGTTTTCGATGATAAATTCCTGTCTGCTCGGGGTGTTTTTGCCCATATAAAACCGTAACAGCTCCTCAATGGACATCGCCTTGTCGAGCATCACGGGCTCCAAACGGATATCGTCCCCGATAAAATGCTGAAACTCATCGGGAGAAATTTCCCCTAGTCCCTTAAAACGGGTAATTTCCGGCTTGCCCTTTAGCTTTTGGATGGCGTTACGGCGTTCTTCATCACTATAGCAATAGATGGTCTCTTTTTTGTTACGGACCCGAAACAAGGGGGTCTGTAAAATGTACAGGTGGCCTTCTTTGATGACTTCGGGAAAAAACTGTAGAAAAAAGGTGATCAGCAACAAGCGGATATGCATCCCGTCGACGTCGGCATCAGTGGCGATTACAATGTTATTGTACCGAAGATCTTCCAAAGACTCTTCAATATTCAATGCCGCTTGCAACAAATTGAACTCCTCGTTCTCGTAAACGATTTTTTTGGACATTCCGTAGGAGTTCAACGGTTTTCCCCGCAAACTGAATACCGCTTGGGTATTTACGTCCCTCGATTTGGTAATGGATCCGGAAGCCGAATCCCCTTCCGTTATAAATAAGGTGCTGTCCAACCTATTGTCTTTTTTCATATCGCCCAAATGCACGCGACAATCCCGTAATTTCTTGTTGTGCAGGTTGGATTTTTTGGCGCGGTCCCTGGCCAACTTTCGTATTCCGGAAAGTTCTTTACGCTCCTTTTCGGCCATCATGATCTTGCGCTGTAACTTTTCGGCGGTTTCCGGATTCTTGTGAAGGTAATTGTCCAGATACTTCCCGACAAAATCGTTGATATAACTGCGCACCGTGGGGAAATTACCGCCCATTTCCGTAGAGCCCAGTTTGGTTTTGGTCTGGCTCTCAAAAACCGGCTCCATCACCTTTATGGAAACGGCACTGATGATCGATTTGCGAATATCGGAGGCATCATAACTTTTTCCGTAAAAATCCCGGACGGTCTTTACGATGGCCTCCCGAAAAGCGGCTTGATGCGTACCGCCCTGAGTGGTGTGCTGCCCGTTTACAAAAGAATGGTATTCCTCGCTATACTGGGTCTTACTATGGGTAATGGCCACCTCGATGTCGTCCCCCTTTAAATGGATGACCGGGTACAACATATCCTCTACATTGTTGTTGTTCTCCAACAGATCTTTCAATCCGTTCTCGGAATAAAACTTTTCCCCGTTGAAAACAATGGTCAGCCCCGGATTCAGGTACACATAGTTCCAGAGCATACGCTCCACATATTCATTACGGTACTTGAATTTTTTAAAAATGGCTTCGTCGGGAACAAAGGTTACTTTGGTCCCTTTACGCTTGGACGTTTCCATGGGGCCCTCTTCCAAGGTCAGGTCCCCTTTTTGAAATTGGGCCGTTTTTACTTTGTTCTCGCGGGAAGACTGTACTTCAAAAAAACTGGAAAGTGCGTTAACGGCTTTGGTACCGACCCCGTTAAGTCCAACGGACTTTTTAAATGCCCGGCTGTCGTATTTCCCTCCCGTATTCATTTTGGAGACCACATCGACCACTTTTCCCAAGGGAATTCCCCTACCATAGTCACGCACCTTTACACGTTGGTCCTTGATGCTGATCTCTATTGTTTTTCCCGACCCCATCACAAATTCATCGATACAGTTATCGATTACTTCTTTTAATAGGATGTAGATGCCGTCGTCGGCCGAAGAACCGTCCCCAAGTTTCCCGATATACATACCCGGACGCAAACGTATGTGCTCTTTCCAATCGAGCGAACGTATATTGTCTTCGGTATATTGGTTCTTTTCTGACATGCGAGGAGTTTTTCGAAAGTGTCGTTAAAGATAGTATGGCTTTCAAAAAGATAAAACCCCTTCACGTTAAAGTAATTAACAAACCGTGCAAAAAGATTGTTGATAGCGGTTGCTACACAACGGCTCGTATTTTAAGATTAAAATACCGCTTTTTGTGCTTTTGAATCTCTTAAAAAGGGAGCGCTATACGTTGAATCGAAAATGCATGACATCACCGTCCTGCACCACATAGTCTTTTCCCTCCACGCGCATTTTACCTGCCTCCTTCACCTTGGTTTCACTACCGTAGTTCTCGTAATCGTGATACGAAATGACCTCGGCACGAATAAACCCTTTTTCAAAATCGGTATGGATTACCCCTGCCGCCTGGGGAGCTGTAGCACCCACGGGGATGGTCCACGCTCGCACCTCCTTTTCCCCTGCGGTAAAATAGGTCTCCAGTTGCAACAGTGCGTATGCGCCTCGGATCAGTTTTGCGGAACCGGGTTCCGAAAGGCCAAGGTCTTCCAGAAACAGCTGTCGTTCCTCGTAGGTGTCCAGCTCCGTAATATCGGCCTCCGTACCAACGGCAAGCACGACCACTTCGGCATTTTCGCCGGCAACCGCCTTCTTTACCGTATCAACATAGACGTTCCCATCAACAGCGGCACCCTCGTCCACATTGCAGACATACATTACCGGTTTGTCGGTGATGAACTGTAAAGGCCGCACATATTCGGCCCGAGCATCTTCATCGATGGCAATGGCGCGTACCGAAGTTCCGGATTCCAGCCCTTCTTTAAGCCGCAACAATACCGTTTCTTCCTTTTGGGCGTCCTTGTTCCCGGTTTTTGCCGCACGCTTTACCTTATCCAATTTTTTTTCTACCGTTTCCAAGTCCTTCAACTGCAGTTCCATATCAATGGTTTCTTTGTCCCGAATAGGATCTACGGAACCATCGACGTGTACGATATTATCATTGTCAAAACACCGGAGTACATGCAGTATGGCATCGGTTTCGCGAATGTTTCCCAGAAATTGATTGCCCAACCCCTCTCCTTTGCTGGCTCCTTTGACCAATCCGGCAATATCTACGATTTCGACCGTGGCAGGAATTACCTTTTCCGGATTTACAAGACCTTCCAATTTTTGCAATCGCGCATCCGGCACGTTTACGACACCAATGTTGGGTTCTATGGTACAAAAAGGAAAATTAGCACTTTGTGCCTTTGCATTGGACAGACAATTGAACAATGTGGATTTCCCTACGTTGGGCAATCCTACGATACCTGCTTTCATCGAATTGTATTATAAATTGAATGGTTGTGTAACTACTATGTGTAAAAAAATGCTAAGATAAGAAACAACACCCCTAATGCCGCATAAAAATAGCATTGAGCCGTTTTGAAAGGTTTTTTAATACGTTAAAGCATGGTAGTGTAAACTGAGGATAAAAACAAACTAATGCTCATCACCAAAAACAATCGCTAAAATGAAGATTACCCCTCCGGATGCATAAATTTTTGCTTCCCTAAGAGGGTTTCTTCCGATTCTACCCGATCTTCATCGGGTACACAGCAATCAACAGGGCATACCGCTGCACATTGTGGCTCCTCATGAAAGCCCATGCATTCGGTACACTTGTCCGGGGAAATATAATAAATTTCATCGCTGATCGGCTCCTGTACCTCGTCCGCATCGACCGCTTTGCCGTCCGGAAGCACTACCGAACCTTCCAATGACGTTCCGTCGCTGTAACGCCATTCGTCGGCGCCCTCATAAATGGCCGTGTTCGGACATTCGGGTTCACAAGCCCCACAATTGATACATTCGTCTGTTATGATAATAGCCATAATCGTCTTTTTCTGTAAACCGATATCGAACCCGGGCATCCCTTGTCGAATATCTTTTAGTTTGTACGCTGTTCAAGGACAACCTTACGCTTCACCTTAAAAATATCGCGCCGTAATCCTTACTTTTGAACAAAGGTAACCCCTAAAACATTTTTGCACAAGTATATGATCGACCAACAACCGACATTTAAGGCATTTGTAACACTTGGTTCATTTTTACGGGATTTTTGCAACGATCCCGCGGAAACATCGGAGTGGAAATCGCGATTGCGCGATGGAATACGTTTGGCGCGACAGCAAAACAAATGGTTTACCGAGGAAAATGTACATTTTGCCCTTCAAAATTGGGGCGACCTATTGACCGAAACAAAACTGACCACTTGGCTGCAGGCTTATGACGTTAACGCAACCTCGTTAGGGACACCCAAAACCGTGGCCTTGATCATGGCCGGAAATATTCCGTTGGTGGGCCTACACGACTTCCTATGCATTTTACTTACAGGAAACAAAGCCCTTTGCAAACTTTCTTCGAATGACAGCGCACTGATCACTTTTATAGCGGATTACCTTATTCATGTAGAACCTTCACTTGAATCCAAAATCGAGTTTAAGGAAGGCACCATCAACGGTTTCGAAGCGGTTATCGCTACGGGAAGCAATAACACCGCTCGGTACTTTGAGCACTACTTCGGCAAGGTGCCCCATATTATCCGGAAAAACCGGAATTCCGTAGCCGTACTTAGCGGTAAGGAAAGTACAGCGCAATTGAAAGGGCTCGGACAGGATGTTTTTCGCTATTTTGGTTTGGGATGCAGAAGTGTATCCAAGTTATTTGTGCCAAAATCCTATGATTTTGACCTCTTTTTTAAGGCGATCTATGCGTTTCACCCCATTGTCAACGAATTGAAATATGGGAACAATTACGACTATAACAAGGCAGTATACCTTATGTCCGAATACCTTTTAAAGGACAATGGTTTTCTGTTGTTGAAAGAAGATACCGGCTATGCCTCACCGATCGCCTGCCTGTTTTATGAGTATTATGAAAACGCCGCAGCTTTGGAGACCCGGCTTTCCCAAGACAGGGAACAACTACAATGTATCGTATCCGACGGCTTTCCAATGGAGTCGGTCGGTTTTGGCGAAACCCAAAAACCTTCGCTGGACGACTATGCAGATGGTGTGGACACTGTTGATTTCCTGTTGAAAATATAATAGAATTAGCGGCCGATTTCCGCAATACTTCCTTAGAAAATTAGCATCTTTAGCCTTTAAAAAATGAAACACCGCGCAAGACGCAACATGATTGGTTTTTTTGGCGACCGCGGTTTTTCTTTGAACTTGTTTCAACGTTGTTTGGGACCTAGAAAACCGGCTTTTGTGCCGTTGTGAAGTCATCTTTAGTGCTTATAACCGGGCTATGGTTTCTAAAAACGGCAAAACAAGTGCGTAAAATGGTATTGGTAGGGAAAAGAAAAGTTTAAACGAGTTCATTACATAAATTTATAGGATAAACAATCGTTCGACATGAAAAAACACAATTTTAGCGCAGGACCTTGCATTTTACCCCAAGAAGTACTTTTAAAAGCTTCGCAAGCGGTTATGGATTTTAACGAGTCTGGCCTTTCCCTTATCGAGATATCACATAGGAGCCCCGACTTTGTCGCCGTTATGGAAAATGCCCGTGCTTTGGCGCTAGAACTGTTGGGGCTGGAAAACAAAGGCTACAAGGCGCTCTTTTTGCAGGGCGGTGCCAGCATGGAGTTTTTAATGGTGGCCTACAATCTTTTGGAAAACAAGGCAGGATATCTGAATACGGGAACTTGGAGCGATAAGGCCATTAAAGAGGCCAAACTGTTCGGAGATGTTGTAGAAGTGGGATCTTCAAAAGACGAAAATTTCAATTACATCCCAAAAGGGTATGCAGTTCCCGAGGGACTCGATTACCTCCATTTGACCTCCAATAACACCATTTTTGGCACCCAAATCAAAAAATTCCCGAAAACCGACGCCCCATTGGTGTGCGATATGAGTTCCGATATTTTCTCTAGGGAGCTCGATTTTTCAATGTTCGACATCATTTATGCGGGGGCACAAAAGAATATGGGACCGGCGGGCGCCACATTGGTTGTTATTAAAGAAGACGTTTTGGGCAAGGTATCGCGCAAAATCCCATCCATGATGGATTATCAGGTGCATATTTCAAAGGATAGCATGTTCAACACCCCATCGGTTTTTGCGGTATATACCTCAATGCTGACCTTGGAATGGCTGAAAAATCTGGGAGGTGTAGCAGCCATCGAAGAAACCAATGAGAAAAAGGCACAACTGCTTTATTCGGAAATTGACCTCAATCCCATGTTCAATGGGTATGCCAACAAAGAGGACCGTTCGAACATGAACGCCACCTTTACCATTGCCGACGAACGCTTAAAGGATACGTTCGATAAGCTTTTGAAAGAAGCGGGTATCAATGGACTGAACGGACATCGCTCCGTGGGCGGCTATCGGGCATCCATGTACAATGCCCTCCCCTTGGAGAGTGTCGGTATTTTGGTAGATGTGATGAGCGATATTGAACGAAAAGCCTAAACAAACGTACAACAGTGCCTATTGATGAACGGAAACATTTTTTGGGTTACTTTTTAGAACTACAATATGAAAATATTAGCAAATGACGGCATTTCCCAAAGCGGTGTCGACGCCTTGGAGGCGGCGGGTTTTACGGTAATCCTTACAAAAGTCGCCCAAGAACAATTACAGGCCTATCTTATAGAAAATGGCATTGTTGGGCTTTTGGTGCGCAGCGCCACACAGGTTCGAAAAGAACTCATCGATTCGTGCCCCGACCTCAAGCTTATTGGCCGTGGCGGAGTGGGAATGGACAACATTGACGTTGCCTATGCCAAAGAAAAAGGGCTTGCCGTAATCAATACCCCGGCGGCATCTTCGGAATCGGTAGCTGAATTGGTATTTGCCCATTTGTATGGGGGTGTTCGATTTTTGTACGATGCCAACCGTGCTATGCCGTTAGAGGGAGATTCGAAGTTTAAAGCACTTAAAAAAGCCTACGCCAAAGGGAGCGAACTAAGGGGAAAGACCCTTGGGATCATCGGATTTGGCAGAATCGGCCAGGCTACAGCCAGAATAGCGCTCGGGGTAGGCATGAAGGTAGTTTATGCAGATCCGTTTTTAGCGCAAGTAACCGTTACCGTTCCCTTTTTTGATGGGCAGCAGCTGGAATTTAAGCTTAAGGCTACGGAGAAGGACAGGCTTTTGCAACAATCGGATTTCATAAGCGTCCACGTTCCGGCACAAAAGGAATATGTTATCGGGAAAAAGGAGTTCGCTCAAATGAAAAAGGGCGTTGGCATCGTTAATGCCGCGAGAGGTGGGGTACTGGATGAAGTAGCTTTGATAGATGCCATAGCGGACGGCACCGTTCGCTTTGCAGGACTCGATGTTTTCGAATCGGAGCCCAAACCGGAAATCCCTATTTTGATGCATCCTAGCATTTCGTTATCACCACATATCGGGGCGGCAACAGAAGAGGCGCAGGACCGGATCGGCCTGGAACTTGCTTCTCAAATTATTACGATATTGGGATAGTTCCAAGAATTTTAAGACCACTTTTTTTCCACTGTTCTTTTTTGTACTTTACCCTAAATTAATAAACACTAAACTATTATGGCAGGATTATTAGACTTATTGGACAGCCCAATGGGAAAACAACTCATTAGCGGCGTGGCGGGACAAACCGGACAATCGCCCGAAAAGGCGGGAAGCGTTTTGACCATGGCCTTACCCGTGCTAATGGGCGCTATGAAAAGAAATGCATCGACCCCTGAAGGTGCGCAAGGACTTATGAACGCATTGTCCAATAAACACGACGGAAGTATAATGGATAACCTCAGTGGTCTTTTTGGAGGTGGTGTAGACGATTCCGTAATGAACGACGGTGCCGGTATACTGGGCCATGTGCTTGGCGAAAAACAACCGCAGGTACAAAATGCACTTAGCCAAAAATCAGGTTTGGACGCCGGTTCGATCGGTACCATCCTAAAAGTGGCGGCACCCATTTTAATGGGCTTTTTAGGAAAGCAGGCAAGCCAACAGAACGTTTCGAACGCAAACGGTATCGGCGACCTTCTCGGAGGTTTAATGGGTGGTGGCGACACTGCTGTTAAACAACAATCGCTAATCGAAAGCTTTCTGGATTCTGATGGCGATGGTAGCGTTTTGGACGATGTTGCAGGTATGGTACTCGGTAGCGGAAAAAGTAGCGGCGGTGGACTTGGAAGTCTTCTTGGCGGACTTTTTGGAAAGTAATACCATTTTAACTTTGAAATAGGAAGCCGTTCTTTTTTGGAACGGCTTTTTTTTGTACTTTAAAAAAGGAGAATGGGTATAATACCATCCTATTTATTTTTTTAATCGTTAAAGGCAAAAGCGAAGGAAAACAAGGCCTTATCACAACAAAACAACTTCCGTTAATATGAAAATTGCCCTTGGTTTTTCGTTAGTATTTCTTTTGGTCGCTATATTTCCTGGGTGTTCCGCTACCAAAAATACCGCTTTGAACATATCCGAGGAAGAAAAAACCGCCTTCACCCAAAGCGACGGCCGACAAGACACCGTGCTGCTAAGCAGCGACGCTACCGAATATGAACTCATTATAATCGAACCCGGTTTTAATACTTGGTTACAGGGCGTAGCTAGGCCAAAAGGCTTTTATTCTCAATCCTTCTTGGAGCGACGCAACCTATTTTACGTGAATGCCTGGAACCAACGGACCTTATCGCCGCAACGCTATGATCCGATGTTGTATCAAATGCAAATCGATTATGATTCCCGGATCGACTATGGCTATGATCTCAACTTTAAGCTGTACAACTACTTTATCTATTTTCAGCGAAAATATAGACAACGTTTGGGGCCCTTTACCCCAAGAATCTAATATCTTTGCAGGCGAAATCGAACCATGGAAAAATTAAAGCAACGTTGGGGAATAGATTCCAACTTTCAAATCATCGTTATCTGTATCGTTTTTGCAATTACCGGATCATCCTCCGTATATGTGGCCAAGCCTTTCCTGCAATGGATAGGTCTTTCTAAAGCGGCCTTCCCCGATGGTATTTTAGGTGGATTTTTATATTGGACACTCCGTATTTTGTTGATATTCCCCTTTTATCAAGTACTGCTCGTAATATATGGATGGCTTTTCGGTCAGTTCAAATTCTTTTGGAATTTTGAAAAAAAAATGCTTTCCCGAATGGGACTTGGGTTCCTATTTAAGAACTCGTCTTGAGTTGTTGTTTACAACCGAGAATGAAGGCTTTTGTGTCGTAATGAAGCCTTTTTAAGGTTGCATAGCCATAGCTACGGAAGCTGAAAATGGTGAAATTACGGTGCAAAATGCGAAATTCGAAGGTAAAAGAACAACTCAAGATGAGTTCTAAATGAAATTGGGTTTTATTTAACATGGACCGCAAAACGGAATAGCTATTTTTGCCGCGTGAAACGTAATCGTTATTACATACAGATTTCATTTGTACTTCTTACCCTTTTACTGGTAAAGGTAACTTCCTTGCATGTTTACACGCATGCAGAGGATTGCGATACTTCCATAGAACAGTGCGCCATTTGTGATGTTGCCTTGGAAAATCAGCAGCCCTATCAACTAAGCGATAGCGTTTATGAATTTCGATTTGTGGATATTCCTATCGTCACTACAGTAAACTATGGCTATCGTAGTTTAAGTGAGTCACCCTTATCGCGTTTTTCCCTTTTTGGAAGACCTCCTCCGTTTTTAGGATAACTCCGTCTAAAGGGGTCCTTGTTTTGGGTACTCCGGATTTGTCATCCTAATTTTTCATGAATGAAACCCTTTTTTTTGTTCCTCCTGGCCCTATGGTCGGTGACACCTATTTTCGCGCAGGAATGCGATTATAGTATTCGCGGTGAGGTCATTGATTTTCACGATAAAACCCCGCTTTCGGAAGCGCTGGTATCAATAACCGGCACCGACAGATATGTTACAACCGATACAAACGGTACGTTTCGTATCGGTATGTTGTGTCCGGGACCGCTGGAGCTGGAAATTTCCCATGCCGAGTGTACCTCGAAGTTTGTGTTCGTGCCAGCGGATCAAAAAAAACCGCTTAAATTATCGCTGGAACATCATCTAGAAGAATTGGAAGAGGTTCAGGTCACCGGGGACACCCAAAGAAAACAAACCGCCTCTTCCATTGAAAAAACGGTGCGTACGGAAACTATGGACCGTATGGCCGGAAGCAACTTGGGCGACGTACTGAAACAGCTTAGCGGGGTAGCTTCCTTGAACACCGGAGCGAACATAGTAAAACCGGTCGTACAGGGGCTTACCGGAAGTAGAATTTTAATACTGAACAACGGGGTGCGCATGCAGGATATGGAATGGGGCGATGAACATGCCCCAAATATCGATATCAATGCCGCCGATCGGCTAACGCTGATAAAAGGCGCCGGCGCGTTGCAGTATGGTGGGGATGCCATTGGTGGCGTCATCATGGTCGCTCCGGAAAGGATTTTCGCAAAGGACAGCCTGTATGGTACTTTTTTGGCCAGCGGGGCCACCAACGGTAGGGGCGGCACAACTTCTTTGGAATTGATAAAGTCTTTTGATAATGGGCTCTTTTTTAAAGTTCAGGGATCGTACAAACGTCTCGGCGATTTAGAAGCACCCGATTATCTTTTATCGAATACAGGCGTTTCGCAAATAGGAACGTCCTTGCAAATCGGGAAAAATGCCTTTCGGGAAGGATGGGAATTGTTCTATTCCTATTTCGATTCCGACATCGCCATATTAAGGGCATCCCATATCGGAAACGTGGACGATTTGATCACCGCCATCAACAGTCGGCAACCCAATGTCATCGACCCTTTCAGTTATACCATCGACAACCCCCGCCAAGAGGTAAGCCACCATTTGGTAAAAGGAAAGTATTATCGGCGTTTTGAGGGCTTGGGGAAATTGACGCTTCAATACGATTTTCAGAGCAACCAACGCTTTGAATACGATTTGAGAAGAGGAGACAGAAGAAACATTCCGGCCATTGACCTAAAATTAAATACCCATACGTTCAATGCCGATTTTAAAGCGGACGCCAATTCGCAATGGGAAAGCCGCTTTGGAATAATGGGGCGCTATCAGCAGAATATTGCCGATCCCTCCACCGGGGTACGCCGATTGATTCCCGACTATGAAAAATACGATATGGGCCTTTTTGGCACTACTTCGTATACCCTTTCGGATGCACTGGTACTGGATGCGGGATTTCGGTATGACTTTACCCGCATCGACGCTAAAAAATTCTATCGTCTTTCGCGTTGGGAAGCACAGGGGTACAATAGCGACTTTGAAGACATTATCATAGAAGATCTCGGGTCTCAACTACTCACCAACCCGGTACTCGATTATCATAATTTTTCGGGCACCCTTGGCGCGGGATATCAACTCGGAAACGAGAACGAACTTCGGGTGAATTATGCTTTTTCGCAACGTGCACCGAACCCATCGGAACTCTTCAGTGAAGGGCTTCACCATTCGGCCGCCCGCATTGAACTGGGCGATTTACGGATCAAAAGCGAAACCTCCCATAAACTAGGGATTTCCTTAGAGAAAAGTGTCGCCGACTGGGGCTACACGCTGGTGCCCTACATCAATCAAATCAATGATTTTATACTTATAGAGCCAACAGGGGCCGAATTTACCATACGGGGCGCATTCCCGGTCTGGAGCTATCGCCAAACAGATGTTGTAATGGCAGGGGTCGATGCTTCCGTATACCGACAATGGTTGCCCAAATGGCGGAGCGAGCACCAATTTTCCTTTATTAAAGGTAGGGACGAGACCTTGGATGGACCGATCATTAATATGCCTCCGGTCCAAATTCAAAATCGATTGGTGTACCGAAATCCAGAATGGCAGTACCTCCGCGTTGCGCTCGATAGCAAGTATGTGTTTCGGCAAAATGAGTTTCCGTCCTATGTCAACGTATTCTCGCCGCAAAGCAATGAAAATGTGGTTTTGGATATCAACACTCCCCCACCCGCCTACCATCTTTTGAACCTGGATATGGAAACGCGATTTGACTTGTTTAAAAAGAAGGATTTGACCGTAGGCCTTAGTATATTAAATGTGATGAATACCAATTATAGAGATTACCTGAACCGCTTGCGTTTTTTTGCCGACGATCTTGGCAGAAATTGGGCACTGCGGCTCATATGGAGTATTTGAATTTTAAATTACTAATATAAACCCTTTTAAAACAACACCTATGAAAAAAGTACCCTTTTACGCAATTATGACATCCTTGGCATTTATGGCAGTAAGCTGTAGTAGCGATGATAACGACCCGGAAGAAGTGCTGGAACAAGAAGTGATTACCACAATGACAATCACTTTAACACCTTCCGAAGGTGCCGCTATTACCCTTCAGTCCCGAGACTTGGACGGTGATGGCCCCAACGTTCCTGAAATCAATGTTTCTGGGCCACTCACGCCAGGGGAAACCTACACTGGTACAATTGTGTTACTGAACGAAACGGAATCTCCCGCAGAGGACATTACTTTGGAAGTAACGGAAAAAGCTGACGAACACCAATTTTTCTATGGCGTTTCCGGAGGCTTGGACGTAACCACCGAATATACCTCTTTCGACAGTGACCAAAACCCTTTGGGAACAGCGTTCAGCATTACTACGGGAGAAGTGAGCTCAGGATCGGTTTTATTTACGTTACGACATGAGCCAAAAAAACCGAATGACGGGAGCTTGGCCGATGCCGGAGGAGAAACCGATATCGCGGTAAGTTTCGATCTAAGTATCGAATAACGATATCGAAAAACACATTAAGCATTACAGTGCTTTAAAAATGCGATTTATGTGCTATAGGGGAGTCAAAAAAAGACTAGGATCTGTCCGCTGTGACAATCGGTTTTTGCTTGGCTCCCTTATATAAATACGTATAACACCACATAATCGTAAAGGTGGGAACGATGTCCAATCCCGGAACAATCTCTTCGATAAAGGTTACAAAACCTGCTATCTGCCCCATTTTTCCTTTATACATCCTGGTCATTAACCATCCGGCAACCGGCGCCCAAATGACGTCTGCAAAATCACCTATGAACGGTAGTGCGAAGGATAAGGTTCCAATGGCATCAAAACAGAGGCCCAGGAATAAGTGTTTGAATTTGTGTTACTCATAAAACGTACTATTTATGTCAATATATAGTACAATAAAGATGCCAAAACCAAATATAGCCCCTTCCTTACTACTTCATAGAAGAACGGTCCATAGGTTTAAAACGCGCGATACGAGCTAACGGCGTTACGAAAGGTTGGAACCCAAAAGTTTAAGGAACTCGTTTCTGGTTTCTATTTTTTCAAATTGTCCTCGAAATCCCGAAGTGGTGGTTACCGAATTTTGTTTTTGCACCCCGCGCATCATCATGCACATATGAGAGGCCTCGATTACTACGGCTACACCCTTGGGTTTCAAGGTATCGTTGATACACTCTAAAATATCATGGGTCAGCCGTTCTTGTACCTGCAAACGTCTTGCAAAAACATCGACCACTCTTGGAATCTTGCTCAACCCTACAATATGTCCGTTTGGAATATAGGCGATGTGGGCCTTCCCAAAAAACGGGAGCATATGGTGCTCACATAGGGAATACAGCTCAATATCCTTGATTATGACCATATCGTCATATTCTTCCTTGAACATCGCCCCTTTAAGAATATCCACGGCATCCTGTTTGTACCCTTGCGTTAAAAAAAGCATTGCCTTTGCCGCACGTTCCGGGGTCTTTAGCAACCCCTCCCGCGAAACATCTTCACCGATTTCATCAATGATTCCAGCAAAACGGTCTTTAACATCATTGGTAATTTCAAGATTGTATTCTTCTAAATTTCGGTACGGGGACATAGTTGTTTTTAATTTTGTTTATCTATTTAAAGTAAAGATTAAACAAAAAGTTTGATCTTCCACTTTTCACGGCAAATTTAACCTTTTATTATGATGTGGTCACAAGCCAGTAAAATTGTGTTTCCATGCTCTTGGCCGGTTCTATTCCTTGGAACATTCATTAATGACCGAAACTGCCACAAAACCATCCCTTTCATAGTGTTTTGAGTTTTAATGGAGCATAGGGACCATGCCCAAACCAAAAAAACATCCTGTTTTTATGGCATTTTTCAACTCTCCCGACAAAGTTCTAATGCGTAAACCGGGTTAAAAAGGTATTTTTGTATCGTCTTTCCACAAAAAACCATATCAAAATAGTTTAGCCATCTTATGATTAGAGCGAGTAATATTCAAAAGTTTTATAATGATTTAAAGGTACTAAAGGGTGTTGATCTGCATATTGAAAAGGGTACCATCGTTTCTATTGTGGGAGCCTCGGGTGCCGGAAAGACCACTTTGCTACAAATATTGGGCACATTGGATGTACAGTCCAACAAAAAGGATAGTGCGTTAAGCATAAACGGAATCGATGTCACCCATCTCAACGATAAGGAACTCGCTAAATTCAGAAATGAACATATTGGATTTATTTTTCAATTTCACCAATTATTGCCGGAGTTTACCGCTTTGGAAAATGTGTGCATACCCGCTTTTATAAAAAAGACACCGAAAGATAAAGCCGAGAAAAGGGCCATGGAACTTCTTGATTTTTTGGGCCTATCGGAACGCTATCATCACAAACCCAGCGAGCTTTCCGGAGGTGAACAACAACGAGTGGCCGTTGCCCGGGCACTGATCAATGGCCCCTCGGTCATTTTTGCGGACGAACCGAGCGGTAACCTGGACACGGAAAGTGCCGACAACCTGCATCAACTCTTTTTTAAATTGCGGGACGAGTTTGGGCAAACCTTCGTTATCGTCACCCATAACGAACATCTTGCAAATATGGCTGATCGTAAATTTACAATGACCGATGGCTACATCAGCAGTAAAAGCAAGGTTGTCGCCCCTGAGGTTACTTCGGACCAAAACGGGCCACAACCCTTGAACGAATAGTATGCTAGGTACATTTTTGGCTTTTCTCAAAAAACCTGTCTATGAAGATGATCTCAATCGCGATTTCACCTATCGGATTATGGTTTTTTGGCGCTTGTTGGTGCTTGCCCTGCTATTCAGTTTTGTATTCGGCATACTTAACGCCGGTTTAAAACAAACGATGGGGCTCGATCTCGGAAAACATGCCATAGACGATTTCATGGAACGTTATCCCCCCTGGTTGCTGCTGCTTGCCGCCGTAATATTGGCTCCGGTATTGGAAGAGTTGGTCTTTCGCGGACCGCTGGTATTTTTTAAAAATAGCCGTTTTTTTGATGTGGTATTTTACGTACTGATATTGGTTTTCGGATTTTACCATATTACCAATTTCGAATGGAGCAGGGAAGTTTTTCTTTGGTCGCCCCTACTGGTAGCCCCCCAGCTAAGCGTAGGTCTTTTTTTGGGATTCCTAAGGGTACGGTTCGGACTCAAATGGGCAATCGCACTTCATGCGGCTTACAATCTGGTATTGATCGGTCCGTTGGTACTCCTGCAACTTCTTGATATTGAAATCGGATAAACCTGAATATGAACAAAAAGGAACTAAAGGCGTTTTTGGACCTAAAAGTAGCCCAATACAACCATCCGAAATTTCTGGAAAGCGACCCGATACAGATTCCCCATCGGTTCACGCTGAAGGAAGACATTGAAATTAGCGCGTTCCTTACCGCGACCATCGCATGGGGCAATCGAAAAAGTATTATTACCAATGCCCTTAGGCTTATGGAGCATTTGGGACAGGCGCCGACCGATTTTGTAATGAACCACACCAATAAGGATCTTGAGGGGTTACGACCGTTCGTGCACCGTACGTTCAACGGTGACGATCTTATTTATTTTATGGGCAGTCTACAAAACATCTATAACAACCATGATGGTCTGGAAGGGATATTCTCCAAAAATCCTCAAAAAGGTACCCTGCAACCGGCCATTGCCGAATTCAAGAAGGTTTTTTTTGAACTTCCCCATGCGCAACGCACCACTAAACACGTTAGCGACCCGGAAAAAGGATCGGCAGCCAAACGCATCAATATGTTTTTGCGATGGATGGTGAGGGACGCCAACACCGGGGTCGATTTTGGGCTCTGGAAAAAAATTGAGCCCTCCCGATTATCCTGTCCTTTGGACGTCCATTCCGGAAATGTCGCCCGAAAGTTAAAACTCTTAAAGCGCAAACAAAACGATGCCAAGGCCGTCCGGGAACTTGATGACAATCTTAGAAAACTAGACCCCATTGATCCGGTAAAGTATGATTTTGCGCTTTTTGGGCTCGGCGTTTTTGAAAAATTTTAGGCCCTACAATAAATCGACCGGAAGTAGTACACGGTCAACAATATGTATGGTTCCCCTTCCTACATTTATATCGCCCTTAACTATTTTTGATGTTTGACCGGTTTCGTCGATCAGACTAACGAACGCTTCTACCGATACACCTAATCTTCCCCCTTGTTTCATTGTCAACGACTGTTCCCGTGATAGGGAAGCAACTGTTTTTCTTTGTCCAACGAGGCAATGGTATTTTAAAATTTCCGCTAAAAGTAACACCTCATCACCTGTTCTAAAATCCCGTAAACCAGAATTTCCGTCCATGTTTTCCAACAAAAAGGATACCGCTTCGTTCGATGGAAGAAAAAGGGTAAACTCCTTTTCCCAGATGTCCTTCAAGTGACTTCCCAATAGGGTGGTTATGGTGAGTGCTTCCCGAAGCTCCAAATCCATATCGGACATTAGGTTTAGTATTTGTTGTTGGGTTCCATTCCCAATTTCCTGAACTACCGATAATGGTAACAAAAGTCTATCGACCAGGTGTACATAACCGTTATCTGCCTTGATATCGGTGGTTGAAATCATTGTTTCCAAACCCGTGGCATCGATCACTACGTATCCATTGGGTTTCCCCAAAAGCTGCAAACTATCGGCCTCGGAAAGGGTCGCATGGGCTGTAGTGCTAAATTCAGCTGCAGGCAGGGACTGTGGTAGGATATGATACATGAGTATTTTTCGCAACAATGCTATTTCGCTTTCCGTATCAATATCCTCCAAATTAGAAATGGCCTCCCCAAGAAAGGGGAATAATGCTGTCAACACGTTGTTCTCCGGAGCAAAAAGGGTATACGTTCCGTCCTGTCTAAGCAAGTTTTCCAAACCCGTCAGTTCTAAGGCTTTTTGCAACAAGGAGAACTCTGGTTTTTTGGTCATCAGTTCCCCTATGGTTCCCCTATTGGTATCCGAAGGATTTCGGACAAGATCGACCAATTCTTGTGGAATCAAAATTTTATCGACAATGTGTAAACTGCCGTTTGCAGCTTTGCGGTCGACCGCTACGAAATTCGCGTTAGTGTCACTGGCATCAACAATGACGGTTTTGCCATCAACCCGTGCTGTTGCCAAAGCGTTCCCTTCCAAAAGCGTGGGTAAATCGCCGTTAGGGATATTGTTTAGGGAATATTCCGTGCCAACCACATGGTACAACAGTAGCTTCTCCAATAATTGAACCTCCAGAAAATTATCAAAGTCATCAAAATTCTCGTATCCTTCCCCCAATGTTTCGAATAATTGCTCAATGGCCCTATTGGATGGCGCAAAAACAGTGTAGGGCCCCTCAGTGTTGAACCGATCTCTTAATCCCGCTTTGATTAAAGCATCGTTGAACCCGGAGAGGTCTTCCGAAGTTTCAATCAAGCTGGCCAAGGTTTCTTGGGGGAACAACGCTTCCGCAACCCTCTCCGGAATCATAACTTTGTCGACGATATGCAATATGCCGTTTGAAGCCAATATATCTAAATCCGTAAGTTTCCCGAGTTCATTGCTTTCGTCGGCCAAATAAATAGCCTCGCTTACCGCAACCTTAAGGGTATCCGATAGTACCGTTTTTAAAATCGACCCGTCCGTAAGTGCTTCGCTTTCTTTTTGGGCCGCCGTTACCACATGATACCGTAAAATTTCAGAAAGTAACCTTTTCTCATTTTCCGTATCAAAATCTTGCAACCCGCCAAAGGCTTCCAGACGGTCAAACAAATTTGTCCATGCCCGATCGGAAGGGGCAAAAACCGTTTGGGATTTGGTATTTTGAATGACCTCCGTAAGGGAAGGATCGTTAGCCAATGCAGCCGAAAAATCCTCGATTTCCGGAAGTGAAGCGACTACCGATATAATATCCCGCAACGACTCCCCATCCAGTTCTGGAACGCTAGGTGCGGAATCATCATTTTTGGAACAACCATTAGAAAAAATGAACAAAAGCGACAAGGCTACGGCTTTTGTAATCGTTAAATAAGTATGCTTTCTTTTCATGGTAAAGGTGCTTTTTTAATGTTATCTGTCTGTTCAATACTGGTTGTCACCAGTTGCGGTAGTAGCTCATCTACCTTGGTATCCGAGAGCGTCTTCACGAATGCGACCAGGGCATCCACTTCATTGTCGGTAAGCTGTAGTTCATCGAACGGTAAGGTTTGGTGGGGCAGGTCGAAGCCCAATCCCGCTCCTCCCCCTTTGTTGTAAAAATCCATCACCTCATGTAATGTGGCATACGCTCCATTGTGCATGTACGGAGCGGTAAGGGCACTATTACGAACCGTTGGGGTCTTGAACATTCCCATATGCAGCTCTTCCTGATATTGCGAAAAGAAGCCAACATCGGTATCGAGTTTGTTATTTTTGGCCGTTTGAGCCACGCCGATCACCTCTTTCTCCGTTTCGTTATAAAAAGGGGGCACCGTACCATTGGTCAAGGGCATAAAGTGGCAGGTAGCGCAAAGTGCCTTGCCCATAAAAAGATTCATCCCTTGTTGTTCCTCGGCCGTAAAGGTATCTTCTTCGCTACGCATGTTCCGGTCGAATTTGGAGTTAAAACCGTTCAAAGTGGCCACGTAAGCGGAGATGGCCCGTACCACTTCCCTATTTTTTTGGGGGATTTTGCCATATGCCTTTTTAAACTGTTCCGTATACGTGCTGTCGCTTAAAATGGCATCTGAAAACTGATGGATCTTGGTATTGAATTCTTTTTCGTTTTCAAAGACCGCACTGATCTGATTTTCCAAGGTCGGGGACCGACCGTCCCAAAAAAAACTTCTTTGAAAAATGGAGTTCAACAATGTCGGTGTATTCCTCGATAGCGGCCTTCCCTCATTATCGACATTTACGGCAAGTCCGTCAGCGTATGCCTTTTCGGGTTGGTGACAGCTAGCACAGGCCATCGTACCATTGGACGATAACTTAGGGTCAAAAAAAAGCTTTTTCCCTAAAGCGATCTGGGTGTCTGAAGGATTTCTATGGGTCGGCGGAACAAAATAATCGGTATTCCAGGTATCCGTCTCAAAGAACGTAACGGCATCAAAATTGAACGGTTTGTTGTTTACCCCTTCCCAAAGTCCGCTAGCCTTTCGAATGGCCACCCAATCCCTTGTGATCGGATTCATGTGTTCCCTTATAAAAGTATACCGATCAAACGTTTCAAACGCTGTATTGCGCTCGATAAAACGAACGGCCCGAGCAATATGGTCTTTAAACTGGCGGTCCAATTCCGGTCTGCGTTCCTGTATAATGGACGCAATGCTTTTTTCATATACTTCTTTTAGTGCATCCAACGAAACGGCACTCTCGGCAATTCCCAAATGACTTACAGGGGTATCGAAGCCGGATATGCCAAAACTGATGATCCGCAACAACTGTTGGTGGCTCGCAATAAAAAAACGTTGTGTATTCAATGGTTTCTCGCGGACAGTGGTGGCAAGGTTTACCAGAAGTCCCCTTGTAAGCGATACCTCCTTTTCGAAATCCTGTTGGGAAACCCCTCCATCAAAAATACTTTCGGCCATTTTTTGAAGCCCAAAAGGTTCCAACACCTTGCCAGTATCCTCCAAATATACCGGAAGTGCCGGTCCATTTGCACGATGCCCGATGGGCGGGTTCAAATAGGAAGCATAGGGTTCCGCTTTTTTAAAGGCAATTCGCAGTGCTGCAAAGGTTTTTTTGGTATCCGGATGGGTAACGGGTTTTTGTAACAGCAGATCGATCAATCGCAGACACTCGTCCATGTGTACTTTGTAATACGTATGCGCCGCACTCCAATCAACGACTCGCCCGCTGAGGAGCGTAGTTACTTTTTCCTCTTTGCAAGCGGTTAAAACTGTACAGATGCACAGGACCAAAACATATGTTTTTTTCATCTGTTTTAAATTTTATAGTTTGCTGAAAATGAATAAACTAAAAGTTAATGCTCATTCCACAGCGTTTTGTATGTGGGATAAGGTATCAGCAACAGCTGGTTCCCCCGGTTTTAAAAAAGTTCAAAAGCCCCCATCATATCGACAGGGGCCTTAAACAAACACTTGAAGCACTATCTCGGCAGTCCTCTTAAAAGCACGATCTGACCACCTTGATCGTCTTCCCTAGCTCCGTTGGCAATGGCATCGGGGCGGGTTTCCATATCATGGCCGTCTACATTTTTAAAGTCATCGCTTTCCCAATAATGCGGTTGTAGGTTCAGTATGAAAGTATCCGGTTCCCCGACCTTGTCGGAAATATCGATCAAAGCGCCATATTCACCACTAAGACCCGTACTTCCTGTAGGATCTAAGTCTTGACGGACGACCATTTCCAAGACGACCTTATTGTTCTGTCCGTTTAGGTCGGATTGATAGATAAAGGCCGAATGCCCCCTATCAAAAGAATTTGGATCTTCTTGATAGTATACAAAGTTTTCGGTCACACAAATGTTATCGGGACTTTGAAGACTGGCCACATTACCATCGGCATTGTTGGTATCCGTATTCCCGCTTACAATTTGGGTGAGCTTTCCAGTGAACGGACTATGGTCATCCAAACGTAGTCGATATACCGTTCCCCAGTCGTTATAGGTACCTCTTCCCGGTCCCCTTCCGGTAACCGCAAAAAACACGTTTCGGGCATTGGCATCGGTTCCTTTTTGATAATCTACATCTTCAACCCGCATAAAGGCAGAGGCTCCTACAGCTACACAGGCATCTTCCATTTCACTCTTGGTAAGCTGTTTTCCGTCTTCTATTTCTACAAACTCCACGTCGTAGGTAACTCCATAATCCAAGTTGCTTTCGTTATAAATGGTGCCGGGGACAACTTCGGCAACCCCACCTTGGCCATCGGATACTTGTTTGAACTTGAGTACATAAATTTTTCCACCGTACAGGTCGGCATCCCCATTTTCGGAATAGTATAGCGTAACCTGTCCTTCAGAACCGCTGGAATCATCGTCGCCACCGATAATAACGGTTCGTCCGTTGTAGGCGCCTTCAGGTAAGGGCACGGCGTTTTCCCATGCAAATTCTCCCAAGGCATCCAGTCCAAAGTCTGCGGTGGGGGTCGGCGTGTCCACGTAGGGGTCAATTCCCTTGACATCGTAGTTAAAACTTTCGGAAGCGGATAGAAAAAGGTCTCTAGAGCCACCATGTATGGCCGCTTCCCACATGGTTCCGGAGCACTGTCGTGCAAAATCGGCCACGCCTGAATTCAGCAACCAATCGCCACCAATGGGATTGAAATTTTTATCCAACTTAATACGTGACACCGCGTAATCGTCCTCGGCGTTGGTTACATAAATATAGCCATCCCCATCCTTTAACAGGCCCGCACCGTCTTGGGCGCCCACCAATCGAAAACCATCTTCCAATACGTCGCTAGAACTCAAAATGGAATACGCATCCACATAGTTAAATTGAGGGGTCAGGGCGACCAAGGGATCTAAATTCGATTTGTTTTCAAAAATTGTCCCGGACTCATCCTCTCCGGGACCATCACCGATGAAATCATCAACGAACTCGCAAGAACTAAAGAGTACCACCCCTGCGCCGAGTAGTATTTTTTGTACTGTTTTCATAAAAGCGTTTTTAGGTTTTAATATGATCCCAAAACTACCGTAGCACTTTTATGAAGAGGTTAGTGTAACATTTTTAAACATTTAGCGCGGCTTTACCAAATGGTTACTACGTAAATTCTGTGTAAAACCAATGAACCCTTTTATTTAAATTAAAGTTAAAACAATGAAAATCAACGCTTTAAAATTTAGGCTTGCTACAGTATGCCCATCTTATACCATTTTTGCTTTGAAATTACCCAAATAAAAAGCCGCTATTTTTTGCTTGGACGAAAAAGAAAAATCAAGCATAGCAGTAGCTACGGTTGTTTTTTATTTTGAAGGATTAGTGGAAAAGGGCAATTTTTAATGGGTAATTTCAAGGTAGAAATGGTATTATCTTCGTTTGGGTCCCGGAAACCCTGCGGTTCCCCTACTGTACGGGTATCGGTTGCTATAAAAATTATCGACTTCGAAATCTTTTGCGACAAAAACCTTAATTTCGTGGAAACCGTGAATATCCCAGTCGACCATATCCAAACCTTAGGCCCAGATCGTTTTTCCGATATTGGTGTTCATCTCCCTATGTTGTATTAAATGTTTACCGCAATACCATAACACTATGCCCTTAAAAAACGTTTTGAACACTTTGCGAATCATTCATGGCGCACTGACCATGGGGCTTATAGTATTTACCCTTTTCGTCTTTTACCGAGCAAACAGTTTTATTGCCAGAATGGATAACGAGGACTTTTTCACTTATTTGGTACCCTTGGGCGGGGCAATAGGTTATTTTTTAGGGAAATGGCTGTTCGCAAAGCAGGTTTCCGTTATAGCAAAAAACGAGCCCTTGAATACGAAACTTGCTAGGTACCAGTCGGCATCGTTGATCAAATTTGCCCTTTTGGAAGCACCGGCATTTTTGGCCCTTTTTGCCTATTATCAGAACGGTAACGCACTGCATTTGACCATAGCCCTGTTTTTGATTACGTATTTGGTTTTTCAGCATCCTACATTAAAGCGGGTCATAGGGCATTTGGACTTGGCCAAGGACGAAATACAACAATTACAATAAAAACAATTTGTAGCGCCAACGAGTTACAGGATAACATCTAGTAGACACAACATGGGAAGACTTAAAATTTTACTACTTTCGGCCATGTTCGGAAGTACCCTGGCCACTAATTTAATGGGGCAGGACTGGCCCAACCTGAAAGCGTTCGAAGCTGACAATGCGGCCATAGGCCCGCCCAAAGAGGGTGAGAACCGTGTTGTTTTTATGGGGAACTCCATCACCATAGGTTGGTTGGAGGCCCGACCGGACTTTTTTAAGGGCAAGCCCTATATCAACCGTGGTATCAGTGGGCAAACCACGCCACAGATGCTTGTACGCTTTCGGCAAGATGTACTGGACCTCTCCCCAAAAGTAGTGGTACTACTGGCAGGCACCAATGATATCGCCGGAAATACGGGTCCCTCATCCCTAAAGATGATCATGGACAACATCCGATCGATGGCCGAACTGGCAAAGACGAACGGCATTAAGGTCGTCCTTTGCTCCGTATTACCGGTGTACGACTATCCTTGGAAACCCGGTCTGGAACCGGCCGAAAAAATTATACGTTTAAACAAGATGATCAAGGAATATGCCCTTGCGAACGACTGTCAGTATCTGGACTATTTTTCCGCTCTGGTCGACGATCGCAATGGACTGCCCAAGAAGTATGCGGAGGACGGTGTGCACCCTAACGGGGAGGGTTACCGTGTGATGGAACCCTTGGTGACCGAGGCCATTACCACCGCTTTGGAATAGGAGAACGGAATGAGTAACTTCACCCTATCATTAAGGACTAATTTTCATGGCAACGATCGAAGATTTCGAAAAACGATATGATACCATCATTGTAGGTTCCGGTGCGGGCGGTTTGGCAACGGCCATTTGCCTGGCACGTGCGGGACAACGGGTTCTCGTATTGGAACAGCACGACGTTCCAGGCGGATGGTGCCATAGTTTTTACCTCGATGGCCATCGTTTTACCCCCGGTGTCCACTATGTAGGGCTTTTGGGCGAAGGACAGGCGACCAATAACCTTTATCGAGGTTTGGGCATTGCCAATGACCTCGTTTTTTTTAGAATGAATCCAGATGCCTATGAACATGTATGGGTCGGGGAAGAGCGCTTTCATTTTCCCGCTAATTTTGATGGTTTGATCGCCCGGCTCTCCAAACGTTTTCCCAAAGAGAAAAAACGCATCTCAAAATACTTGAACCTCACCCGGAAAGTAAGTGAGGAACTTTACTCCCTACCCTATATCAAAGGTTTTTGGCAAAAGCTCACACTGCCCTACCGTACCCGTCATTTTGGCAAATACGGTCTTTTCACCTTGCGCCGTGTTATCAACTGGCATATAAAGGATCCCTTATTGAAAAACATCCTGAACATCCAATGCGGGGATCATGGGGTACAGCCCCGAAAAGCCGCTTTTGTATTACACTGCGCGCTAATGTACCATTATTTCCAAGGAGGCTATTATCCCATGGGCGGCGGTGGGGCATTGATCAAAGCGATGACCAATGCCATTAAAAAACATGGAGGAACATTGCGGACGGGTACATCGGTGTCAAAAATTTTATTGGAAACCAACGGTAACCTTAAAAAAGCTGTAGGGGTGCAGCTAAAAAATGGCCAACAGTTGTTTGCCGACCGCATCGTATCCAATGCAGATGTCGGCATTACCTATAACGACTTGATCGGAACCGAGCATTTGAGCAAAAAATTGCAGAAAAAACTGGCCAAGACCAAGTATTCCTGTACTTCTTTAATGCTCTTTCTTACGGTGACCATGGACGTACGGGCGGCCGGACTCGATTCCGGAAACATTTGGATGATGCCAAACCGGGATGCCGACGATTTTTATGATGAAATGCTACAGGCCGATATTCGCAAAGGAAAAGCTTTTGAAGGCATGTTCATCAGCTGTACCACGCTGAAAGACCCAGCTTCTTTTGATGGAAAACACCATACCTTGGAAGCGATTACCTTTATCGATTATACCACTTTTGAGCAGTTTAAAAACGAAAAAGAACAACGGTCGCAAGCGTATTTGGAACTGAAGGCCCGTCTTACCGAAAAAATGCTTTGCGGCCTTGAAAAAGTTCTTCCAGGGGTGCGTGAGCACATTGTACAACAAGAGTTGGGCACTCCCGTAACCAATGAATATTATGTGAACACCACAAGAGGAAACGTTTATGGTACCGAAAAGAGCTTAAAACACATCGGTCCGTTTTCCTACCGATCTAAAAGTGAGATCGACGACCTCTACCTCTGCGGGGCAAGTATTCTATCCCATGGCGTGGCGGGTGCCTCCCATTCCGGTGTGGAAACCGCTGCCATCATCCTCGGGTGTGATGCCGATTCGCTAAAAGCGCCTCAGGAAGATCAACACCTGCGAATATACGAGGCGGAGGACGCCACGGCATATCCGGAATGGATGCTCAAAAAAATGGCCGTGAAAAAAGCAAGGGCCCTTGCCAAAAATCCCGATAACACCGTAGTCCGCTAAGTTTGAGGAGCACACCGGACGAATGCATAAAACATCCGTTGTTTGAAAACACTTTGGTGCACTACTGTATTTGCACTTCAAAAGTATCATAACCGCGCTTTTTTATCTTTTTGCTTTTTAAATACAAGCAATAAAGTGGTTTTTGCGAAATAGCCGATCTGATCGCGTTCTTTTACAGCGAAAAATACCTGTTCATTTTAGCCGCGGATGGCAACAAACTACTGATTTAGCACGATAGGATTTAGGAGATTCACTGCGATGTGATTTCATGCGTTGTTATGAATCTTCGCCCTATCAAGTATTAAGTTCAGGATAACAAAAACAGGTATGGATACACCATAGAAAACGATTTATAAAATAAACCTTTCTCTTTTATCGGGGTCTAATGAGGAAACAATCCTTACCATGAAAAAAATCTTCTTGTCCTGTTATACGATTTTGAACTGTATTTTTGGCTTTTGCCAAACGCCACAAGAGGTCGTGGACGCTGCCAAGGTATTTCCGCCAATGCCGACAGGTACTGCGGAATTGGTCCCTTTTATTCAAGGTCCACCCACGTTTGCCTCCGGTGCGCCTTTTAACGATCTTGATTTTACGATTTTAGATACCGACTATATGGATGGGGAAAACAGCGGCGGTGATGTTTTTATGCCGGTAGACCCATCGAACACCTTTCCCGGTGCTGATAAAGTGAAATATATCCGATGCGTAACAAATACCGATTTAAACGAAGTATACAACAGCGCAAATGCCGATAGGATTATCTTGGGTACCCATGAAATGGACACTCCCTTTTTTATGAAGGGAAGCGATGGTATCGATAACGACTATGTAGTAATACAACACTTTGATTTTGAGGCTGGGCGCATTCAACTTAAAGGTGCCCCAACCGATTATAGCCTTATTTATTGCACGGTGGCAGAGGGATGCCAGACCGAGGGTTGGTATCTTTTTTACACTGCCGGCGATCATTTGGATTTGATCGCCTTTATCTTTCCTTGCGATGCCATAGCACCACCCTTGAGCGGCAACCCGCCCAACAACCCCAACCCCCTCTGCAACGGCAGTACGCTTTTGAGCCTTGACAATCCTGTTCAATTCCAGTATGCGGAACCTATTGACACTACCATCGCAATTTCCGATGGCATTGCACAAATAGGGTCCGATGGTAAGGAAATTGTAGGCGGTTTGGCTGTGGATCCCTTCGGGAACTCTTATTTGTTCGGATGTACGGATGGGAATCTCGATGGTAAAGCGACTGCGGACAACGAAATTTTTATTGTTAAGATAAATTTGGATGGTGAGCAGGAATGGGCGACCGAACTCCCCATGACCGAAGGAAGCATATTAAAGGGAGGCACCGCCGATAATCAATTTCTATACGTTTGTGGACGAACATTGGGAAGCTTGCCTGGATTCACCAATGCCGGACTATGGGACGGTATCCTTTTAAAATTAAATTTGAGCGACGGACAAATCGTAGCAATGGACCAATGGGGAAATGCCGGAATTGACGGGTATGGAAACATTGTTCAAGACGATAACGGGAATATTTTTATCTCGGCACAGGGTTCGCCTTTGGGTCCGGCCGATTTTGATGACGTTTACTTGGTGGCAAAACATCGTAAATCCGATTTAAGCAACCTATGGCGACAACTCAATGTTCCGAACACCACGAATTTTGTGTCCTCTGCCGAGGCTTGGGGAGGACTGACTTACGTACCGGGAACACTGCCGGGAGACGGAAGATTAATCGCTGGTGGATGGTACTTTTCCAATATGGGTGCCGATGCTTTTGTTTCGGTCTACGAAAATTTGAATACTGCCGCCCCTACCCGTCCCCATTCCGTAGTAATCGCCTCCCAAGGCGCAAGGGCCGACTGGATTTTGGACAATACCGTGGACAGTAATGGTAATATTTATGTCGCGGGTTTTACGACGGGAAACCTGGGTGCGGCCGCAATGGGCCAAGGCGATGCCTATGTCATGAAATACACCCCACAGCTGACCGACCCGATTTCCGTACAATTCGGAACTACAAAATCTGACCTTGTTCGAAAATTGGAGATCAAGGATGATATGTTGTACGCTGTTGGCTATACCTACGGCAATTATATTGGGGCAAATGCCGATCCAAATCAAGAAAGTGGGGATGTTTTTGTACAGAAATTGGATACCGACCTTACGCTTACGAACGGCATCCAATTTGGCACACCGCACGAAGACCGCGCCTTTTCCTACATATTGGACGATTCACTGTTTTTGGGCGGAATGACCGAAGGCTATATGTCGGGCAACAACCTGGGCACCTTCGATGGTTTCGTAACTACGGTAGATACCAACGACCTCGCATTTACAACACCAATTCTCGATGCGGATGAAGTGGTTTTAGCACCAAGGGTGACCATCTATCCAAATCCCGCCGAAAACGTGTTGAATATCGATATGGGTTCGATAGCTTCCGACAAGGCGACCATGTCCGTTGCAAATGTGATGGGGCAGACCATAAAACGGTATACCACCTACGAGCCGAGCATAAACCTAGAAAACTTTGCGAGTGGAGTCTACTTTTTAACGGTTACCTCCGACAGCCATACCACGACCAAAAAAATTATAAAGCGGTAATTCCAATGTTCCAAACAGCGTTTACGGATAAAACGGAAGCACTCGTTTTACTATAATACTGAATTGGTTTAGCCAAACTTGTTGCTATGCGCTTTTGTTTGGAACCCTGGCCATCTAATTGACCCACTTGATTTCCTTATCCCGATACGTTTTTTCGTTATCCTAAAAAGAACATTAAAGTCGATGACCGAAGACAAAGAACTTCCTCCATAGTGGAACCTATAAAGGAATATCGCAAAAATAATGTAACTTCCTTTGTCATTTTTTACAAGACGAGTTCAATAATAACATCAGACCTCCTTTATAAGCTAAAGAAAACACTCATGGATAAAACGCTAGGATTTATTAGGGCGTGTTAACACTAATTGCATCGAAAATCAGGGCGATATAGATAAAGGCCGTGAACATGACGTCGAGTT
>NZ_JBNGOP010000026.1:0-76685 GCF_050589625.1 Maribacter sp. 2-571 | reverse complement strand
TCAAAGAACGGCCGTAACTTGTATATTTTTAAGGTCTTTACAAAGATTACTATTACATTAACCGGACACTATTGACTATTGAGTAATGAGTAGAAAGAGGTTGATGGGTTCGAACTTGTGTTTGAATTTGATTTTTGCGTTTGTAGTTGAACAGAGGTCTGGACTCCGCTCGACCGGACATACTTTTCTTTGATTGGCTGAAAGGCTCCTTCCTCCTTCTTCTTTCAGCGCAGCGGTCTTTTTTTCAATGAGCAATTAGGTAATAAACAATGAACAATTGAAAGTACTTGGTGCAAAGTAATTAGTACTTAGCATGGTTTTGAGCTTGCACTTGACACTTGCGCTTGAACTTTCTTTAAGTGCAGCGGTCCTTTCTCCTTTCCCCCCTTTTCACACCCGTTCCAAGGAAAAATCGGAATGTTCGGCCATTTCGTTTTGAAGCGTTTCTTTCCAGGCGAGCAGTTGCGCATCGTCGGTTTTGTAAATGGTTTTGAACTCCTCCAATATCGACTCCAGATGGTTACGGATACTATCGATATCGAAATACAAACGGCCCGTTCTCCTGATAAAGAAGTCCATTGGGTTCTGTACCATCTCATAATCGATTCCAAAACGCAGTTCGGCCTTGATCAATCGTACATAAGGATCCTCATCTTTTAATGCGGCATAGGTCTCCAAAATCGTTTCTGTCTGTTTTCCGTAGTTGGTCACCAAAAACCAGGCGTCGTATTCGGTAAAGCCATCGGCTTTTATCCGTTCGAAGATTGCGTCGATGTATTTGGTAACGTGTTTGAACTTTTTAAAATCGGTATTGCCACATAGCGGAATGGCATCGGTGGTACACTCCTTTAGTTTTTTACCGCCCACTTCTTCCATTTTTTTGGCGATGCGGTCCACGATCCGTTCCGCCATTTTCCGGTACCCGGTCAATTTTCCACCGGCGATACTGATCAGACCGGTTTCCGAGGTGAAAAT
This sequence comes from Maribacter sp. 2-571, assembly GCF_050589625.1. Taxonomy (NCBI): domain Bacteria; kingdom Pseudomonadati; phylum Bacteroidota; class Flavobacteriia; order Flavobacteriales; family Flavobacteriaceae; genus Maribacter; species Maribacter sp. 2-571. Next base: position 75,710 of record NZ_JBNGOP010000026.1, on the reverse strand, counting down.
TTCATCTTTCCGCGATAATTCGGAGGCCGACTTCCCTTCTTCGTGAATCAACGGGCGGAGTCCGGCCCAAGATGATATGACGTCGTCCAGCTCCAATTCAATTTTCGGGAACATATTGTTTACCGCCGATATGATATAGATCGCATCGGCCAGATCAGTGGTCACTTTATCCTTATTATCATTGTAGTTGGTATCCGAAGTACCGACATAGGTCACTTTCCCTCTTGGAATGGCAAACATCATACGGCCATCGGGTACATCAAAATAGGTAGAATGCTTTAAGGGCAATTTTTCATATGGGAAAACCAAATGCACCCCTTTCGTTAAGTGCAGGCGTTTCCCTTTTTTGGAGTTGTTCACCACACGGAGTTCATCGACCCAAGGCCCTGCGGCACTTACGACATAGTTCGACTTTATCGTTAACGATTCTCCGGAAACCCCGTCCTTTACTACCACTCCAGCGATGGTATCCTCTTCATATACAAAATCGGTCACTGCCGCATAGTTCAGCGCTTGTGCACCAAATTGCAGACTGGTCTTTATATTTTCGATGGTCAGTCGGGCATCATCGGTACGGTACTCGGCGTAGTATCCGGCTCCTTTCACTATTTTTTTTGGAAGCAAGGGTTCCAATTTCATGGCCTCCTTTTTCTCCAACATCTTTCGCTTGTCATCTCCGGTTACCTGCGCCAAAATATCATATACTTTCAGACCTATGGAAGTAAGCCATTTCCCGTAAGACCCGTTTTCGATCAATGGCAATAGCATTTTTTCGGGCAATACCAAGTGTGGTGCCAGCTTATGTACGATCGCGCGTTCCGACCCTACTTCTTTCACCAACCAAAAATCGAACTGCTTCAAATAACGCAGTCCACCATGGATAAGTTTGGTAGACTTGCTGCTGGTACCCGATGCAAAATCACCCTTTTCCACCAGCGCTACTTTCAGCCCTCGCGAAGCGGCATCCAAGGCGATACCCCCTCCGGTTATTCCACCACCAATGACCACTAAATCATAGGTTTCCTTGGCCATTTTGGCAACCGTTTTTTTTCGATTTAAATTTGAAAACTTGATATTTTTTGACATTCCCTTTTCATTTCCACCCTAGTTACAAGGGTTGTGTTTATATATTGCGCAAATTTTTATTGTTCTTCCCAACCTTTGGTACGCTCCACGGCTTTCTGCCATTTGTCGTACAATCTTTTTCGTTTTACCCGATCGAACGTCGGTTTAAAAATCCGGTTCATGGGGCGGTTTTGGTCGATATCCGCTTGTGTCCAAAGTCCTACCTGAATTCCCGCAAGAAAGGCGGCACCCATGGCGGTAGATTCGATGACTTCTGGTCGATGCACTTCGGTATCCAAGATATCGGCCTGAAATTGCATCAAATGGTTATTGGCGCAGGCACCCCCGTCCACCCGAAGGTTTTCGAGCTGTATTCCCGAATCGTCTTCCATTGCCTTGAGAATATCCTTGGTCTGATAGGCCAAGGACTCCAAGGTCGCTTTTGCCAAATGGGCCTTTCCGGTATCTCGGGTAAGCCCGAATACGGCCCCTCTGGCATACATATCCCAATAGGGCGCTCCCAGACCGGCAAAGGCGGGCACAACATACACTGGGTTCTCCCCTTCGATGGAATCGGCCAAGCCTTCGGTTTCCTTGGCATCTTTTATAAGTTCCAGACCGTCACGTAACCATTGTATGGCCGCCCCGGCGATAAAAATACTTCCTTCAAAGGCATAGTTCACTTTCCCGTCCAAGCCGTAGGCGATGGTGGTCAACAGTCCATTTTTGGAAAATTGTGGGGTCTCCCCGGTATTCATAAGCATAAAGCATCCGGTGCCATAGGTGTTTTTAGCCGTTCCCTCCTTAAAACAACCCTGCCCGAATAGGGCCGCTTGCTGGTCCCCGGCGATTCCCGCAATGGGTATGGCGGTGCCGTTAAGCGCGTAGTCGCCAAAATGATATGCCGAAGGCTTTACCTCGGGCAACATGCTTTTGGGGATATCCAATGCCGTCAGCATTTTATCGTCCCATTTCAGGTTGACGATATCATAGATCATCGTTCGGGAAGCATTGGTATAATCGGTGATATGATTTTTCTCGGTAGACATGTTCCACACGAGCCAGCTATCGATGGTTCCCATCAACAGGTCGCCCTTTTCCGCTCTTTCCCGTGCACCTTCCACATTGTCGAGGATCCATTTCACCTTAGTGCCCGCAAAATAGGAGTCGATGACCAAACCGGTAGTTTTGCGCACGTGCTCGGTGAGACCACTATTGGTCAAATGTTCGCAGATATCGGCCGTTCGTTTGTCTTGCCAAACAATGGCATTGTAAACCGGTTCACCGGTATGCTTGTCCCATACTACGGTTGTTTCCCGTTGGTTGGTAATACCGATCGCCTTAACATCGGAAGCGGAAACCCCTTCCTTCTTGATCAATTCGTCCAGCACTCCCAATTGTGAGGCCAAAATTTCGTTTGCATCATGTTCCACCCATCCCGACTTTGGAAAAATCTGTTTGAATTCCCTTTGTACCATTCCTTGAATAGTTCCTTTGGCATCAACAAGCAATGCCCTTGAACTCGTGGTACCTTGATCGAGCGATATGATATAATCCATAATGTTCTTTCTGTTTTTTTGACCGTGATTTTCTGTGCCTTACGTAAATATAGGGCATTCGGAAGCATTCACAAAAAAGCGCCGTTACTCTATCGTTATCGTAACAAAAACTTCATTACCGAGCGCATCTATCACGGTTATTTTGTGTTTTCCGGGCGGCGGAACCATACCCATTTCATGAAAGGTAACGGTCTGCCCCATAAAGTCGTCGTTCAAATACCAATACACTTGGGTTTCCGGTTTGGAATGGGCGAGCTTAAAGATGACTTCGTTGGTTTTCCCCTCAAAATTTTTGACCAGCCCGATACGGCTCCCCATTTTAGGATATATGAATTCCATGGGCGGCGCCGTATTTTGTTCACATCCTTGCAAAAAAGGTGGCAGCACCCGATACTCCGGATGGCTCCTTTTGTAGTAGTATTCCATTAAGGTCGGCAATACGAACCAGGATCGGGAAACGGTTTGCGATAGGTCGGCACAGGAGGAGTTTACGCGAAACTGTTGTGCCGCGTTCAGCTGTATAGTATGGTGGTACGGGCATGCCTTTACGTAATTTTTTTTATTGGGAATCCTTCGGACGGTCGTAGGGCACTCGCCGGTGGCCAGGTAACCACTTTTGGTACACACACCGATATCCGTAAAGGCATCCAAGGGTTCGGAAAACCATGTACTGGTCGGTAGTATATCGAACACATCGAACAGCACCGGGGCCGCACTGGAAACTCCGGTTACTTCGGGCCGCCCCTCGCCATCGGCATTGCCGACCCAAACGCCTACTACATACTTTTTGGAAACGCCTATGGCCCACGCATCCTTATTACCAAAACTTGTTCCCGTTTTCCACGCAATCTGTTTGCTGCTATCGTAAAATTCCCAAGACTCGCTGCCTTCGGGGCGGTTGACTTCCTTCATGGCCTCAAAAGTGAGGTAGATACTCCCTGCATCGAACAGGGTTTCTTCTTGCACCAAAGTACCTTGATCCGGTAGTTTGCCATGGGTCAAGACCGGATCTACGAAGGCGTTGCTGTAATACTCACTGGAGGACCTATTGAATTCGTTCACCGTGGCGGCAAGATTTGCATACGTCTTGCACAGGTCCCAAAGGTTGCTTTCGGCCCCTCCCAAAATTAAGGTCAACCCATAATGATCGGCACTTTTATCGATACCCTTCAATTGAAAAAGGTGTAACTGATCCCGAAATTTTTGCAGTCCGTATCGTTGTAACAAGCGTACCGCAGGTATATTCAACGAGCGGGCCAAGGCTTTTTTTGCCGTAACCGCTCCGCTATAGGCATCGTCAAAGTTTTCCGGGGTGTACCCCGCAATTTGGGTGGGCACGTCGGGGACCAACATTTCGGGCAACAGCTCCCCGGCGTCGAGCATGGCCGCGTATAACAAGGGTTTTATAACACTTCCGGTACTTCGGTTCGCCTGCACCATATCCACATCTTTTTGGTGGTCGTTGGTGGTCGGCGAATTCCCTATGTAAGCAAGTACTTTTCGGGTGTCCACCTCCATCACCAAGACGGCGGCATTGTGTACCTGGTTTTGTTTTAGTTGGCCATAATGTTTGGCAACAATGGTGTTGGTTTGTAGTTGTAAGGTCTCGTTCAGGGTAGTTGTGATCCGTTGTCCCTTATATTTCTTATCGGTATACTGTACCAAGTGCTTTGCCATGGTAGGCAGTGGATAGGGTTTTTGGGGAAGTGGTTCCAACTTGGCCAGTTCATAGGTGGTAGAATCGATGGTATTGCCCTGCCATAGTTTTTTCAGCAACCGATTTCGCTTTTTCAAAAGGAGTTGTTGATTTTTACCGGGATAAATAAGGCTGGGCGCATTGGGCAGTACGGCCAAGGTAGCCGATTCCGCCCAAGAAAGTTGGTGTGGCCGAAGTCCAAAATACCGCCATGCCGCCACATCAAGGCCAACTACATTCCCCCCATAAGGGGCATGGCTGGCATACAGACGCAAGATTTCCCTTTTTGACTGTCGAAATTCCAAACGGGTGGCCAATACCAGTTCAATTGCCTTTTCCCAATAAGATCGCGACCTTCCACTGCGGGACAGTCGGATCAGCTGTTGGGTAATGGTGCTTCCACCACGCACGGTTTTGCCCGCGGAAACATTTGCCCCCAAGGCTTTTACCATAGCGACCGGATTAAAGCCGGGATGCCGATAAAAATAAGCATCTTCGAAGGCCAACAAACAGGTTTTGAACTTTTGGGGGACGCTATCCACTTCCGGAAAACGCCATTGGCCATCGTCCGCGATCTTGGCCCCTAATAATGTTCCGGTACTACTTTGCACCACTGTTGCGGTAGGGGCATCGAACAACACTTTTGGAAGGCTTTGATGGTACACCGCTAACAGCAAAAAAAGGAACAGTAGTTTTTTAGGGTGCTTTTGAAAAAAACGCTTCCCCCGGTCCAACGGACCGGATCGATCCTTCCCATTGGGAGAGCCTTTGTCCGATGTTTTGTATTGCATCTTATTTTTCAAAGGCATACGAACGTTCCACCAAGCATACCCGTACTTTGTACCAACTGTACCAATCCGCTATACCCTTTTTTTGCGCCAACAAATGGTCCGTCTGCTGTTTCCAGTGCGCAATGGCTTGCATACTTTCCCAATAGCTGACGGTAATCCCGATGGTTTCGCGAGCGCTTTCCATCCCTAAAAACCCAGGTTGTTCCTTTGCCAAGCGTTCCATGGAACGTGCCATGTCGGCATAGCCCTTGTCCCCTTCGGTTCGGCCAGAGGTGAAAATTACGGCATAGTATGGTTCGGTTCGGTCCATCATTGTAACGGTTGTCTTTACCAAAGTTTCCGGGAAGCTTTTTACACGATATATTCTTTCTCCAAAAAATACCCAACTATCGCCTCTTTCATTAAAATCGATTGTTCCCCGGCCTTTAAGGGCGGAAGCTCCTCTTTTACGGTATAGTGTGGCCACCCTTCTTCATCAAAAAAATCAAATGCATAGTATCCGTAGGGTTCCAACAAACGGCAGATGGCAATATGCATGAGATCGAGTTTTTGGTCTTTTTTGTACTTGCGATGGTACTGCCCCAATTCCTGAATTCCGACCAAATAAATGATACTATCGAGTTCAAGGGCATCGCCATCACTGAATTGATCGGAAAGCTTCTTGACCAGCATCTCCCATCGTTCTTTTAATTTTTCGTCTCTTGCCATATTCGGTTGCCGCTTTTCAGCGATTCAAAGGTACGAATCAAAATGCTACATTTGTGTAAACGTTTTGGTATGGCTTTCTTGGATATTGTATTGGGACTACTCCTTATTTGGGGACTCTGGAAGGGGTTAAAAAATGGCCTTTTTGTTGAAATCGCTTCGCTGATCGCACTGATAGCAGGTATTTTCGGCGCCATCCATTTTTCGTACATCGCAGGAAACTACCTTCACAAAAACATGCAATGGAACGAAAACTATATTAACCTGGCGGCTTTTATCATTACGTTCATCATCATCGTGACCGTGGTTCATATCGCCGGAAAGTTGTTGACAAAAATTGCGGATTTTGCAATGCTCGGCCTTTTGAATAAAATTGCCGGCGGCCTTTTTGGAATGTTGAAAGTTGCCGTCATTCTGGGAGCCCTGCTCGTATTTTTCGACCGAATGAACAACACTGTGGGGTTTATCGATCAAGAAACAAGGGACCGATCGGTACTGTATACCCCGATTAAGGACATTGGGGCGTTCGTGTTTTCAAAAGTATTGCAAGAAGACCGATCGGAAACCGAACCACTAGGCATCTAATTCCATTTCAAAGCTTAAAGAGGTATACTTATACCAGTTTAACTTTGAAATAGCACTAATAAATCGTTTCTTTTTCAGCTGTTCGTCGTTAAAAAATAGAACCGTAGCTAAGGCTATGCTTAGATCCCCGGTCAAGCCGGGGACAGGCTTTTTGCCTCGAATAACTAAAAAATAATTCAATTTCTATACGCGCGATTTCAAAGTTAAACTGGTATAAGATGCATAGGTTTACAGGAAAAGAATGAAATTCCTTTTCAATATGATTTTAAAGTAGCAGTAAACCGTTGGAAGTTCACTTTTGCTTCTTTATCGGACACCTTTTATCAATGGCCGGCCCATCCAAAAGCCAATTGCCCGGTATTGTCGGCACCATGGGTAATATGACCCGTACCGTCATCGCCAAAACGATAGTTCAAATGGTCAAAGGACGCCAATTGAAACAAAAATTGCATTTGGGAACCCGTCTCCGGGTTTTGAGGATATTCCGCACCTTGAACCCAATAGGGCCATCCAAAAAGTTTATCCTTCCGGATCGGGCTGCCGATCTTTTGCTCATATAGGTAATCGAATACACCATCATGTGGTACTTCAATACCCAAAATGTCATACTCCTCACGATGCGGATAATCAAAACAGGACTGCCATCCGACAATCCGTTTCTCTTGAAAAACCTCGGTGAGATTCGGACGTACTTTTGCCGATGGTCCGGTGACGGAAATCTTCCGTACTACTGAGGCTTTGGAAAAAGGTAGATACCCTTCCAAGATACTGGAGCAATCGGTTTCCTTTGCCGTGCAATAAAACAATTGTACCAAGCCGTCCGCTTGCCTTTCCGGTAGATCTGCAAGGTTCAACTGTACCAAAAGATCCATGTTGCGTTGACAATTGGGACATACCGGCCAATCGTTTTCGTTTCTTAGATAGGGAATGCCCCCTATTTTGGAAATCGAGGAAAATTCCATTTTTATAGCCTCCGTAACAGGTAGGTAGGCCTTCTTTTTATGTGCTTCAAAAATGGCATACGTACGCTCCAGCAGCTGCTGTAGTTCCTCGTAGGAGGTGGCTGCCAAATGTAACATACCGGTTTCGACCGGAAGTGATTTTTTCATGTTCGATTACCTTTTTTCTGCTGTTTTAAAAACATATCGGTTGTTCACAAGGGCCCAGTAACGTTCCGGTGAACGGATAATATCCATACCGAAACCGCTTATTTATTGTATTACGGTTACCCATTTGCCTTCCGTACGTACCGAATAATCGTTGTCGTACATGGCCTCTGCCTGTATTCCGGGCAGATAATACCGTCCCAGATAGGAAGCGTTCAATAACACCCGAAAGGTTTTTGATTCGTTCTTTTTCATATCGAAGTAAAAATTGGAACGGTCATCACGAATATCGGTATGTTCGACCTGATTTTCGGCAAAATCGCCAAAATCGGTAAATCGTGTATTTACAATTTCCCAACCGCTGGGGAAAATCTCCGACAGGGCCACATCTTTAATGGCTTTGGCGGTGGTATTCGTCAAAACGACCTCGGCAACAAAGTCCGTCCCCTGAGTGAGCTGATCAACATTCAATGTTCCTCCGTCACGACTTTTGTAGCGCACCTGAGCGGATAGGTTTCGTTGCACTGCCTTCTCGGATCCTACAGATAAAATACCGGAATTGACGATGTTTACAAAGAGTGTATTGCCCTCCAGGTTCTGCAATACGATCTCGTTGGTTCCTTTTTTGACCTTTAAAATACGTTCGGCCAAGCTCTTGCCCGTGTCCACTTTTTCCGATTTACCGTTCAAGGTCACCGTGGCCTTAACACCCTTACCTCCGACCATTTCGGCAAATTTGGCCATCGCCAACAAACTATAGGCCGTACTTTGTGTACTCATATAAGTACGTTCGGATAGGCGCCCGGCAATGGTCTTGGCCAGGTCCTGCGTTTTTGGTTTATCCTTTAAGAGCACATAGGTCTCTAAAGCCATGGCCCTATTTCGGTCCGGTGAACCGTAGGAATAGTAATGGTAACGATCGTTTTCAAAATCGTAGGTCGTTTTCGCTAAAATTTCGCGGGATACTTTTTCTTGACCGATAAGGGCGTAAGCGGCCGCCAAACGAAATTTTGCGGCATTGGTAAGTCCGCTCGTTTCCCGCATACGGTTCATACTGGCAACATCGGCATTCCCTGACAATGCCAGGGTATACAAACGATATGCCTGTGCCAGATCGGTACGGTTGCTGTCCGAACGCCACTGCTTTGCGGTCTGCTGTTGGTATTTTACCCAACTCGATTTAAAACCGATGGGCAACACATAGCCTTTCTTTTCCGCCTCCAATAAAAAATGGCCGGCATAACTGGTTCCCCAGTCGTTCGAATTCCCTTGTCCGGGCCAATAGGAGAATCCGCCCGAAGCATTTTGAAAACGTCCCAATCGTATGATGGCACGATCGATATTTTCTTGTATCCTCCTTTTTCGATTTCCGTCCAGATCAAAGATCGAGGTCAAATACAATTGCGGGAACGCCCCGGAAGTGGTTTGTTCCACACATCCGTGCGGATAGCGTATCAGATACTGCATGCGGCCGTTAAAATTCATTGGGGGCAGTGTAGAAAACTCCACTTGTGCCCCGTTGCTCCCCGCAATTCCAAAGGTCTCCAAAGCGAGGGTCTTCTTCTCGTTCGCATCAAGTACTATTTCCTGTAGTTCCGTAGTTACCGGGTTGGGATTCACCACATCTATCGGAATTTCAAAAGAAGCTTTTTCACCGTTTCCGGAGGCTTCCACGATGACCTTTCCGATACCCTTAAAGTCGGCTACCTCCAGTTCAAAATAGGCCATCTGCTCGTCTGGCTGTTTAAAAGTCAGGGATTGCGTAGCTGCTCCAGCAATTTTAAAGGAAGGGTGTGGTTTCAATTTTAAGGTAACCTTCTTTACCTTTTTCTCCATGGCAAAAACGGTGACCGGTAAGGTAACTTTTTCGCCCGGGGTTATCTTTCGTGGTAAAGATGCCAAAATCATCAACGGTTTTCGCACTGGAACGGTTTTTTCCGCGATTCCGTACGCCTCTTTGTCGGCATTCCCCGCTACGATCATCGCCCGTACCGATCCCACATACTTTGGAATGTCGATCTTATGCGACTTTGTTTCCCCTTTTTTAAGGTTAAAAGGCCCTAAGTGTACTACCATAGGTTCAAAACGGTTCGCCTTTTTATTTTTTGCCCCGGCCAGCGCTCCATCGCCTCCAACTGCAAAAACTTGATCGATACGGCCCCCGAATGCCCCGATAACATCATCGTAGATATCCCAGGTTTTTACGCCCAACGCCTCATGTGCATAAAAGGTATCCCAAGGGTTCGGGGTTTTAAAACGGGTAAGGTCCAGCAGACCCTCATCCACAAGGGCGATACTATAGGTCATGCCTTTTTTATTCTTTTCGCTCACCTTAACGGTAATCGTCTCTTCCGGTCGCAAGACTTCCGGCATGTTTAACACCGGTGTCAGCCGCGTATCAGGATTTTCTACCGAAATCGGCATTACACCGTACAGCCGGATAGGGTTGTCGTTTAAGGAACTGGCGTGCGGTTGCAGCAACGAAATATGGATAAAGACATTTGGCGTGTACAGGGCATCGATGGGCAATTCAAACTTGGTTTCATCCTTTTTGGTAGCCACCCATAGCGATTCCAATACTTCGGTACCGTTTTCAACGGTAACCAATGCACGTGAGCCCGCTGAACTTGGAAAAGTGATGGTTGCCGTCTCCCCAACATTATACGCTTCCTTGTCGGACGAAAAAACGAGCATGGTAGCTGCCTCCGGATCTGCCTTTCGTGATTTTCCCGCCCATCCGGGCCAATCAATGTAAACCGCTTTGCCCGTAGCATGCCCCCCATTGGGGTCGGCTACTCGCACGAGATAACGGCCCCATTCCGGATACTTCAATTCAAATTTAAAGGTGGCCTTTCCCGAATGATCGGTCTGTATGGTTTTATTGAAAACTTCACGATGGTAGCTGCTACTGCTGTAGTTGGACAAATTGTTATTGGAGGTGTCCCACCACCAGCGCCATTCTACTTTGTGAACGGAAACTTTGAGGTTTTTCACCGATTTGGCCTTCCCTTTTTCATCGACCGTAACCACTTCAAAGGTATGGGGCGTATCGGTCAGCAACATGCCTCTTGCCTTATCGCCTTTTGGCACGTTTAGCCCTACATAGGTGTCGTAGGGGGAATAGGATTTTGTGAACACATCGGTACTAAAATCGCCCCCGTTTTCATATACTTTGGTTATAAAGGCCGCCTTTAACATTCCCGGGGACTCGCTGCTCAACTGTGGTGTCATTTTAAAAGTGGTCTTTCCTTCTTCATCGACCCTACCATCAAAAACCACCTGATCTTCTGAAGAAAAATTGCGGGTCGGATCGTCGAACACATATCCGGGAAAGGATTTGAACTCCGTTTGGGTGGTGTTGAACTTGGCCGTGACATCGGCCTTCAAATTTTTGGCGATGGCGCCGTGCAACCATTTTACTTCCATGGTACCGGCAATAGGGGCCGCCCCGTTCAAGACTTCCGCGTCAAAGTCGGTTTTTATCTTTAAGCGGTTTGGCTTAATGGTCTCTATTTTGATCGATTTTGTAAACGTGGCCCCTCCAACGGATACTTTGGCCAACCAGTTTCCGGTGGGCGCATTTTCATCGGTCTTTATATTAAATTGGTAAAAATTGGAGACACTTCCAGTCCTGATTTCCCGTACCACCACCTTGTTGTAAGGGTCCATCAATTCTAATTTTACCGGATGGTCTTCCGGAATATCGTTGGCCTTATCGTTTAGCATGAACGATAGAAAAATTTGGTCTCCCGGTCGCCAAACACCGCGCTCGGCAAAAATGAACCCTTTCAGGCCTTTTTTAAGTTGTACACCGGAGACCCGAAATTTACTGACCGACAACGCATTACCATCATTAAGCTTCACATAGGTTTTTTGTCCGTTGCTGGATACCACGGCGAAAAAAGCCAATTTGTCGGCGTCGTACATGGTAGTACCGTCCACATCGGTAACCAGGGTCGCCATTTCCTGTTGCTGAAAATTGTAAAAGGTCACCTTTGCGCCTGCGATCGGGTTGGTATTCAGCAAGTCGGTCACGGCGACGAAGTAGCTTTTGTTGATGCCCCGCTTTACGGTTACCCCGAGATCAGAGGCCAATACGTTGGTTCCTATCTTTTTATCGTAATAATAGGATTTGTCACAAGGGTTCTCACGCTCGTTCCAATCGTAATCATAATAGTAATCGTTGTAGTAATAGCCTTCAACACCGTCCCAAGCGCTGTCCTCTTCTTCCTCATCAAAATCGGTTTCGTTTTCTTCCTCCTCGACTTCAAAATTGGTCGAACTACAACCGTAGGCGCTATCGCTGGGCCCAAATTCGAATTCGACCCTGTAAATGGCGCCGGGTTCCGGAGTAATCAACGCTTTTAGGTCCAACGCACTGGCGGACCACTTGCTAACGGTATTGGACAAGTTGTTTTGGAGCTTTATGCGTGTTTTGGCAATGGGCCGTGCCACGGCCATTAAATTGCCATTCCCGCCCAAATTGTTGGCCTGTAAAAATTGTAGCACGTTGTTTTCGTAAATGCGGTATACCGCCACACGTACCGATTTTAGATTGACCGTTTCAAAATTGATCTTTAAGTTGCTCGATGAGGGCAGTATGGTACCGTTCGATAACAAACGTACTTGTGGCTTCAATTGTTCAAAGGCAATACGTTCGGTATACTTATTTCGCAACTTCACTCCATCGGTACGCTGCACGCCCTCAAAAACTTCCAGATTGACCGTACCAAGGAGTTCTTTTGAGGGGTACACCCTAAGGGTATTTCCCAATACTTTATACTTGGGCGAGTCGTCGCCTTGCAGTACGATCAATCCCTTAAAATTCTGGCCTTTTTTTACCGGATCGGAAAAGTTGACCAGCACCACGGGGCGATCGGTCGTTTCTACCGTGGTACTCAAAACGGTAAAATTATTTTTTCCCGGGATAAGAATACTATTTTTTCCTTTGTTATCGATATCGAAAGAAGTACCGTCCCATTCCAGCTCCAGTTGGGAATCCTCTTCGAAACGCTGAATACTGTCTATTTTGAACGTAAATTGATTGCCCAATTGAACGGCCCCATCAAACTGGAGTTTTACCTCTTTTCCGTTACGTCTTGCCTTGATCAATTTTTTTGCCGTTTCCAAGGGAAGCATATCGGCCGTTTTCACCTGACCGTTAACGTATTGATACTGTTTGGAATACGACTGAAGGGCGTCGGTGTAAATGTTGAATTCCTGTTTGATGGTCTGTACCTTGAAAGAAAGCGTTTGCAGTTCGCCTGGCATATCGGCTATAAATTCCTCCAGCGCTACCGTAAACTCGTATTCCGTATTTTGATCAAAGCCTTTTTCAGGTTTGAACGAGATGGTTCTGTTATCCAAGGCGACCACCTTGCCTTTTACCTTTGGGGAGGTGCTCATAAAATCACCGTCGAGCTCCTGTCCCGCATTCCAATTGGCCACCGGTTCGGTAAGTACCACCCGTACATCACTCTGCGCGGAAATGATACCATGGGACACTTGGCTTACGTACTCCTTGTATTTATTGAGATTGTCGAGCTGCTCTCCAATGGTTTCCGTTTTATCCTGGCAACCAAAAAATAAAAATGCAAGTAAGGTGAGGCGAAAAAGTGGTTTGGCGGTCATATCAAAAATTTAGTTCAAAAGTAACAGGGAGGTAGTCAAAAACTATCCCATAATTCCGTGAAATTACCGCCCCGGGAAGCTTGTTAAAAACTACAACGATTTTGTGTTACTCTTTAGTATTTCCTTAACGAGGAAAGTGGTTCTACTATAGATCAAGTCACTTTCTACGTACAAGAGTTTCTTTTGGATGTGCAGTTCATCGAAAAAAAGAAATTTTTCGACCAGAAGTGGACTATTTTGGCTAACATTACATCGTTGATTTGCCCCAGTTCAACAGAGAACACACGAGAACCCCCATTACTCTTACACCTACCGCTAGGACACCTGCTTGCAATTTAGAACATTGTATGAAAATGAATTTACGATATGCCCTTTTGGCATGCTTCGTATCGTTGGTGGCATCCTGTACCAAAACCAGTACCGCCGAAGAAGAGGGAAGCATTGTTCCAGAAGCAAGAAATGTAGTTGCCGTAGAACAAGAACTGTTGAACGTGGTGAACGAACACCGTTCCTCGCTGGGATACGAAACCTTGGAGTATAGCGACACTGCCAAAAAGTATGCGGACCAACATACCGACTACATGATTGCCAAGGGAAATCTGAGTCATGATAACTTTAGTGCCAGGGCTTCCAACATTTCTACCGAGGCAAGCGCCGAAGCGGTAAGTGAAAATGTTGCGAAGGACTATTTTACCGCAAGAGAGGCTTTTGAGGGATGGTTGAAGAGTAGCAACCACAAAAAAACGATGGAAGGGGAATTTACGCATACGGCAGTGAGCGTTAAAGAAGATGTTTCCGGAAACTACTACTTCACCCAACTATTCTATCGCTAATATTATTTCCAATATTACTATACAGATTAAAAACAGGGATTTTTTGTTTATGCGAAAAAGAACAGTTTTTAAGGTGTAATACCTTTTTAACTTTGAAATCGCGCGTATAGAAATTGAATTATTTTTTAGTTGTTCGAGGCAAAAAGCCTGTCCCCGGCTTGACCGGGGATCTAAGCATAGCCTTAGCTACGGTTCTATTTTTTAACGAAGAGCAGCTGAAAAAGAAACGATTTATTAGTGCTATTTCAAAGTTAAAATGGTTTAATACCGTCGGTAACAGCATAAGAGTGTCATAAGCCGTTTTCTTTTCTTATTTTTGATTTAATCGATGTGCGTTCGCTATCTTAACCGCCCATTGAAGAACGTACCCCGTTCATCTTGTTGCTCTAAAATTAGTATATGGCCATACAAGCTCCTTTTAATCTGCTTCAGTGGATCGAAGAAAACCGTGATACCCTAAAACCTCCGGTAGGAAACAAAAACCTTTATAAGGAGGCAGGTGATTATATTGTAATGATCGTTGCGGGGCCCAACGCCCGAAAAGATTATCATTATAACGAAACGGAAGAACTCTTTTATCAATTGGAGGGAACTATTGAAGTCCATATTCAGGAAAACGGAGCAAAAAAGACCATGGCCCTAGGGCCTGGGGACATGTACCTTCACCCTGCAAAAGTGCCGCACTCGCCCGTACGGCACGAGGGTAGTATCGGCTTGGTAATCGAACGAAAAAGAGCGGATATGGAAGCCGATGACGGCCTGCTTTGGTTCTGTGACAACTGTAATAACACCCTTTATGAGGTGTATTTTAAATTAAAAGATATCGAAAAGGACTTTTTGGGCCATTTTAAAGCCTTTTACGGTTCGGAAGCGTTAAGAACATGTGACCGTTGTGGCACGGTCATGGATACGGACCCTCGATTCACCTCAACATAGAAACTATGAAAATTGCTATCCTTATCGGAATCGGATTCGTTGCACTCCTACATATTTACTTTTTATGGTTCGAGATGTTCTCTTGGACCGTTAGGGGACCAAAAATATTTCGATCACTTCCCAAGGACATGTTCGAACCCACAAAGGCCATGGCCGCCAACCAGGGACTTTACAACGGATTTCTGGCGGCGGGACTTATTTGGACTTACTTTATCGAAAATCCGGTTTGGTATAAGAATATCGCACTCTTCTTTTTGGGCTGCGTTGCAGTGGCCGGTATATACGGCGCGTTATCGGTAGCGCGAAAGATTTTTTTTGTACAGGCGTTGCCGGCGTTGATTACCATAGGGCTCTTACTCTTTTTCTGAGCTTTAAGAGCTAAGCATAGACCTTATGAAAAAATGGTTTCGCCCCTTATTATTGTTTTTCATTGTTATTTGCCTTTCCCACAACCTTGTCTACGCCCAAGAAATGCCCCCTCAAGAAGTTGTCCAAAAACAATTGGAGTTTTATAACAAGCGCGATATTACCGGTTTTATGTCGGTAATCGACCCAAATATCGTTTTCTACGATTTTTCTACGGGCCAAAAGACCATGGAGGGTGCAAAAGCTTGTCGTGCGTTTTACCGTGCCCTTTTTGATGCCTCGCCAACATTACATTCCAAAATCCTTACCCGAACCGTTTTTGGAAATAGGGTCATCGACCACGAAGCCATTAGCGGTCGCAATGGAAGTGATCAAATCCTTGAACTGGTCCTTATTTTTGAAGTGAAGGGCGAAAAAATTATCAAGATTACGGTGATAAAAAAGGAAATGTAAACCCTCGATTATTTGTAGATTTGTAAAAATATAACAATACACACTTAAAAAGTTATAAAATGTCAGATATCGCCTCACAGTTTGGAATTGATACCGCTTTGACCGCCCTTGGAATCCAGGAAACGAACCTTGGAACTTCAACGGGTATCGAGAATTTTGCCAATGGCAAGGTAATCGCATCATACTCGCCCGTAGACGGTAAGCTGATCGCCAATGTAAGCACCACTTCAAAAGAAGACTATGAACGTGTGATGACCGCCGCCTCCAGCGCTTTCTTACAATGGCGCACCTCCCCGGCGCCACAGCGAGGGGAAGTCGTTCGCCAGTTCGGGGAGCGTTTACGGGAACTGAAAGAACCCTTGGGCAAACTGGTTTCCTACGAAATGGGAAAAAGCTATCAAGAGGGTTTGGGCGAGGTTCAGGAAATGATCGATATCTGCGATTTTGCAGTGGGCCTCTCCCGACAACTCCATGGGCTGACCATGCATTCCGAAAGGCCCGGGCATCGTATGTACGAGCAATACCATTCGTTGGGCATCGTAGGCATCATCTCTGCCTTTAATTTTCCGGTGGCCGTATGGGCATGGAATACGGCCTTGGCGTGGATATGTGGGGACGTATGTGTTTGGAAACCTTCCGAAAAAACGCCTTTGTGCGGTATTGCATGCCAGCGAATAGCGGCCGAGGTATTTAAGGCCAACGGTCTGCCCGAAGGCATTTCGTGTCTGATCAATGGGGACCACCAAGTGGGGGAATTCATGTCCCATGATGTCCGTATTCCATTGGTATCGGCAACCGGTTCCATTCGTATGGGCAAAATTGTTGCGCAGGCCGTCGCGGCCCGACTGGGCAAATCGCTTTTGGAGCTTGGTGGCAACAATGCCATTATCGTTACTCCCGATGCCGATATTAAAATGACCGTAATCGGTGCGGTATTCGGTGCTGTGGGCACAGCGGGGCAACGATGTACCTCTACCCGTAGATTGATCGTTCACGAATCGGTCTATGATCAAGTGAAAGAAGCCATGGTAGCCTCCTATGGGCAACTGCGTATCGGCAACCCTCTGGATGAAAATAACCATGTGGGGCCCCTGATCGATGTTGGGGCCGTAAAGGGATATCAAAATGCCTTGGAAGAAGTTGTGGCAGCAGGCGGTACGCTGCTTGTAGAAGGTGGTGTTTTGGACGGCCCGGGGTATGAAAGCGGCTGTTATGTAAAACCGGCCATTGCAGCGGCCCAAAACAGCTTTCAAATCGTTCAGCACGAAACTTTTGCCCCGGTGTTATACCTATTGAAATATAGTGGTTCCGTAGAAAATGCAATCGCGATACAGAACGGTGTGGTTCAAGGGCTTTCCTCGGCCATTATGACCAATAACCTAAGGGAAGCGGAACGTTTTCTTTCGGTAGCGGGAAGCGACTGTGGTATCGCCAATGTAAACATCGGAACATCGGGCGCCGAAATCGGTGGTGCTTTTGGTGGTGAAAAAGAAACCGGCGGCGGACGGGAAAGCGGGTCGGACGCTTGGAAAATTTACATGCGCCGTCAAACCAATACCATTAACTACACTACCGAACTACCTTTGGCACAGGGCATTAAATTTGATCTGTAGCACCCGTAAAAAAGAGGCGAACAACGCTATCCTTAAATCCTTTTTTACGCTGCTTATGGCCACAATAAAATAACCCGCCATCTTTTTACCTCCCCGTTCCCCCGATCGGATGGTTCAAAAATAGCGGGATTAACCAACTAAATTAACTCGAATAGAACCGCTCTTCAAGTAGCTTTCCCATGCCTACTATGGAGCGTAATCATGATATATTTATATTAAACTCTTTCTTGCATTTTACCTTGTCTAAACTCCCGATCCTCTGATTAAAAGTCTGTTGCAATCGGTTTGAAAATTTTAATCCTTGTTCTGTTTCTTTTTCGTTTGACAAAAATAATTGTATGGGAGATTTTTTACGTCCATAATGTATGGTTGGTCATTTTTCCTGTATAAATGGTCAAGATCATGTGTAGAAACAATTTCCTTTAATTACAATGCCATTAAACCATATAATTAACTCGAGGGGCCGTCACAAAAAAAGGAAGACCCTCTTGCAATGCCGGAACTTGGTCGGGAGCAAAAGGGTCCTTTATCTTATGTTTTACAAAGGTCGTACAAACGGCAGCTGGTTCGAACCCTGATCGTATAAACGACCTGTTATCCTGTACAAATGGAACTTATCCTTGCACCATCGTTCGTTTTGTAAGAATTTATTGATAACTTAACAAGGTTTCCGGAAACAACATAACTATCGAATTTTTAACATTTTTATTATTTTTTTAATACATTGCTAATAAGAACACTAAATACATATTAACAATGACAAGAACAACC
The DNA here is from genome assembly GCF_050589625.1 of Maribacter sp. 2-571. Lineage (NCBI taxonomy): Bacteria > Pseudomonadati > Bacteroidota > Flavobacteriia > Flavobacteriales > Flavobacteriaceae > Maribacter > Maribacter sp. 2-571. The sequence goes on along the minus strand of NZ_JBNGOP010000026.1, from coordinate 57,600 downwards.
ACTTATTTGCTTGGAATTCTCATCACCATCCTGGCAGGTATCTTTCTTTATCTGAAGCTCTGCAGTTCCTGCGGAACCCAGATGGTAGCGGAGGAACCTGTAACGGAAGAGATCGTTCCGGCCGCTCCCGAAGCAAGCTCTTATCCATTCGCCTTTCGCGATGGGGACTACGCTTACAACGTAAACGACAATTATAACTTTAAGGTGTCGTCATCCACTATTTTAATGCCATTGTCCCAAAAGGTATCCGATGGGATAACAAGCCTTAAAGGCTTTTTGTCCGAAAACGCGAACAAGGTAATGAACGTTACCGGCTATTATAAAGCGGATGAAACCAATACCTCGGCCTTTCCAAATCTGGGGCTGGCCCGTGCGAACGCAGTTAAAAATCATTTGGTCAAAAACGGTATTCCGTCCACCCAGATCAATACCATGGGTGCCCTTATGGACGATATGGTGCCCAAAGAGGACACCTACCTTGGCCCTGTTGCATATGGGATAACCGAGACCGCGGTAGACGCGGAAGAAGAATTGAACGCATTGTTCGATAAAATTGTGGCGAATCCCTTGGTGCTGTATTTCGAAACAGGGGAAGCATCAATCAACCTTACACCGGAACAACGCCAAAAGGTGGCCGATATTTCCAGGTATCTTGACAAGGTCCCTTCCGCAAAAGCGCAAGTGGTGGGGCATACCGATAACACCGGTAGAAGGGCCAGCAATATCGCATTGGGGCAAGGCCGCGCCGATTTTGCCAAGGCATACCTTTCCCAAAACGGAATTGCCGATGCAAAAATTGTTGCCACAAGCAAAGGTCCGGATGCTCCTGTCGCATCCAATACCACCGACGAGGGGAAAGCAAAAAACAGAAGGACCGTAGTAACATTAATGAAATAACCACTTATAAAACGAAAGCAAAATGAATTTTGAAAATTTAAATATATGGTGCTGGTTGGTGCCTGCCCTTGTAGGGATCATCTCTGGAATATTAGGATATCTAATTGGTAAAGGAAGCCACACGACCATCGATAATTCGGCGGATTTAAACCTCTTAAAGGACAAGAACGCAAAATTACAGGCCGATCTGGATGCCTGTAACGGTAAACTAACAGCAGCCAGTGCGGCAGCTGCAGCGGCTACGGTAGCGGCGGTTGCACCGATCGTTGAAAAAGACCTTCCCTTTGATGCCGAGGCCGCCAAATTGGCCATGGGCAAGAAAATCAATCAAGACGACTTAAAAGTCGTGGAAGGAATTGGGCCCAAAATTTCCGAAATGTTCCAAAATGCAGGAATAAAGACCTGGAAGGCCCTATCGGAAACTTCTGTGGCCAAATGCCAAGAGGTACTGGACGGCGGTGGAGAGCGATACCGCATTCATGATCCCGCATCATGGCCCATGCAAGCAAAAATGTGCTACGAAGGAAAGTGGACCGAACTCGCCAAATGGCAGGATGAGCACGACCACGGAAAACTGTAAACGTACAAAACCAAGTTCCCCCATTGAAAAACCCGGCGCCAATCAAGGTGTCGGGTTTTTAGTTTTACTCGATAATCGAGATTTAAAATGCTCCGACGCTTGCGTCGAAATCAATGTTAATTTTCGTTCTAATGTCTCGTGGACCTGCCCGAGGTTATTTACTATTCACAAATGTAATGCTACCAATTGCTAGTCAAGGGGAGGCATTCTAACTAACAATTGGTATTATAGACCTATAGCATTCCATTGGCCTCTACCCACTTGAAACGATAGGTATCCTCCGGAAACTGCATTCGAGTGGCGATACGTTCCAAACGTTCGGGAAGTTTGAGCAGATAATCCCGTGCTTTTTGGGCCTCATCGTTCAACGCCCGAACGGCATCGAGTTGCCAATAGGCATTCAACTTTTTCAAAATATCGATATAATCCATAGCGGTATAGACACCCAAACGCTGTGCGCAGTTCGAAAAATTTTCAAAAGCGGTGCCCGCACTTCCTCCCGATTCCCTTAAAAAATGGGCCGGCATCACAATCTTTTTCTTCATCATATCGGCAAAGGCCAACATCATGCCGCTAGGGTCTTCTCCAAAAATCGTTTTTACGAATTCCCGATACGCCAAGTGATGCCGCATTTCATCACCTGCGATAATGGTACACATTTTACCCAACAGGGCATTTCCTTTTTTCTTTGCCATTTGACCGACCCGCTTATGGGAAATATTGGTGGCCAGTTCCTGAAAGCTGGTATATACAAAGTTCTTATACGGGTCACGATCGGTACCGATATCAAAACCATCGGAGATCAAATGTTGTGTGGTCATCTCGATTTCCCTCATGTTGACGCGGCCCGATAAATAGAGGTATTTGTTCAACACATCGCCATGTCTGTTCTCTTCTGCCGTCCAAGCACGAACCCACTTAGACCATCCGTTTTTATTTTCGGCATGCTGATCGATCCCCTCTACGTCCATCAACCAAGATTCGTAGGTAGGTAGTGCCTCTTCGGTAATGGTGTCGGCGACCATGGTAACCCAAAAATCGTATCCCAATTCTTGCGATTCGCCCCGAAGTTCCTTTACTTCTTCCAAAAAGCCGTCGCTTTGGGAATCGGGCAGAAAATCGGTCGGTTGCCAAATGTCCTCGACCGGAATCAAAAAATCGTTCATAAAACCGGTTACCCGTGGTTCTATAGCCCGCATAACTTCCAATCGTATATTTTTCGTTGCCATGTTCCGTTTTTTGCAAAGTTCGTCAATAAAAATCCGTAATCGTTCGGAAATGCCGACTTTTTCAATTTCTACCCCGTTCTTTGGGGTACAGCTCGTGAACGGGATCGCTCTGCCAAACTTCTTTGGTATCGACATCCATAATGGAAAGGGGGCCCTTGAACGCAGCGCCAGTATCCACGTTCCATACGTTTGCGGCACGCTGCGGCACCGTTTTACCAATTCGTGTAACCGGGGTATGGCCGATGAAAATTTCTTGGTAGTGCGTCAACCGTTTAGGATACCAAGGATCGTCCTTTCCCAATTTTGGATTTAGCGAAAGGGCAAGTTCCCAAAGGGTTCTGTCCCAATAGAAGGTTTTGGGAAAATACTCAAAACCGACGCCCTTTAAATTGGTAAAGCCTGCGTGTAAAAAAAGGCGGTTTTTTTCATCGATATGATAATTCTCCAAGGTTTCATAGAAGGCCATGTGTCTTTCCCGAGTTCCCGAACCACTGTTTTGATAAGACCGTATGGTAGCTTCGCCCCCATGTTGGCGCCATACGGGATTGTCTTTTTCCGACTTCAACCAATCGTTATAAAGTTCGTCATGGTTGCCCCGGATCAAGATACAGTGGTGCGTTTTCCGGAGTGCCAAAAGAAAATCGACGGTTTCTACGGCATCGCTCCATCCATCCACATAATCCCCCAGGAAAATAAGTTTATCCCCGACAACTACATTGGCCCGGTCCAAAAGCTGCTCCAGGGCCTTAAGACCGCTGTGGATATCTCCGATTACTAGTGTTCTCATGCCTGCACGTTTATGGTTTCAAAAGCTGCAAAGATACCGGAATAACAATGGAGATGCTCATTTCATATCAATGCCAAACCGTTTTCCCATTAATTTCACGACCCGGCCAACGTTTTAACGATATTGCTTCAAAAATTCCAATAAACTCCAATATTTTTTATACATTCCGCACCGACTAAATAATTTTAAAGACTCACCGTATGAAAACAAGATTACCCAACAAGGTTCGCCTTGTGCTTGGGCTGTTTTGCTGTTTTGCAATCAGTTCCTATTCGCAAGATTTAAAAACTACACAGGACGACGCGCCTCAAAAAGGCCACGCCCTCTACAAACAATCTAAAATTTATGACAGTAAGACCGGGGCCACCGGAGTTCGGCCTCCACGACAGGGCGATAGGGCATTGGACCGTATCGCTTATGAACGTAGAATGCTTCAAAACCCTTATACAAAGCAAATACCTACGGACATTCGTTTATTGGAATCCAAATTTTCGGATAATATCAAAGAGCGTAGTTTGGCTACGGAGGCATCGAAAAAGTCCAGCGAAATGTCTTCCAAAAGTAGATTCGAATACTGGAAGAACAGAGGGCCGGGCAATGTCGGAGGGCGAACTAGAGCGCTGGCAATCGACAGAATGGACGAAAATACCGTTTTTGCCGGAGGTGTTTCCGGCGGACTATGGCGTTCCACCGATTTGGGGCAAAGTTGGAAGAAAGTTACACTTCCTTTTCAGTCGCCCAGCATTACTTCCATTGTTCAAGATCCGCGACCCGGAAAGCATCGGATATGGTATTATGCCTCCGGCGAGCGATACGGAAACTCGGCAAGTGCCGGTGGAGCCTTTTATACCGGAACCGGAATTTACAAATCGGTGAACAACGGTAGAACTTGGTTCCGTCTTCGCAACTCCAATGATAATGACTTGACGGCCATTACTTCTTTGGATATTATAAACAGCATTGCTGTAGATCCTAAGAACGGAGATGTTTACGCCGCTACTTTTGAAGGTCTATTTCGATCTCAAAATGGTGGAAGGGACTTTGATCTGGTTCTTCCCAGTACCAGGGATAGTCAAACGGAGGTAATGATTACGCCGGAAGGAAAAATTTATGCTACCGTTGATATCGTACGTGGACCCGAAAACGCAGGGTTCTTTGTTTCTGACAATGGTGACGATTGGACCGCCATAACGCCCGAAAATATCGTTCCAGCCTATGGTAGGACCGTCATGGCGCATGACCCGTCCGATGAAAATCGAATCTTTTTCTTTTCTTTTGATGCCTCTGGCAATACAGAAGCCTTTTTATGGAGGTATCAAGCCGACGCCGAAACTTCGGAGGAACGATGGGTCGACCTCAGTGCCAACCTTCCTATTGCCATTGGGGGCAGGGCAGGCAATCTGAACCTACAGGGGGCTTACAATATGATTATTAGGGTACACCCTACCAAGCCCGATTTGGTTTTTCTGGGTGGTACCAACCTATATCGCTCAACAACGGGCTTCACCACTCCGACCGGTTTTGAGGGTTGGATCGGCGGATATACCAACTTAAGCGATAGTTTTGCATTATATCCCAACCACCATCCTGATCAACACAATCTGGTTTTTTTACCTTCGAACCCCGATCGTGCAATTTCATCGAACGACGGTGGTGTTCAGCTTACGGAAAATATTAGCGATACCGACAACTTTGTTGCCTGGACCTCTCTTAACAACAACTACGTAACCACCCAACCTTATGCCTTCTCCTTTGATCCCGAAGGAAATAGCGATGATCTTTTAGCAGGTTTTCAGGATAATGGAACATGGTTTACAAATTCGAAGAGTCTGAACGAACCATGGATCGAGGACTTTGGTGGAGACGGATCATACAATGCCATTGCAGATGGCGGACGTACCCGATACGTTTCTTCCCAATTTGGAAATGTTTTTAGAATCAACCTTGATGAAAACGGGGAGTTTGTAAGTTTTGCCGGGGTACAACCCGCCGGTGGAACGAATTTTGATTTTGTAGCCCCTTTCCTTTTAGATCCCGTGAACGACAACATTATGTATATGCCGGCTGGAGATCGTTTATGGAGAAACAATGATTTGGACGGCATTCCCTTAGGAATCCCCAGTGCTACCGATGTCAATTGGACGGAAATTACGCAAGCCGCTACTCCGGATGGCTCCTTTATCACTGCATTGGACGTTTCTAAATTCCCGATAGCGAACCGATTGTATTACGCAACTGAGACCGGAAAAGTTTTCCGAATGGACAAAGCCAATATTGATGGCCAAAAAGTAATCGATATCTCTACGGGAAAAGGACTTCCGGAAGGAAACATCAATAATGTCTATGTAGATCCAAAAAATCCCGATCGTGTGTTTATCGTATTTTCCAACTATGGAATTCCAAGCGTCTTCTTAACAAGGGACGGTGGAGAGAGCTGGCGGGATATCAGTGGTAACCTTGAAGAGAATCGCGATGGCTCCGGAAACGGGCCATCAGTGAGGTGGTTTGCCATGAACGGTAAAAATGATGGTTATTTTGTAGGGACCAGTACCGGTCTTTACTTCACTTCCCGATTGCAAGGAAAAAACACCTATTGGTTCAAGGAACCCTTTAGAATCGGAAACGGGGTAGTTGCGCAGGTCAAGACAAGGGCCGATGGTTTTGTAGGGGCCGCGATCCATGGAAACGGGGTGTTCAGCGCCAACTTTTATGTTAGGCCAAGGCCGGAACCTACCTTGAGCGTGGCGCGCTTGCTACCCGATGTTACCTTAGCGGTAAATAGCGACCCTATTGAGATAAACACAAAAGATCTCTTCGTAAGTTCGAAAGGAAAGAAACCAAAAATCACGTACCGGGTTCTCAACCCCGAAGTGGTGGATTTCCTTACCATTAAAAGAAACAAAATACTGATCGGCATAAAACCGGATACGGAAGGAACAAGTGTTATCGAACTTACGGCAAAACAAGGCCGGGAGGAAGTGGCGGAAGGTTTCACCATTAATGTTGTCGAACCGGCACTATACGAACAAAATGGACCTGTAGTTAGCAGTAGCCCATCTCAAAACTTCTTAGATTTTGGAGGTATTGCCCAATCTGCCGATGATTTTACAGTTCCGGAAGGAAATACCTGGACGATCAAAAGTATCATCGCCAACGGTGGCGCAAATGGCTCACCAGGAATTACCGATGCTACGGTTATTGTATACCAAAACAACAACGGGGTTCCGGGAGAAGAAGTTTACAACAGTGGATCGATCACCCCTACCTCAGACCCGAACAACTATAACTTAATGTTGGACCTACCCGAAGAAGTAGCGTTGGAAAGCGGATCCTATTGGCTATCCGTTTATACCAATCTACCTTTCAATGGAGGAGACCAATGGTTCTGGAATACCCAATCTACGGTTGCCGGAGCGGAAGGAACCTTCAAAGATGCAGCAGATCTTTTTGGAACCGGAGCGATTGATTGGACTCCACAATCCGTTGTCTTCGGCAAAGAATCGGAAGACCAAGTATTTCAAATTTTTGGTAAGGCTCAAGAAGTCTCTTTTCAAGAAGCAAATCCTTCCTCAAGGATAGCGGATACAGCCCTGGAAGATCAAAACCTCGCAGAAGTCAATGGCAACATGGTCTCTGCGGTATGGCCCAACCCTTCTTCTTCCGAGTTTTTCTTCTCTTTGAAAAACAATGTCGATACCAAGGTTACGGCAAGGGTTTATAACATGATTGGACAAATGATTTTCGAAATGAAAGATCTTGACGCCGCACAACCATTTTCTTGGAATGCTTCCTCTTCTCCAGCAGGAATTTATATCGTTAAGATTACGGGTAAGACAACCAATAAGAATTTCAGCATTGTTAAAAAGTAACTCCTTTTTAAAATCTATTTTCTGATCAAGGGCGCGACGTATCGCGCCCTTTTTCATGTTAAAAAAGGCTGCTTTATCCCAAGAAACTTTAACTTTATGTTATTGAATTCATTTAAACTTTTCGAGTCGGGGCGACCCCGATATTTCGAAACACGGTTCTTTTCCATTTTAAAGTCTTTTTTTGCTCAAATCGGGGCCAAGGACGGAAAGGAAGTCAAAAAAAGCGTGAGAAAGTATCCGTTTTTAGCTCCGTGCGGTTTAATAGGTAAAAGCTCATTAAATTCATCAAAAAGGGACCAAATGAAAATCCTGTTGCTTGCCCTGTTTCTAATTCCATATCTGGCATGTAATCCAAACTCGGGCGCGGTTTTGGAAGACACTTCGGATACTGCAGAAAATACGGACGAAACCTTGGCGGACAGTTCCAGTGTCAATCCAGGGGAAGTCGTATTTCACATCAAAATTTTGGAAACTTTTGATAACAAAAAGGATATTTGTGGGGTATCCAATGACCACGTGGTCTCGGTTGAAGTTTTGCAGGTGCTTGAGAGGGGAATGGGAATTTCCAATATTCCACGTAAAAAACGGCAACTACTAATGAACTTTATGCTGGCACCAAAAAACCTTCCTTCTATTGGAGTTTTAGAAGTTAAAGCACGGGAATCCCTTTGTATGGAAGTTTCCAAAAGTTACTTCACCATAATTTCACATAAAATATTGGATTAAGCCCCTTTTTGTGGCTACCTTGCCCTTCTTATGATGAGGTCCATATGACGGTTTTATCGGATGCTCGATGCTTACCATATTTAAGTATTGAAACCGTTCACCAAATAAAAAGTACCGGAAGTATATGAAGGATGTATTCTGTATTGGGGAATTGTTGATCGATTTTGTTGCCGAAAAACAGGGAAGCGACCTCTCCAAGGCAATGGTGTTTACCAAGAAGCCTGGAGGTGCGCCGGCAAATGTTGCCTGCGCCATTGCAAAACTTGGCGGTAACGGAAAGTTCGTGGGAAGTGTCGGCAATGACCCCTTCGGTAATTTTTTACTGTCGGTATTACAGGAAAACCAGGTGGATATCGCACATGCCCAACAATGCAAAACGTTTACGACTTTGGCTTTCGTATCCCTGTCGGACGATGGCGAACGTGATTTTGTGTTTAGCCGCGGTGCCGACAAACAACTGGTATACGATCCCGAACTGAAAAAGGGTATTAAGGACAACTTACTGCATTTGGGAGCTGCTACCGCGCTTTTGGGCGGTGCACTGGAAAAGGCATATGGCCGATACTTTTTTGATGCCCTTACCCAAGGGGCCTTTATCAGTTTTGACCCCAATTTTCGGGGCGATCTTTGGAAAGGCGAAGAAGATTGTTTTGTTAAAAAGTGTATGCCCTTTATTGAAAAAGCACATCTTGGCAAATTCAGTTTGGAAGAGGCCCAATTGCTTTCGGGCAAAAAAGAGTTGTCGGAATGCTGTGCCTTTTTACACGACGTAGGTACCAAGGTGGTCACCATTACCCTGGGTGCCGAGGGGACCTTGGTAAGTACGGCCAAAGGCAGGCATACCATACCAAGTATTCCCGTAAAACCCATTGATACCACCGGCGCCGGGGATGCGTTTATCGGTTGTTTGTTATACCAGATCGCCGACCTTAAGGACCCCTATGAAGTATTGGAGAACGAAGCGCTATTACTGCCCATGATCGCAAAGGCAAATACCGCGGGAGCATTGACCACCACGGGCTATGGAGCAATTCCATCCCTTCCAGTGGCCAGTGCCGTGTTCGACCGCTAACTGTAGCGTACCTTTCTCAGGATGCGCAAGGCCTCCTTTAGTCCCATATAGCTGTCGGCATCATATTTTTTTAAAACCGATCGGGCGTTTTCAAGTTGCTCTTTGGCCTCCTCAAAACCATTGAGATAACAGAGCAGATAAGTGTCCGGCAAATGTTTTAAATCGGCTTTCTCGCGAGGCCGTAATACCAGTCCTTTGGATAGCTTGTCCAGCAGTGCGTTGTTGGAATTGAATATGTGGTGAAGGGTTTTTTTATCGTATTGTGGAGGCTCGAAAAGTAGTTTGCTCTGCAGTTGATAGGTACCGTTTTCCTCAAAGGAGATTACCACTTGTTCCAGCGGGAAGTACGCCTGTTTTTTATCAAGCCCCAATTGTACGTATTCGATCGTGGTGAAGGAATGCTCGTCATAAGCAATGGTTACCTCGTCCAATGCGGAATAAAACAATTTCACCTGTTCGTTGATCAATTCAATGTCTACCCGGGAATAGTAGGTGCGATCCTTTACTTTTTTTTGATTCCCGGCCCAACAGACCACAAATTGCTCCTTAAAAACCTTATAATTGCTTTCGAGGTCCCTATGGCGGTGGTTCATGAAATCGATGACACCGTCCAAAGTAAGTTCAATATTGTTTTTGGCATGCTGCTCAATGGTTGCCACGGCTTCCGAATTTATGCTCTTCAACTCGATATCGAAAGCCTTGGGCATGCTTATACTCCCTTCCCGAAAAAAAACGGCCCCACCATAATACTTCCATATATTCTTGCGCAGGGCGCATACCGCGCCGCTGGATCGAATCGTGACCAAGCCCACCACCTTACCCTCCGACAAATGCGGAAAGGGAATGTTTTCATAAGCGATTAGCGGAGGGTTCTCCAAATAGGCATTTACCAGGTTCTGGATTTTACTGTCGTCAAAGAAATCGACCCCTACGATTTTATTGTCCTCGTCCTCGACCCCGATAACAATGAACGAATTGTTTTCGGGATTGCTGTTTGCAAGGGCACAAACATGTTTTAGAAACTTTGCCTTGCCTTCTTTTTCCCCTAAACTCAAAAAACGTTTTTTATCATAAAAACTGTTCTCATCATTATGGGCGAGCAAGTTTTTTATCAAAAGACGTTTGTTGATCATAGCAGGATTCCTTTTCGGCAATTTTTCCTTAAATATCGGAAACAATACTCAAAACGGAAACGATTACTAAAACTACCACAACCAAGGAGCTCCCGAATCAGGGGGTACTTCATGCTCCTTTTTTTCGAACAATGGTGCTGCTCGCCTGGGCCGTTGGCATGACCACTAAATCGGCGATGTTCACATGATAAGGACGCGATACCACAAAGTATACGATATCGGCGATATCGACCGCCTTCAGGGGTTCAAATCCTTGATATACACCCTCTGCCCGATGTTCATCACCCTTAAACCGCACCTTGCTGAACTCCGTTTCTACTAGTCCCGGATTAACGGCACCGACACGGATGCCATATTGGTTCAAATCCAACCGCATTCCCTTGTTTATGGCATCTACGGCATGCTTACTGGCACAGTATACGTTCCCCTTTGGGTACACCTCCTTTCCGGCGGTAGAACCGATGTTGATGATGTGGCCCTGTTCGCGCTCCACCATTCCCGGTAAAATTGCCTTGGATACGTACAACAGGCCCTTTACATTAATGTCCAACATGGCGTCCCAATCGTCCAAACTACCGGCTTCTATAGGGTCTAGTCCGTGGGCATTGCCCGCGTTGTTGATCAGCACATCGATCGTCTTGAATTCCGCTGGCAGTCCCATTATGGCTTCCTGAACCAGGGTACGATCGCGTACATCGAAATTAAGGGTCGTTACCTTCGTCAAAAGGGCCAGTTCGCTCTTTAATTCCTGAAGGCGACTTTCGCGACGGCCACACAAGATTAGGTGTATTCCCTCTTTGGCGAACCGTTGGGCGATCGCCTTACCAATACCACTGGTGGCACCGGTAACCAAAGCTGTTTTCGTCATGATAGCGAAATTTGAAATTTACAAAAGTATTGTTCGTTAGGGCACTTCTTGCCCCCTGCTTGCCTCGTGCAATATAAACCAATCCTGAAGGTCCATTGTAATGGTAGCTGCCTTTAAGGCATCGGCCAACCGTTCCTTGGTGGCCGTACCGACTACGGGATATACGTTCGCCGGATGTTTCATGATCCACGCCAACAACAGTTGGTCATAACTAGCGCCATAGGCTTCCGTCATCGGTTCCATTGCCTTTCGGATCCGCGCCGTTCGTTCTGTTTTTTCACGAAAAAAAGCACCGAGCGGACTCCACGACATGGCCATCCTTTTGTGGGCCAAACAATCGTCAAGGGTACCGTCGTACAGTACCTCATCCGCGGTCAGGGAAAACTCTACCTGATTTCCCATAACCGGAAGTTCGGTCTCCAATACCGCTATTTGGGAAGGACTGAAATTGGAGACACCAAAGGACCTTATTTTTCCGGCTTTCTGCAATGTCCGTATCGCCTCCCCAATTTCTCCGGGGTGCATTAACGGGCTTGGCCGGTGCAACAATAGCATATCCACATAATCGGTCTGCAAGCTTTTTAACGAACGTTCCACCGACGATATGATATATGCCTTGCCGTATTCGTAATGCTTGACCCGATTCGGACGCGTTTCGGCATCGAACTGTATTCCACATTTGGTAATCAGCTGCACCTTGTCCCGCGGCACACCGCTCTGCAAAAAGGCAGTTCCAAAAGACGCTTCATTGGTATAATCGCCATAAATATCGGCATGATCAAAAGTAGTAAGGCCCATACCAAAACAATACTGGATCATATCGGTCATTTGGGCCGTGGAAAACTGTTTCCCCCAACTTCCCCAAGTCATGGTACCGGCAATAATTTTTGAGTATCGGTCTTCTTCCTCCATAGCCTGTGAAATTAAAAAGAAATCCCTTAATAACTTCATAAAAATGGGGCCTTCCCCATTTTTTTAACCAATCGTTAACAGCATAACAATGAATTAATTTTCAATTTGCAATCCTGTTCAATAGTTAACCGATCAAAACCAAAATTTTAAACGTTTTTATGGAACAAAATACTACAGTAGATATTAGTGCAGTCAATGAAAAAATTGCCACGGAAAGCGCTTTTATCGACCTATTGGTATCCGAAATGAACAAGGTGATCGTCGGCCAAAAGCACATGGTCGAACGCTTGTTGATAGGCTTATTGGGCCAAGGGCATATTTTGCTCGAGGGTGTTCCCGGACTTGCAAAAACACTTGCCATCAACACCTTGTCAAAGGCGGTAAAAGGGAGTTTCAGCAGAATACAGTTTACTCCGGACCTGTTACCGGCGGATGTTGTAGGAACCTTGATCTACAACATGAAGGTCAGTGATTTTTCGATAAAAAAAGGTCCTATTTTTGCCAATTTTGTGCTTGCTGACGAAATTAACCGTGCCCCTGCCAAAGTACAGTCGGCCCTGTTGGAGGCCATGCAGGAGAAACAGGTGACCATTGGTGACGAAACGTTTATATTGGACAAGCCCTTTTTGGTCATGGCAACGCAAAACCCTGTCGAGCAGGAAGGTACCTACCCCTTGCCGGAAGCGCAGATAGACCGTTTTATGTTGAAAACGGTAATCGACTACCCGAAAATGAGCGAAGAACAGCTAGTGATGCGCCAGAACCTTTTGGGCAACTATGAAACGGTCAACCCCGTAGTAAGTCTTAAGCAGATCTTAAGCGCACAACAAACCGTGCGCGAGGTGTATATGGACGAAAAAATTGAACGGTATATTCTCGATATCATTTTCGCGACCCGTTATCCGGAAAAATACAACTTGCCCGATCTTAAACCGTTGATCAGCTTTGGGGCATCGCCTAGGGGAAGTATCAATATGGGTATTGCAGCAAAATGTTATGCCTTTATCAAAAGAAGGGGCTATGTCGTTCCTGAAGATGTACGGGCGGTAGTGCACGACGTGCTGCGGCACCGGATCGGGATTACCTACGAGGCAGAGGCCGAAAACATTACATCCGAAGAAATCATCAATCAGATCGTGAACGAAATCGAAGTGCCTTAAATGGGACCAAGACCGTTATCGGTAACAGTTAAAGACATCGGTAGTGCCGATAACCGGCCTACCTTGAAAACTGCCCCCCTGAGAAGATGGATACTAAAGAACTACTAAAAAAAGTACGTAAAATTGAAATAAAGACACGACGTCTCTCCGACCATATATTCGGTGGGGAATACCATTCTACATTCAAGGGTAGGGGGATGACGTTCAGTGAGGTACGACAGTACCAGTTCGGGGACGATGTTCGGAACATCGATTGGAACGTTACCGCCCGCTACAACGAACCTTATATAAAGGTTTTCGAGGAGGAAAGGGAACTCACCATGATGCTCATGATCGATGTAAGTGGCTCCGAACTCTTTGGCACCACCAACCAATTCAAAAAAGAGATCATCACAGAAATTGCGGCAACGCTTGCATTTTCCGCCCTTCAAAATAACGATAAGGCCGGAGTGATGTTGTTTTCCGATACCGTGGAACTGTACATCCCGCCAAAAAAGGGAAAAAGTCATGTGTTGCGCATCATCAGGGAGTTGTTGGAATTTCGTCCGAAGAGCAATAGAACCGATATCTCTGAAGCCTTAAAGTTCTTGAGCAGTGTAATGAAAAAAAAGGCGATCGTATTTATTCTCTCCGATTTTATATCCGAAGCCTATGAAAAAACCCTGAAAATAGCGGGCAATAAGCATGATGTTACGGGCATACGCATTTATGACCAACGGGAAGAACGTATTCCAAATTTAGGGCTCGTACAAATGCAGGACGTCGAAACCGGAACGGTCGGACTGGTCAACACCGGTTCCAAAAAAGTACGCCAGTCCTATGAAACCCATTATAAGGAAAGAGAAGCTTATTTTATGAATACCTTCACCAAGTCGGGCTGTGGTACCCTAAGTTGTCGCGTGGATGAAAGTTATGTGAAAAAACTATTGGGTTACTTTAAAAGAAGAGGGTAAAATGAACGATTCGAAGAGCCGATATAAAAATTCCTTATCGAGAACGCGCTGCTTGTTTTCGGTCGTCTTTTTGTTTCTGACACTTACTGCCATCCGAGCCCAGCAAAAACCTAAAATAAGCACTACTGTTGATACTACTTTCATAAAAATCGGGGAACAGGTTTTATGGAAAGTACAGGTAGAGGTCGATAGTACCGACCAGGTCATCTTTCCGGAAGGGCAAACTTTTTCGCCCCTGGAAACCGTTGAAGCCTTTGAAACGGATACCACTAGAAAAAAAAGTCGTTTACAGCTCCAAAAGACCTATGCGCTAACGCAGTTCGATTCGGGGATGTACAAACTTCCGCCGCAACGGATCGAAATAAACGGACAAGGTTATTTTACCGATTCGCTACAGATCGCGGTAGCTACTGTTCCCGTGGACACCCTAAAGCAAAAATTGTACGACATCAAGCCATTGATGGAGGTAAAGAAAAGTACGGGAATCCTTTGGAAAATTATTTTGGGAATCCTTCTCGCCTTAGCGATCATCTCGGGTATCCTGTATTGGTTCCTATTCCGTAAAAAGCCGCTTACGGAAGAAGAAAAAACGGCCCTGTTGCCGCCCTATGACCGTGCGCTGCTAGAGCTCAAACAGCTGGAGAACTCCAGATACCTCATTCAGGACGAATACAAACAATACTATTCGGAACTTACCGATATCGTGCGTTCGTATTTGGAGGAGGATGTTCACGTATCGGCATTGGAAAGCACCACTGACGAACTGATCGAGAAACTCGAGCTTTTAAAGGATGCCGGCGAACTAAAACTGGACGACCACACCTTGAGCCAGTTCAAAAACATCTTGAAAACCGCAGATCTGGTAAAATTTGCCAAATCGAAACCATTGACAAGCGTTGCGGAACAAGATCGAAAGGCCATTGAAGAAATCGTTATAAAAACACACGAGGCGCTTCCGGAGCCTACGGAGGAGGAACTTATGGAACAGGCCGAATTTCAGGAGGCCCTAGCACAAAAACAACAACGTCGGAAAATAATCATCGCCTGTGCAAGCGTAGTAGGGCTCTTGCTGTTGGGGGGAGCGGCCGCAACCTGGTATTATGGATTTTCAAATGTAAAGGATACCATATCAGGCCACCCGACCCGAAAATTACTGCATACCGAGTGGGTGACCAGTTCTTATGGCTATCCGCCCATAACATTGGAAACGCCCGTGGTACTGAGAAGGCAACAGCTTACCTTGTCCACCGAAGAAAAGGAGACGGTTTCCGAACTTACCGCTTTTCGGTACGAACACCCCGAAACGCTGTTCAGCATTGCGGCCTCTTCCTTGATCGGCGTAAAGGAAAAGGAACTCAAGCACGACGCCGCAATTGAAAAGTATTTAAAGGAATTGGAGTCCCAAGGCACGAAAAACATCATTACCAAACAAGAGGAGTTTAAAACCCTGAGCGGAGTACCGGGGGTAAAGGTATATGGTAGCGGAAAATTCCCGATGAAGGGAAGCGAAGAACTTGTCGCCGGAAAATATGTAGTGCTCTGTTTTGGAGGAGCAGCGTTTCAACAACAAGTGGCCCTAACGTGGCGCAAAGAGGATTCGTACGCACAAGAAATTATAGATCGCATTTTAAAAACCATAGAAGTAAAAACGGAAATTTAAATGCTGAACAAGGTCGAATTTGCAAATCCCGAATTTTTTTGGTTGCTCCTACTGCTTCCATTGGCCGTTGCATGGTATGTGTTCAAACGAAAGGAGCAGACCGCTTCCCTTCGTATTTCCAGTATTCAGGGTTTTGGAAAACAGAGTATCCTTTCCCGGTTAAAGCCGGCGCTCCTGTTGTTGCGCCTTGCGGCATTGGCGGCCATCATAATTGCAATGGCGCGGCCGCAGACCGAAGATATTTCTACCCGTACCAAGACCACCAAGGGAATCGACATTGTAATGGCGATCGACGTATCGTCGAGCATGCTCGCCCGCGACCTCAAGCCCAATCGGCTTAGAGCCCTTAAAAAAGTGGCCGGTGATTTCATAAAAAAACGTCCGAACGATCGTATCGGCCTGGTGGCCTATGCAGGTGAAGGGTATACCAAAACCCCGATTACCAGTGACAAGACAATTGTATTGAATTCCTTAAAGGAAATTACCTACGGCCAGTTGAACGACGGTACGGCCATTGGTATGGGGTTGGCTACTTCCGTAAACCGGTTGAAAGAGAGCAAGGCGATCAGTAAAATTATTATTTTGCTGACCGATGGCGTGAACAATTCCGGATTTATAGAACCGCAGACGGCCGCCGAACTGGCATTGGAGTACGACATTAAAACCTACACCATAGGCCTGGGAACCAACGGGAACGCCCTATCGCCCATTGCCTATAAGCCAGATGGCACCTTTCGCTATGGCATGCGACAAGTGGAAATTGACGAAAAACTGTTGAAGGACATCGCCAAATCTACCGGAGGAAAATATTTTCGTGCGACCAATAATGAAAAGTTGGAAGAAATATATGATGAGATCAACAAATTGGAAAAAACCGAAATAGAGGAGTTCAAATACTACAAGTACGAAGAAAAGTTTCGCCCATGGATTTTGTTGGCAGGCGCCTTGTTGTTATTTGAATGGCTTTTGAGAAATACCCTGTTTAGAAGTTTTATATGATTCAGCTCGACGAGAAAATATACTTTTACCTTTTGGCCGTGATCCCGGTTGTGGCCATCGTTTTTGTCCTGCTACAAATTTGGAAAAAACGCACCCAAAACCAATTTGCCGACACCGGTCTGTTCAAAAAACTGGTCCCCAATAAGTCCCGTTTTAAGGCGACCTTAAAATTACTGCTCTTTTTAACGGGATTGGCCTTTTTGATCATGGGGCTCGTAAATCCAAAAATGGGCACCAAACTCGAAACGGTGAAACGGGAAGGTGTCGATATCGTTTTTGCGGTGGACGTCTCCAAAAGCATGTTGGCCGAGGATATCGCCCCAAACAGGCTGGAAAAAGCAAAACGTTTGGTATCGGAAATCGTAAACCAATTGGCCAGTGACCGCATCGGCATCATTGCCTATGCCGGGCAGGCCTATCCGCAGCTTCCCATTACCACCGACTACGGTGCGGCAAAAATGTTCCTACAGAGCATGAATACCGATATGCTTACCTCTCAAGGTACGGCGATCGATCAGGCCTTAGACCTTGCGGCCACCTATTATGACGATGAGGAACAGACCAATAGGGTATTGTTCATTATAAGTGATGGCGAGGACCATTCCGCGAACGCGACCTTGGAGGCCGTTGAACGTACGGTGGAAGAAGGAATCCGAATTTATACCATCGGGGTAGGGAAACCCAAAGGTGCACCGATTCCCATCAAAAGAAATGGAGTGGTCGAGCGGTTGAAAAAAGACTCGCAGGGCGAAGTGGTCATTACCAAGCTCAACGAATCGGTATTGACCGATATTGCCGAGGAAGGCAACGGGGAATATATTGACGGGGCCAATACCGATGCGGCAGTGGCATACATAAAGGAACAGTTATTGCAGATGGACAAGAAGGAGTTCGAAGCAAAACAATTTGCCGAATTCAAAGACCAGTTTCAGTGGTTTTTGGGCGCGGCCCTACTATTGTTTTTCTTGGATATTTTTGTGCTGGACAAAAAAACCACCTGGCTCCGACGCCTGAACCTTTTCAACGATAGCCCAAAGCGCCAGTAGGAAACAAAAAACGATTTTTAACGTATAACAGCGAATTATGAACAGTAAAAGACCCATAGCAGCGCAACGGTACCCCATCGATGGCTTTTTCCGTTCTGAAAAACCGGGACATGTTCGTATAAGATCATATCTCACCTATTTCTTTTTTGTAGCATCCTTTGTGGTAGC
Source organism: Maribacter sp. 2-571 (assembly GCF_050589625.1). Lineage (NCBI taxonomy): Bacteria > Pseudomonadati > Bacteroidota > Flavobacteriia > Flavobacteriales > Flavobacteriaceae > Maribacter > Maribacter sp. 2-571. Next base: position 39,541 of record NZ_JBNGOP010000026.1, on the reverse strand, counting down.
TGCCCAAGATAATGAGGAACAGGAAAGGCTCGAAGCATTAAAAGAATCCAAAAACCTAACTTGGACGGGCAACAAGAACCTGTCCGAAAACAATTATGTAGAAGCCGAGGTAGCTTATCGTAAAGCAATCTCGAAAAGCGATAAAAACGTTGCGGCACCCTTCAATTTAGGAAATGCCCATTACAACAACGCTACCTATAGCGAAGCATTTGGTCGCTTTAAAGAGGCAGGGGAAACGGCAGATCAAAAAGATCAAAAGCATAAGGCCTACCACAATATGGGCAATGTTTTTATGAAAAGAAAAGAATATCAAAAAGCGGTAGAGGCCTATAAGGAAGCCTTAAGGAACGACCCCAAAGACGAAGAAACACGATACAACCTTGCCTTGGCAAAGGAAATGCTCAAAAAGGAAGAACAAGAAAACAAGAACGACCAAAATAAGGACAGTAAGGACCAGAACGAGGACAAGGACCAAAAGGACAAAGACAAAAAGGACGGCGATAACAAGGAGGACAAGCAAGACCAGAACAAGGAAGGCGACGAAGGGGATAAAAAGGAAGATGATAAAAAAGACGATAAGGAAGGTGAGGGAAAGGACAAAGAACAACAGCAAAAAAAACCCAACGAAAATGGGGATAACGAGCAAAAACCCCAACAACGACGGCCCAATCAATTGAGCAAACAGCAGATACAAAATTTGCTCGACGCCATGCAACAGGAAGAAAAAAAGGTACAGGAAAAAATTGATGCCAAAAAGGTGAAGGGGGTCAAGGTCAAAAACGAGAAAGATTGGTAATCGTGATGGTTTTCAAAAAATACATACCGTTATTGGCACTGTTCGTCTGCTTTAATACCCTAAGCGGCCAGGGCGACGATGGTGGCGTAACGTTCGAGATGAACCTGAGCAAATCCAAGCTGGGCATCAACGAGCGCCTCAGGGTCGACTTTAAAATGAATAAGGACGGTGATAACTTTACCGCCCCCGATTTCAATGGCTTCAAGGTACTTATGGGCCCTTCCCAGGCCATCAGCTCTTCATGGATCAATGGGGTCCGTAGTTTTTCAAAAACGTATTCGTATACCTTGAGTCCGACTGCGAGGGGTACGTTCACGATCGGTCAGGCCTCCATAACAATCGGTGGCAAAACGTATAAATCGAGTCCAAAAAAGATAACGGTAGGCGCTGCCGTAGATAAGCCGAGCGATCAAATGACGGTAGATGATGTTGCCGATGAAAGCTTGCATTTGGTGGCCGAAGTTTCTAAAAACGCCCCCTATTTGAACGAGGCGGTAAGCGTCGTGTATAAGTTGTATGTGAGCCCTACCATAAGTGTGTCCAACTATCGTCCTTTGGACAATCCGAAATACAATAACTTTTGGAGTCAGGACATTCCCGTTACCCGACTCAACGCACAAAACGGGTCGTACCGTGGAAAACCATACCGCTATGTCATTTTAAAACGTGTGGTGCTCTACCCCCAACGCTCGGGGAAATTGGAGATTGAACCGCTTTCGTTGGAGGTTACCGTTGATGTGCCCACCAGCAGGCGCGATTTTTTTGGAAGAGCGGTATATGCTTCCACCAACAAAACCGTTTCTGCCGGAAAGCGCACCCTAAACGTAAAAGCACTGCCCGAAGAAGGGAAGCCCGCCAATTTTAGCGGCGCGGTAGGCGATTTTGATTTTTCCGTAACTACCAGCAAAACCAATCTTAATGCAAGCGAATCGTTACAGGCCATAGTGGCCGTAGAAGGCAAGGGAAACCTAAAATTGTTTCAACTTCCCGAACCGAGTATCCCAAGTTCATTGGAAGTATACGAACCGGAGTTCGAGGAAAACGTTCGCACTACCCTTTCGGGTTCACAGGGAAAGGTGAGCAACAACTATACTATTGTCCCATCCTTTAAGGGGAAATATCCCATTCCACCAATATCCTTTAGCTACTTCAATCCAAAAACACAAAAATATACCACCATCGAAAGCGATGAAATTGTGGTGAACGTAATTTCCGGGCCGACTAGCGGTTCGGCCGGCAATACCGCAGTAACCTCCAACGACAAGCAGGTGGTAACGGCCACGGGAAATCAATTCAATTTTATAAAACTGAACCCCAATCTTGTTCCCATAGGCACCGATCATTTTTTCGGCTCTACATATTTTTGGTTATGGTGGCTGCTACCACTTTTGTTAATTCCTCTCGCCATTTTGGTATTGAAAAAGAAACGGGCCTTAGATGGTGATGTAAGCGGAAACAGGGTGAAAAAGGCGAACCGGTTGGCCAGAAAATATCTTTCTACCGCCAAAAAGACCTTGGGGAACAAAGAGGAGTTCTACATTGCTTTGGAAAAAGCCTTGCACAACTATTTGAAGGCCAAACTAAAAATAGAGACCTCCGATTTTAGCAAAGATAAGATCGCATCCCTTTTGGAAGAGCGGCAAGTGGACATGGAAACCAATAACGGCTTTATCGGACTACTGAAAAACTGTGAAATGGCCCGTTACAGTCCATTTTCTGACGTGCAAATGAAACAGGACTATGAACTGGCCAGCGAAGTCATATCCACAATGGACAAGCAATTGTAACAGAACGGTACGGAACATGAAAAAGACTGGAACGCGAACAACATATAGCCATATCATCAAAAAGCTACTGCTGCTTTTTATCCTAGGGAACTGTTTTTGGGCTTGGGGTCAGGAAAAATCGTCCTTTGAGCGTGCTAACGCCGCATATAACGAAGGTGACTTTGAGACGGCGATACGCCTGTATGAATCCATTTTGGAATCGGGGAGGCATTCAGCGGAGCTCTACTACAATTTGGGCAATGCCCATTACAAACAAAATGAAATTGCCCCAAGCATCTATAATTTTGAAAAAGCGCTCCTGCTAAAGCCCAATGACCCCGAAATAAAGAACAATTTGGGTTACGCACAAAAAATGACCCTAGATGCCATAACGCCCCTGCCGGAAGTAGGCCTTTCCAAATTCTATAAAACGTTTACCAACTACCTGTCGTTCGATCAATGGGCCTACGCAGCGGTAGTTTTAATGATTCTTTTTACCGTTTTTTACATTGCCTTTTACTATTTCGGATCTGCCTTTAGAAAACGCATCGCTTTCATCTTTAGTTTGACCATGTTGGTATTTTCGATCCTTGCCGTAACAATGGCCTATATACAATATAAGGACCTGCAGGCCAATCGACCGGCAATCGTTTTCGCCGATGAGGTTCGCATTCAGTCGGATCCCAATGAAAAGGCACAGGAAGTATTCGTACTTCACGAAGGGGCTAAAGTGTCCATTTTGGAAACTTATAACGACTACTTCAAAATTCAGATCGCCGACGGTAAATCTGGATGGATCCCTAAAAAAAGCATCAAAACGCTTAGAGATTTTTAAAAAATCCGAACAAAATTGAAAGTGTTACTAGTATCTTTACCTAGAAGTGCTTTCAAGTTTTGTAGTTCATGCAAAAAATCAACATCTTTATCTTTATTTTTATGACTAGCGATATCGGAAGTTATTAAATTGTGACTGTTCCGATATACACTATTGTTTGTTCTCCGTGGGGGCACGGTAAAGAGCAAATGATAACAATGATTTTTAACGTAACAACCAGCCTTACCGTTTTTTGGATGGCGTAACACATTCGTACTATGTTCAAACATTTAAAGCAAGATCTACCGGCAAGTATTGTCGTGTTTTTTGTTGCCCTACCACTTTGTCTTGGTATTGCCCTGGCCAGTGGGGCGCCTTTGTTTTCTGGCTTGATCGCCGGTATTATCGGTGGTATTTTGGTGGGTGCCCTTAGTGGATCCCAAATCGGTGTCAGCGGTCCCGCCGCCGGCTTAGCTGCCATAGTTTTGGCGGCCATTGGCTCTTTGGGCTATGAACCCTTTCTTGTGGCCGTGGTTTTGGGGGGTATCATACAAATTGCCTTCGGTATCCTAAAAGCAGGGGTTATCGGATATTATTTCCCATCCTCCGTGATTAAGGGGATGCTCACCGGTATCGGTATCATCATCATCTTAAAACAAATTCCATACTTCTTTGGTTTCGATAAAGATCCGGAAGGGGATTTCGCCTTTTTGCAGATCGATGGCGAAAATACCTTTACGGAAATCCTGAATGCCTTGAACGCGCTTTTGAGCGGAAACTTTGACAATGGGGCTACGCTTATCGCATTGATCGCTATGGGCATTTTGCTGCTGTGGAACAATGTACTCTCCAAAAAAGGCAAGATCTTTCAATTGATCCAAGGACCTTTGGTCGCCGTTGTGACCGGAATCATATTTTATCTCTTGACCAAAGATGGCGATCTGGCCCTCGCCAAGGAACATTTGGTCGCCGTACCGGTACCCGAAAACTTTAACGGCTTTATAGGCCAGTTCAGTTTTCCCGACTTTAGCGCAATCACAAAAAGTGAAGTATGGGTTACCGGGTTCACCATAGCCCTGGTAGCTTCATTGGAAACCTTGCTTTGTGTGGAAGCGACCGACAAACTGGATCCCGAAAAACGGGTAACACCGACAAACAGGGAGCTTTTAGCCCAGGGTGCGGGAAATATCGTATCCGGTATGATCGGTGGCCTGCCCATCACCCAAGTTATCGTTCGTAGTTCGGCCAACGTACAATCCGGTGGAAAAACAAAGATGAGCGCCATCGTTCATGGGTTCTTTTTACTGATTTCCGTAGTGGCCATACCCGCGGTGCTGAATTTAATTCCAAAATCGGTACTTGCCGCCATTCTATTCATTGTGGGGTACAAACTTGCAAAACCCGTTCTTTTTAAAACCATGTACAAAATGGGCTGGAAACAGTTCGTACCTTTTATCGTTACGGTGGTGGGTATTATTTTCACCGATCTTTTAGTAGGTATCGGACTCGGTTTGGGCGTCGGCATTATCGTTATCCTTATCAAAAGCTATCAGAACTCCCACTTTTTGCACAAGGAAGGGGAAGATGTCGACGATGGCAGAATAAAAATGACCTTGGCGGAAGAGGTGACCTTTTTTAACAAAGGCGCGATATTAAAGGAACTGGATAAACTTCCTGAAAATTCCTATCTTGAATTGGACGTGACCAAAACACGGTACTTGGATAACGACATTATTGAAATACTGGACGATTTTGGTGAGAAGGCACGTAATCGAAACATTACCATAAAGCTGGTTTCAGAGCGGGGAGTCGTTGAAAATCCAGAAAGTTATTCCGACTTTTTCAGGCTTCGGCCCAAGCTGTCTACCTGATGCATCTCAAATGCCATCGTTGTACTAAAATTTTAATTATGAAATGAGCATAAACTTTTTTAAGCATACCCTACCGAGATGATTAAAATAAGTTTATGCGAATTACTGAATGTGCAGAAATTTTTAGTTTCTTCATTTTCAGCAAACTACAAAATTTTAAACAGATGAAATGAGCCATAACAATTCTTGATACCAACCGAAATGATTATTGGCGAATTACATCTGACCATTAAAAAACAATAAATATAAACAGATGAAAGCACTTACTAAGGAAAAACAAGCGGCCATATCGCCTGATATTGCCATACAATTGTTAAAGGAAGGAAACGAACGTTTTGTACATAACAAAACGGCAGAACGCGATCTATTGGAACAAGTGTCCGATACCGCTTCTGGGCAATATCCCTTTGCGACCATTCTAAGTTGTATCGATTCGCGGGTATCCGCCGAACTTATTTTTGACCAGGGTGTTGGCGATATTTTTAGTGCCAGGGTCGCAGGAAACATTGTCAACCAAGATATTTTGGGAAGTATCGAGTTCGCCTGTAAACTCGCGGGTACCAAGGTAATCGTTGTTTTGGGACATACGGCCTGTGGTGCCGTAAAAGGAGCCTGCGATGATGCCCGATTGGGGAACCTCACCATTCTGCTCGATAAGATCAGGCCTGCGGTAGAAGCGGTAAGCAATCCCTCGGATACCAGCTTACGCAATTCCAAAAATATTGACTTTGTTAACGAAGTCGCCGTAAAAAATGTACAATTGACCATTGATAAGACCCGAAGAATAAGTCCGGTACTCAAGGAAATGGAAGATAACGGGGACATCAAAATTGTGGGTGCCATGTACGATATACAGAATGGTAAGGTGACCTTCGTATAAAAATTTACGCGTTGGAATGCGCTTTCAAACACTTAATGAAAAAGAGCGCTATATGCGCTCTTTTTTAATACCGACTCGGGACCAAAGGTATACCAACGCGCCATTTACAACTTCCAGATTATACCATTTCTGGTGTTACGGCCGGCCGGCCTGTATAGGCCCTATAAAAACCATGCCCCCATAATTTCATTTTTCCTTGTTTTATCCACTGCGGTCATGGCCGGCATTGGTGTTCTTTTTCTTTAAAAAAGAGTATATTCACCCGTAGCAAACAACATACTCATGAAACAACTTTTTTCGAACGTGAGGGGCGACCTTTTTGGAGGGATTACCGCAGGAATCGTCGCACTCCCTTTAGCGCTGGCCTTTGGGGTCAGCTCCGGATTAGGGCCGAGTGCCGGACTCTATGGTGCGATCTTTATCAGTTTTTTTGCCGCACTTTTCGGGGGCACCAACACCCAGATCTCCGGTCCGACCGCCCCGATGACCGCAGTAAGCATGCTCGTAATTGCCAGTATTATCGCCTTGAACGATGGTAGTATCGAAAAAGCATTACCGGCCATATTGACCGTTTTCCTTTTGGCGGGACTCCTACAAATGGGGCTTGGTGTCCTGGGGCTAGGGAAATATATCCGCTACATTCCGTACCCAGTGGTTTCAGGGTTTATGACTGCCATCGGACTGATCATCATCATCACACAACTGCTTCCTTTGGTAGGCTATTACCCTAAGGAAGATCAGGGCTTTGTAAAACAATTCGAGACCAGAGCAGAGGCCTCGTTATTGGATAATACCCTGCAAGACGAAACTGGGGAAGGCACCCTAACCTTGAAAGATTTTGAAAACACCCTTAAAAGAGCAGATGAAATTAATGACGCCGCCATTCTGGAAGAAGCCCAAAATCTGGCATCCAATGCGTCTTCAGGAGTTTTGGGAGCGCTTAAGGTGCTGCCCAACGCATTGCAAAACATAAATTGGATCGAATTGCTATTGGCACTTGCCACCATAGTAATCGTTATCGGTTTTAAACGGATCACCACGGCGATACCGAGTACCTTGGTCGCACTTTTGGCGGTTTCGGGAGTGGCCTACGGGTTTAAACTGGATTACCGTACCATCGAAAAAATACCGGAAGGCCTTCCTATGCCACATCTAGAGATAATTACGCAATTCGATCTGGGCATGATCGCCCCTTATTTTTTTAGTGCACTTACTTTGGCCTTATTGGGCGCTATCGATTCGCTACTCACCTCGGTGGTGGCCGATAATATGACCCGAACCAAACACAAACCCAATCGAGAATTGATCGGACAGGGCATCGGGAACAGTATTGCCGCAATATTCGCGGGAATACCAGGTGCCGGAGCTACTATACGCACCGTAGTAAACATTAACTCCGGCGGAAAAACGAAACTCTCGGGAATGATCGCCGGTGTCCTCCTTTTGTTCGTGCTATTGGCGATGGGGCCTATCGCCTCCAAAATACCGGCCGCCGTGTTGGCGGGAATATTGCTCACGGTCGGTATCAGTGTGATGGACTACAAAGGCCTAAAAGCGATTTCCACCATGCCCAAGGACGTAAGGTTGGGACCGTTAAAATTAAGTTCCGAGGTCATCATCATGATTGTGGTCATGTTGCTTGCAACTTTCTGGAACCTCATCTATGCGGTTGGAATAGGAATGGTACTGGCCAGTCTTATGTTCATGAAAAAAATGGGCGACCTTACGGCCAAACGTTCCCATGTAAAGCCCTTGTTGAAAGAGGCCGTTTGGGAAGATGAAAAGGATTTTCCCGAACAGCTTCGTGAAGAAGTATTCATCAAACATCTTGACGGTCCGTTATTTTTTGGCAGCACCAGTGATTTTCAGATGCTTTCGGAGCAGGTTCCCGATACGGCCTCTACCATTGTGATACGTATGGGACTGATGCGGTATATGGACCAATCGGGACTCTATGCCTTGGAGGACATGCTAATTCCCCTGAAAAATGCCGGTGTCGATGTTCTTTTGGTAAAAGTACCTTCGCAACCCCGTTTTATGATGGAACGGATCGATATTATTCCCGATCTGATTCCCGAAGCCCATATTTTTGACAATTTTGAGGACTGTTTGGTATGGATACGCAAGAACGTTACTAATGAAGTGGCCATTTAGCAAGTAGAACATATCCCCGTACTGGACCAAAAGCTTTAAATTTGCCCTTTTTACCGTAGTACCATGATTGATAAGATAAAAGAACATATTTCGGAAGTAGAACAATTTACCACGGATTCCAAGGAAACCCTGGAGGCCTTCCGAATAAAATATCTGGGCAAAAAAGGACTTTTGAAGGATTTTTTTGCAGAATTCAAGAACGTTGCCAACGACCAGAAAAAGGAATTTGGGCAAACCATCAACGCCCTACAAAAAGCGGCCAACGAAAAGGTGAACCAGCTTAAAAATGCACTGGACCAATCTTCAGAGGCGGAAAGTGTTTACGGTGATCTTACACGACCGGGCGAACCCGTATCGTTGGGAGCGCGCCATCCCATTTCCATTGTTAAAAACCAGATCATCGATATCTTTTCCAGAATAGGTTTTAACGTTTCGGAGGGCCCTGAAATAGAAGATGATTGGCACAACTTTACCGCCCTGAACCTCCCGGAATACCATCCGGCCCGGGACATGCAGGACACCTTTTTCATTCAGACCGACCCCGACATCCTTCTTCGTACCCATACCTCATCGGTTCAGGTACGGTATATGGAGAACAACACACCGCCCATACGCACCATTTCCCCGGGAAGGGTATACCGTAACGAGGCCATTTCCGCAAGGTCACATTGCTTCTTCCATCAGGTAGAAGGGCTTTACATTGACAAGGACGTATCTTTTGCCGATTTGAAGCAAACCTTGCAGTTCTTTACCACCGAGCTGTTCGGGAAGTCAAAAATTAGGCTAAGGCCATCGTATTTCCCTTTTACGGAACCTAGTGCCGAAGTGGACGTTTATTGGGGCTTGGAGACCGAGACCGACTATCGTATGACCAAGGGTACCGGCTGGTTGGAAATCATGGGCTGTGGCATGGTAGACCCCAATGTTCTCGACAACTGCGGAATCGATTCAAAAGAATATTCGGGCTTTGCGTTCGGTATGGGAATCGATCGTATTGCATTGTTGTTGCACCAAATTTCGGACATCCGTCTTTTGAGCGAAAACGACATTCGCTTTTTGGAACAGTTTAAGAGCGCCCTTTAATTTTTACCGTGAAAAAAGACATTGAAATCCCCATTGTAAAGGACGTATACGTCGCTTTGGTACAGGAATGGACCGATGATTTTCTGAACAAGGAATGGAATGCCGTTATCATTAACGATAGAACGTCTCAAATTGATATGGTACTGGTGGTTTCCAAAGGCTATGATGGCGAAAGAAAAACGTCCACCATGCGACACGGTATCGGTGTCGTAGCGGCAAAATCCTTTGAAAAAATTGAATTGGTCCAAGAAGAGGTTCTTCGTTTGAACAATGAATTTTTTGTGACCTTTTATGCGGACGGGAAGTTATACGAAAAACGCTTCCTTTTTGAAAAGCATACCGTAGGGGAACAAAATTTACAGCAAATCCCCTTTGTCGATAAACCGGGTATTTTGGCACGGTAGCTGTTTAATACCTTTTCTACCTTAAAATTATCCATTAAAAATTACCCTTTTTCGTTTATACTTCAAAACAAAAAACGACCGTAGTGACTGCTATGCTTGAATTTTCTTTTTTGTCTAAACAAAAAATCACAGCTTTTTATTTGGGTAATTTTAAAGCAAAAATGGTATAATTGAATCACAGTAGTGCCAAGGGTGCCAAGCCGTTGTGCGATCGCAGCAGTGCCGAGTTTTTCCCGAACTACTGGACTTCAGGTTTCAGCAATTGGTATTATTTCTTTTTTGCCTATTGGAATATCATAAATATCCACTTTCAAAAATCGGATAACCCTATTTTTCAGGCTTGATTTTTATCATATTTCCACCGACTTTTCAGACGGATTCCTGTAACTTGGGATAACCTCCATAGGCTTCGGGCCCGCACGTTCCGCGATGCTCCGGGAGGCGTAAAACACAAGGCCATTGCATTCTTTTTTAGCAACGGGCCTTAAGAAGTTCTTGATTTTGGCAATGACTTCCGAGCGCGTAAATATTGTTTTATCATTGCCTTGATTTTCTTATTCTCGGGCTCGACTTCGAAGTTATTGCCATTTTTTACAATCCATAAAAATTACGGACCGCCCAGTGCAACGTCCCACTTGTTGAAGATTTGTAGCTTGGAATACTCCCAGGAAAGATTTGCCCTAAAGTGTAGTCTTTCAACGAATACCATGAACTCATTTAGACTTTTTTAATTGGCTAAAAAATTGTCCTTTACAGCCCTGTTTTTGCCTTTTTTTCCTCTCGTAGCCCTGCTATGAAACTCAAAAAAGTCTTCAACAGGCCTTTAAATCACTAATTTTCGCTTCAATCCAAAAAGTCTAAATGAGTTCAATTTTAACTTTGAAATAGCAGGTATAGCAATAGTTTCTTTTTCAGGTCTACCAAGTAGCAAAAGGTTGTTTGCTCAAATGGGAATTGTAATACCGTACATCACCGGTTACCTCCGCCCCCAACCACTCCGGAACCTCAAAAGCCTCGGTTTCCGATTGTAGCTCTACCTCCGCTACCGTCAAACCTTTATTGGCACCTTGAAACTCGTCTACCTCAAAAACATGCTTTCCCTTGGGCACGTAAAACCGTATTTTTTGAATGACCCCTTCCTCACAAAGGAGCAATAACGCTTTTGCTTCCTGCAACGGAATCTCCCGTTCCCATTCAAACCGTGTAGTTCCCGAACTGTTCGATCTTCCCTTAACGGTCAAAAAACCTTTGTCGCCCATTATTCGCACCCGTACGGTGCGATCTGGGTGCGTATTTAAAAAGCCCTGCTCCATAGCTTTTTGGGCTTTGGCCTCGTTACGGTACGCATCCGAACGCACTAAATACTTACGCTCTATTTCGATCATCGTGCTGCTATCTCAAAAATTTCGTCGGACTTAATGATCTGCTTCTCCACCTGATGGTTGGCCACCCAAACCATAGCCTTCGCAATGGTTTGGGGGTGTATGGTACGGTATTTTTTTAGGGGACCTACCAAAAGGCGGTCCAAACCCTTCATCACTAGTTTGCCTAGCCACTCTCCGGTACGTTTTTCGGTACGGTCGCCCCCGATCAAGGAGGGCTGCATGATATGGGTTTTCGTAAGCCCCAAGCGTTGTACCGCATCCTGCATCTCTCCTTTCACCCTGTTATAGAAGATAGCGCTCTTACTGTCGGCGCCAAGGGCCGATAGCACCACAAAAGTGTCGATGCCATTTTGCTTACACAATTCGGCCGCAGCTACCGGGATGCCCAAATCAATAGTGCGATAGGCGTCTTTGTCGGGAGTTTTGGCTTTGGTGGTGCCGATACAACAAAAAACGACATTGCCCGCAAAGTCCTTTTTAAAAGATGCCAAGTTTTTCAAATCGCCTATAAACTCCACCAACTTGGGATGCTCAAAGCCAATGGCCCGTCTCGAAAAAAGTCGGATCTGGCTGTAGCGCCCGTCCTCCAGTAGCAACCGTAGCAAATGGCCGCCGGTAAGGCCGGTAGCCCCGAGTAATATCGCCGTTTTTGGTTGTTTCGCCATTCCGCTAAATATAGCCTAATTTTGTGGTATGCACAACGAACCGCTATCGCGAAAGATCATTCATGTAGACATGGACGCCTTCTACGCTTCGGTGGAGGAACTGGACGATCCCAGCCTAAAAGGGAAACCTGTGGCCGTAGGCGGCAGTGAAAAAAGAGGGGTCGTTTCCGCCGCGAACTATGAGGCCAGAAAATATGGTGTGCGCAGTGCAATGAGCGGCTATTTGGCAAAAAAAAACTGCCCTCATATCACCTTTGTAAAACCAAGGTTTGCCCGTTACAAAGAAATTTCAAAACAGGTAAAGTCGATTTTTTTTGACTACACGGACTTGGTAGAACCCCTTTCTTTAGATGAAGCCTACCTCGATGTTACGGTCAACAAAAAAGGAAATCCTTCGGCGACGTTGATCGCCAAAGAAATTCGGGAACGTATTTTTAAGGAGATCGGCTTGACCGCCTCTGCCGGAATCAGTATCAACAAATTCATTGCCAAGATCGCCAGTGATCATAACAAGCCCAACGGTCAAAAAACGGTAGGCCCGGAGGAAGTGATCGCTTTTTTGGAAGCGTTGGAAATTCGAAAGTTTTACGGGGTAGGAAAGGTTACCGCCGACAAAATGTACCGCCTGGGCATCTTTACCGGAACGGACCTTAAAACAAAATCATTGGCCTTTTTGGAAGAAAACTTTGGTAAAAGCGGGCGTCATTACTTTAACGTGGTACGCGGCATACACCACAGTGCAGTGAAGCCGCATCGAATTCCAAAGTCCGTTGGTGCGGAACGGACCTTTAGCGAAAACCTCAGCAGCGAGATTTTTATGCTCGAACGCTTGGAACACATCGCGCAAGAACTCGAAAAACGCCTGAAAAAGGCCGATATCGCAGGAAAAACGGTTACATTGAAAATCAAATACAGTGACTTCACCTTACAGACCCGAAGCAAGACCCTTCCTTATTTTATTGCGGACGGCACCTTAATTTTAGAAACCGCCAAAGAACTGTTATACCAAGAAAAAATGGAGAACTCCGTTCGCCTGTTGGGCATCTCCTTGGCCAATCTCAATACCGAAAAAGGAAGTACCCCCATAAAAAAAGATGCCGTATCGGTACAGTTAAAGTTCGAGTTTTAAACGATGGGCTTTGTCCCTAACTTCTTATTCATACCATTTTAACTTTGAAATCGCGCGTATAGAAATTGAATTATTTTTTAGTTGTTCGAGACAAAAAATCTAAGCATAGCCTTAGCTACGGTTATATTTTTCAACGAAGAACAGCTGAAAAAGAAACGATTTATTAGTGCTATTTCAAAATTAAAATGGTAATAGTAAAAAAAAAAACGCGTTATGAAACTGGTCCATAACGCGTTCGATGTGGAGTGAATTGTTAAAACCCTCTTTTCATTTCAAGTTAAAACGGTATTATTCTACCGTTAAGGTGTTGTCGGTGGCCGTAGGGTTCATAGGGCAAAAGTAAACGTACTCCCCTTTTTCCAAAACGGTGGGCTGTGAAGTCCCTACCGCACCTGTTGCTACAACTTCGGTTACATAGGCCGTTTTAATATGGTTTTCGGCTTTACTAATGTCCTCTCCTTTTTTGACCAATACAAAACCGACATCATGTCCGACATCCTTGTTCGCAACTTCAAAAACATAGGTTCCCGCAGGAACCGTAAGGCTCTTTTGCGTGAACTCTCCCGGTGTTTGTTCCAAACTTATGGTTTTTGCGGCCTTTTCCATAGTGTCTTGCGCATTGGAGGAAAAGGTGGCTACAAAAAACAAGGCTACTACTGCTGTGATTACTTTTTTCATGGGTACTGATTTTATTTGTTTAAATTATGAATGAATATGTATTATTGTTTCCATCTCGATTTTCGGCAAATCCGTTATCGATAATGACAAGGCAAAGATGCCCCTAAAAAACACCTTGGGGTACGTACGTTTTTCCCAAGAACTTGTACATTGTTCCCATAACGGAAAAAACAGGAGATGAAGGTCTAAAAAGACCTCACTTTCAGGCTTCCCACAAGCGCATTACGGTATTTTATCACCGTCAGATCAGCTGTATTAAGCTAGTTTAGTGCTAAAAAGCGCTTTTTTTTGTTCATCCTTAAGCATCCAGATAAATTTTAACAAGACTAATAATTAAACAAAACTGTTAATCATTGCTTTAAATTTTAGAGGGCTGTATTCTTTTATTAGTATTGTACCGTAGTGATTACGAAATGACAGTATATGAGTAGTCCGAATCGCTAGAGAATAGCGCGGTCGATTTCCTAAAAAATCCCGCTTTTTTATCCCCTTTACTATGATAGAGTTAAAACAATACGATATTGCCGCACAGAAGTTTTATGATACGCAACAGATCAATAGTTTGCCCATCCTTTCATGGGATTCCTATGGTCTGCATTTTGATCGTTTGACAAAATTCAGTAGGGATATCGTTGTATTGAACCAATTGGCAAAAGAGCACGGTTGGCAAAGCAGTCTTTCCCTAAACGAGGCGTTGCTAGAAAAGGATAATGTTATCGTTGTTACCGATGCCAAATTGAAAATCGTGCATGCATCCCACAACATTATACACATGAACGGTTATGAAGTAACGGATATCATCGGGGAATCACCAAAAATGTTTCAGGGAAAGGATACCTGTAAAGATACCTCGGTATATATTTCCAATGCCATCAAACGAAAATGTGGTTTTGAAGCTACCATTCTAAACTACCGCAAAGATGGTAGTCCGTATAAATGTTGGATCAAGGGGGAACCTTTGTTTAACAAGAAAGGAAAAGTTGTGCACTTTATAGCCTATGAAAAAGAAGTTGCTTAAGTGTTTATTTATGAACGAAAAAGCCCCGATCCCTATACAGGTCGGGGCTTTTTTATAAGTCCTTTTTTTAGTTATGGGTCCTATCTATGAAGGACAGCTCTCTATTTCGGTAACCCGCAGCGTATTTACCATACCCTTGTCTTTGATGGGCATTGCCGCCAAACTGATCAGCATGTCGCCCACATCCAAAAATCCTTTTTTGCAAGCGATCTGGTTTACATCCTCAATGGTTTCGTCGGTAGAAACGTAGCGATTATAAAAGAAAGCGTGTACGCCCCATAGCAAGCTCAGTTGCGTAAGTATGCGACGGTTGGAGGTAAATACCAAGATATGCGCATCTGGCCGCCAGGCAGAAATTTGAAATGCGGTATACCCACTATTCGTTAAGGTAGATATGGCTTTCGCCTTAATTTCATTCGCCATAATGGCCGCATGATAACAGACCGATTTGGTGATATACCGTTTTGTTCTAATGTGTGGTGGGTCATGCGGTACTTTGATCAAATCGGAGCCTTCTACACTTTTTAAAATGCTCGTCATTTTCTCGATGACCTGCACCGGGTAATTCCCGACAGAAGTTTCGCCGGAAAGCATTACTGCATCCGCACCGTCCATTACGGAGTTTGCCACATCGTTTACCTCTGCCCTGGTCGGGGTAAGGCTGGTGATCATGGTCTCCATCATTTGGGTGGCAATAATTACGGGAATACGGGCTTTTTTGGCCCTAAGTACCAATTGTTTTTGGATCAAGGGCACTTCTTGTGCCGGAACCTCAACGCCCAAATCGCCCCTTGCGACCATCAGACCGTCGCAATACGAAACGATTTTATCGATATTCTGCACCGCCTCGGGCTTTTCGATCTTGGCAATAATCGGAATCTTATCGTTGGTATGTTCCTTGATCAGATCCTTCAAGTCGATAAGGTCCTGACTAAAACGCACAAAGGAAAGTGCGATCCAATCCACTTTTTTGGAAATGGCAAATATGGCATCCTTTACGTCCTTTTCGGTGAGGGCCGGTAACGAAATATTGGTGTTCGGAAGGTTGACCCCCTTTTTAGATTTTAAGGGACCCCCTTGAATCACTTTTGCCCTTACTTTATTTTCTCCATTGGTAGCAAGCACTTCGAACATCAGCTTTCCATCGTCCAATAGAATGTTTTCCCCTGGCTTTACATCCCTGGGGAACGCACTATAGTTCATGTATACGCGTTCTTCATTTCCCTCAAAAGGTTCTCCGGTTATAAAATCGAGCTCATCGCCCGGAGAAACTACCACTTCCCCTGCCATGACCCCTACCCGCAATTTTGGGCCCTGTAGGTCGGCCAAAATAGAAGTATAGGTATTCATTTCTTCGTTCAGTTCCCGAATGATCTTGATGCGTTCGGTTACGTCGTCATAATCGGCATGGGAAAAATTGATGCGAAAGACATTTACCCCTGCCTCGATCATTTGTTTTAGCACTTCCTTCTTGCTTGTCGCGGGGCCTAAAGTGGCAACGATTTTTGTCTTCTTCCTGGTTGGCATTATACAAATATTAAGTTGTTCTTAGATTTTAATGTACTGGTGTCGATCGTATAGGCCGTTATAATTTTAGGCACTTTCAGCAATGGGCGCAATACCTCTTGCTCCAAATCGAAGTTGTTTTGTTCTATTTTCAGAAAATAATCTACTTCTTTATGTTCCGGCACCAGATGATGGGTCGTAAAAGAGGGTTCCCCTGTAAAAAGATCGCTCCTTGGTGAGGCGTCCTGCCGAAAACTATCATTTTTTATGAGTGACCAATAACTCTCGTCACCCTGATCTTTCCATTCAAAAATCGGAAAGGAAAGCAGTGGTGTCAGCTGTAGGTCTTCACGGCAACGTTTGAAGCGGGTCTTTAAATACAAATTGATGGCATAAACCAACTCATAATCTTCCGAACTGCTGTGTAAAGCCACTAAATCAAATGGGTCCTCGTAAAAATCACCCATAATTTTATGCACCGCTGCCATGCTAGAACAAAATTATGTAAGCTGTAAATATAAGGCTAATAACGAAATCTGCCTAGATTAAGCCCTCGTAAACCGATATTTAAGGTTCTAATGACGTTCTGGTAATGTACCTAGGGCGGGTTATCGCTTATCGATTTTATTCTGCAAGGCAAAATAAGCCCGTTTGGATGCTCTTTCCTCCGCTTTTTTCTTGGAAGTGGCCCGGGCTTTGGCCACAACCTGGTCCCCTATGGAAAGTTTTACGGCAAAATGCTTTAGTTGATCGTTGCCCGTATCCTCATAAACATCGTAATTAAAGTGCTTCTTTTTCTTTTGGCACCATTCGATCAAAAGGCTTTTGTAGCTGATTACCTTTCCCTCGAGCTGTTCGATATCGATATAGGGGTCGATTACCCGTGACCGTATGAACCGATTGCAATACTCGTACCCACGGTCCAAATAAATGGCCCCGACCAATGCTTCAAAAACATTGCCGTGAATATTGTCGCCAAAATGGGATTTTGGAATGCGGCTTTCTACGAATTTGATCAGCTCCAGATCTTTTCCCAATTCGTTCAAATGTTCCCTACTAACGATTTTTGAGCGCATTTTGGTCAAATACCCCTCGTCGCCCAAAGGTACTTCGATAAACAGGTAATGTGAAATAATGGTTCCCAACATGGCATCGCCCAAAAACTCCAGCCGTTCATAGTTCATGGGATTTCCATCATCGTCGCGCTTATTGGCCGATCGGTGTAAAAACGCCTTTTTATAGATGTGAATCTTTTTCGGTTTGAATCCCAATATGCGCTGTATCCCTAAAAAAAAATCCCCATCCTCTTTGGGACGGGAACTAAAGATATTTTTAGGAAAGCCCATGTACCCTATTCGCTTATTTTTTTGAAGACAACACAAGCATTGTGCCCTCCGAACCCGAAGGTATTGCTAATCGCAATGTTTACCTCCCTTTCCTGTGCCTTGTTCAGGGTCAAGTTCAAATTGGGATCGATGTTTTCGTCTACCGTAACGTGGTTGATGGTCGGTGGCACCAAGTTATGCTCCATTGCCTTTATAGAAGCGATCGCTTCTATGGCGCCCGCGGCACCCAACAGGTGACCGGTCATCGATTTTGTAGAATTGATATTGATATTCGGGGCATGGCTTCCGAACACCTCGGTAATCGCCTTCAGCTCGGCCACGTCGCCCAAAGGTGTCGACGTTCCGTGCGTGTTGATATGATCTACCTGCTCGGGCCGCAGTCCTGCATCCCTCAAACAGTTTTTCATTACCTGTACCACACCGATCCCTTCAGGATGCGGGGCGGTAATGTGATAGGCGTCGCTTGATAGGCCGCCGCCCAACACCTCGGCATATATTTTTGCGCCCCTGGCCTTGGCGTGTTCGTATTCCTCTAGAATGAGCGCACCCGCACCTTCACCGAGTACAAACCCGTCGCGATTGGCATCGAACGGTCGTGAAGCCGTTTCCGGACTATCATTTCGGGTACTTAGGGCGTGCATGGCACCAAAACCGCCCATACCCGCTATGGCGACGGCCGCCTCACTACCTCCGGAAACTACAACATCACAATACCCTAAACGAATATAGTTCATGGCATCGATCAACGCATTGGCCGAGGAAGCACATGCGGATACCGTGGTATAGTTAGGTCCCATAAAACCATGTTTGATGGAAATATGTCCCGGAGCGATGTCCGCTATCATTTTGGGAATAAAAAATGGGTTGAACCGAGGGGTTCCGTTGCCTTGGGCAAAGGTCATCATCTCATTTTGGAAGGTTTCCAGACCACCGATACCGGCGCCCCAGATCACCCCTACCCGAAATTTATCCAATTTATCGAGGTCCAGGCCTGAATCCGTAATCGCCTCATCCGAGGAAACCAACGCATATTGTGCGAAACGATCCAGTTTTCGGGCCTCTTTTCGGTCAAAAAAATCGGCCGCATCGTAGTTTTTTAATTCGCAGGCGAACTTCACCTTAAACTTTTCCGTATCGTAATAAGTTACGGGTGCGGCACCACTTTTACCGTTCTTAAGGCCGTCCCAATACGCTTCGATATTGTTACCGATGGGTGTCAAAGCCCCCAAACCGGTTACTACCACTCGTTTTAATTGCATTGAACTACGTTTTATTTACCGTCAACCATCGGTTATCGGCCATTCGTTTACTAAAGCAACCCTAGTAAGCAAGTGAATTTAAAAAAAATTATCCATGCGGCACGGAGACGGCATGGATAATTCTGAAACTTGTTCAAGAAAACATAAAGTTACTTCGCTTCTTCTATATAACTAATGGCTTGGCCAACGGTTGCGATGTTTTCAGCTTGATCATCAGGGATTTGAATATCGAATTCTTTCTCAAACTCCATTATCAACTCAACGGTATCCAATGAATCTGCCCCTAGGTCGTTCGTAAAGCTAGCTTCGGTTACAACTTCGTTCTCATCTACACCCAACTTATCAACGATGATAGCTTTTACTCTTGATGCAATGTCTGACATAATTATTTTGGTTTTAAAAATTTAAATTGTTGGCAAAAATAAAAAACTTTGGACTAAATACAGCATTTGTCGTTAAAATGTACCTTAAATTAAGTGAAATAGGGTTCGGTGTAGTATTTTCGCCCAGATGAACGAACCACCGCCAACGATAATCGAACAGGGGAAATTGTAATGTTTTTTTCGAGTTTTGGCCCCTTTCCCAAATGTGGACGGGACGGGCCGTTTTCGACGATGTAAGGGATTCCCCAATATGGATTTTCGATGGCAAATTAAGATGTTAAACCTGTAGTTATTCCATGGCTCCTAAACGTATTGTACTTTTTGCTTCCGGTTCCGGCTCCAATGTGGAGCGGATTATCCGCTACTTTCAGGACAAACCTAATGTTACGATTGCCATGGTGCTCACCAACAAAAGTGATGCCAAGGTTTTGGAGCGATGTAAAACCCTAAAAACAAGCGCTTTATATTTCAACAGAACGGCGTTTGCCCGGACGGACGGGTTATTGGACGTTTTAAAAGGGCTTCGGCCGGACCTCATCGTTCTCGCCGGTTTTTTACTGAAAGTACCCGAACACATCATACAGGCCTTTCCTAACAAAATAGTCAATATCCATCCCGCCCTATTGCCCAAATACGGTGGAAAAGGAATGTATGGAGACCATGTGCACGCCGCCGTAAAAGAAAACGATGAAAAAGAGACCGGTATTACCATTCATTACGTAAATGAAAATTACGACGAAGGGGCCATCATCTTTCAAGCCACCACAGCGGTCGTCCCCGAGGATACCGTGGCCTCCATAGCCCAAAAGATACACCGTTTGGAGCATGCCCATTTCCCGAAAGTCATCGAAACCCTACTGACCACCCCATAATGGCAAAAAAAGCAAAATTTTATACGGTCTGGAAAGGAAAGCGCTCAGGGATATATATGAGCTGGGACGATTGTAAGGCCGCTATTTCCGGTGTAAAAGGGGCACAATACAAATCGTTCGCCACCTTTGACATGGCCAAAAAGGCATTTAACGGCAACTATGAGGAATACAAGGGCAAGAAAAAAGGGGAAACCTCGCTCTCTTCGGAGCAATTGCTACAAATAGGGAAACCCAACCTACATTCCATTTCCGTAGATGCCGCATCGAGCGGTAATCCCGGCGTTATGGAATATCAGGGTGTCGATACCAAAACGGGAAAAAAACTGTTCGGACAAGGTCCTTTTGTCCAGGGCACCAATAACATCGGCGAGTTTTTGGCCATTGTACACGGTCTGGCCTATTTGAAGGAGCGGAAAAGCGACAGGGTACTCTATACGGATTCGCGAACGGCAATGAGCTGGGTCCGAAAAAAAACATGCAATACCAAACTGGCCGAGACGGAAAAAAACAAGCCCTTGTTCGATTTGATCCGCAGGGCCATACAGTGGTTGAAAAGCAACCCACACCAAACCCCGATCGTAAAATGGGAGACCAAGGCATGGGGAGAGATTCCCGCTGATTTTGGAAGAAAATAAAGAACCCGTCAGCTGCCCGGCAATGCTAACAATATGCTTCTTGTTTTTACCGTCATAATCACGGACATCACATCAATTAAAACACTTAGCGAACGACCAAAGAAGCGTTGTGCCGCGTAGGGTACGGACTACTAAAAAAGGCCATGTTTGAACAAAGGCCAAAACGGTTTCCTTCCTTACCGGCATACAGGTAGCCGTTTGACGGTAGTGTAGGCCTAAATCACATTTACAATATCATTTTGGCAATACAAAACTGTATATTTGCAGCTTAATTTTTGAACCCATGGGGAAACTGGTCATTGTTGGTACCGTCGCCTTTGACGAAATTGAATCGCCTTTTGGCAAAACGGATAAAATATTAGGGGGAGCAGCTACCTTTATCGGATTGGCGGCCGCCCAATTTGAAGTAGATGCAGCAATCGTTTCCATAGTGGGCGACGACCTTCCACAGGCGTATTTGGATATGCTAAAGGGCAAGGGCATAGCCCTGGAGGGCATTGAAATTGTACCTGATGGGAAAACGTTTTACTGGAAAGGAAAATACCATAACGATCTGAATTCCCGCGACACATTGGTTACGGAATTGAATACCTTGGCCGATTTTAACCCGGTGGTCCCAGAAAATTATAAAGACGCCGAAGTGGTCATGTTGGGCAATCTGCATCCCGGCGTACAGATGAGCGTTATCCAACAAATGGAGCCCAGACCAAAGCTGATCGTGCTCGATACGATGAATTTTTGGATGGACAATGCCCTGCCCGACCTGCTTGAAACCATAAAACATATCGATGTCATTACCATAAACGACGAAGAGGCACGACAGTTGACCGGGGAATACTCCTTGGTAAAGGCTGCGGCACGTATCCAGGAAATGGGACCAAAATACGTGGTCATCAAAAAAGGGGAGCACGGAGCACTCTTGTTTCATGGGGCACATGTGTTCTTTGCTCCGGCACTTCCGCTTGAAGATGTCTTCGACCCTACCGGGGCGGGAGATACCTTTGCTGGCGGTTTTACCGGGTATTTGGCGAGCACCGGCAACCTATCGTTCGAAAACATGAAACGGGCCGTGATCTACGGATCCAATCTGGCCTCGTTCTGTGTGGAACGTTTTGGCACCGAACGCATGGAAGACCTAAAAAAGGAGGCGGTGCAACAACGGTTACATCAATTCAAGGCATTAACACAATTTGATATTGAATTGGAATAATGATACGCCCTGCAAAACAGGGCTTTTTTTATACCTTTCCCCTACGGTCCGTCGGCAGATAAAAACCGTCGCAGCCTATTGAAAGGTTTTGTTCAACTGATGTTTTAAACAAAAAGGAGCGTTAAAATGAGTGATGCGATCAAACACGAATGTGGTATTTCGGTAATACGTTTGCTAAAGCCTCTCGAGTACTATCAAAAAAAGTACGGCACGGCTTTTTATGGGGTCAATAAAATGTACCTCATGATGGAAAAGCAGCACAATCGTGGCCAGGACGGGGCCGGTTTTGCAAGCATAAAATTGGATATGAATGCTGGGGAACGTTACATGAGCCGTGTTCGTTCTGCCGAGCAGCAGCCCATTCAGGATATTTTTTCACAGATCAATCACCGTATCAATTCCGCCATATTGGAGCATCCGGAATATGCGGACAATGTCGCCCTGCAGAAAAAACATATTCCCTATATCGGGGAGCTCCTTTTAGGACATGTGCGTTACGGAACCTTCGGAAAAAATAGTATCGAAAGCGTACATCCATTTTTACGCCAAAACAACTGGATGCACCGGAACCTCATCGTTGCCGGTAACTTTAACATGACCAATGTACACGAACTGTTCGATAATTTGGTGCACTTAGGGCAACACCCCAAGGAAATGGCCGACACTGTTACGGTAATGGAAAAGATCGGGCATTTTTTAGATGATGAGGTCGCCAAGCTCTACAAACAGATCAAAAAGGAAGGCTACAATAAAATGGAAGCCTCCCCTTTGATCGCCGAGCGCCTAAAAGTGCATAAGATATTGAAACGGGCGACCAAAAACTTCGATGGCGGCTACGCTATGGCAGGTTTATTGGGGCATGGCGACGCCTTTGTACTGCGGGATCCGGCCGGGATACGGCCCGCTTATTACTATAAGGACGACGAAATTGTGGCCATTGCCTCCGAGCGCCCCGCTATTCAAACCGTTTTCAATGTTCCTTTTGATACCGTAAAAGAGCTTGATCCGGGCCATGCCATTATTATTAAAAAGAGCGGTAACACGGTTATAAAGGAAGTGTTGCCCCCTACCGAACGCAAAGCCTGTTCTTTTGAACGTATTTACTTTTCGCGGGGCAGCGATAAGGAAATTTATCAGGAACGAAAAGAACTGGGAAAACTCATTTTCCCGAAAATATTAACGGCAATAAAGGGCAACCTGCACAAAACCGTTTTCTCGTACATCCCCAATACCGCCGAAACTTCCTTTTTTGGAATGGTAAAGGAAGCACAGAACTATCTCAATAAAAAAAAGGAAGAACAAATCTTGGCCCTTGGGCCAAAGATTACCAGTGAGCAACTGCACGATATTCTTAAAGTACGCCCACGTATCGAAAAAGTGGCCATAAAAGATGCCAAGCTGCGCACCTTTATTACTCAGGACAGTAGTAGGAACGATCTGGTAGCCCATGTTTACGATATCTCTTACGGATCGGTAAAAAAAGGGGACAACCTCGTTATAATCGACGATAGTATCGTTCGCGGTACCACGCTCAAAAATAGTATTCTACGCATATTGGACCGGCTATCGCCTAAAAAAATTGTGGTCGTTTCGTCCGCGCCCCAAATCCGATATCCCGATTGTTATGGTATCGATATGGCCAAATTGGAGGATTTTATCGCCTTTAAGGCGGCGCATGAACTGCATAAGGACCGCAATTCGCTGGCCCTTGTCGATACGATCTATCAAAAATGCCTGAAACAGGTAAACTCCAAGGACCATGAGGTAATCAATTATGTAAAAGAGTTTTATGAGCCTTTTACCGCCGAAGAAATTTCTGTGAAGATTGGACAACTGCTGAGTCCCGAAGGCATTAGGGCCGAGGTGCAGATTATTTACCAGAGTATCCAGAACCTGCATCAGGCGTGCCCAAAAAACTTGGGGGACTGGTACTTTACCGGAAATTATCCGACCGCTGGTGGAAACCGCGTAGTCAACCGAGCTTTTATCAACTTTTATGAAGGTAAAAACCAACGTGCTTATTAAGGCTTTTATCGATGAACGACACCAAATTGTGCATTTCATCGATAAATTATAGCTTTCATCGGCTTTTTACACGTAAAGGTACGATCCACTCCTATTTTAGAACTGCCATAGCATAAGTAGGTTAAGTTCATGGTAAGATTTGGGGCAAAAAAGGTGGAGTCTACTCCACCTTTTTTATTTTCATATGTTTCCGCAGCCATCACCGACCTGTCTTCCCTTCAATAGTTCAAATTCGCTTTTTTATGGAAATTTTTTATTGGCCAAAGGCCCCTTGCCGATTATTCCGCTCTACTTTACCGCATGGGTACTATTGTATTTCAGCCTTCTTTAAAAGTAGGTCATAGTCCTTTACTGCCTCCCTAAGGATTTTCCATAGCAGTTGCTACCTCAAATTATAACAACAAAGATAAATGGAAAATGGTCCCATTGGACTGGCCTATTCAAAACAGCGGTCGTTCGCTATCCAAAGAACGCCAAGCTTAACAAAACCTTTTGGAGAAATTGAATCCGATTTTCCCAACACCATTCAAAGTGCGCAAAACGTAAAACCGATGCATTTTACCCCCTTATAACGCCATAAACGTCTGATGAACTTCAAAATCGTGCATTTCAACCCATTTCGAGGGAGTTCAACAAAGATATTTTTGAGGCCTGGGAGTATGTTTTATTTTTGGAGGACCATAGCATAAGTAGGTTAAGTTCATGGTAAGATTTGGGGAAAAAGGTGGAGCAATGCTCCACCTTTTTATTTTTAGCTACTGTATACCATTTCTACCTTAATATTACCCGTTACATCAACATCTCTTTTGACACTTCCCCACACCTTTAAGACGGTCGTTCGGTATGCGTTCTGTTGTAACTAGGCCAATGGAACAAAACGGATATCTGCAATCGCTTTGGTACGTCTTTGTAGAACAATAACGCCATATAGGTATTTCGACCTTTTAAACGTGCGTTCGTCTAAAACCTTTTTTTGGTCTCGGCCTTTGCACTATTTTTGGAGGACCATAGCATAAGTAGGTTAAGTTCATGGTAAGATTTGGGGAAAAAAGGTGGAGCTATGCTCCGCCTTTTTTATTACCGAAACCCCTGAAATTAACAAGGTTAACCTCACTTTTAAGTGTTTTTACCCATCTCCTCTCCAATCAAAGGTGCTTAAATTTTCTTAAATTTTCTTTTTTATTTCCCACAATACCAGTAATTTAGTAATGCCATAGCATAAGTAGGTTAAGTTTATGGTAAGATTTGGGACGAAAAGGGTGGAGACTTCTCCGCCCTTTTCTATTTTTAATAAGGTCCCTAATCATTTGATTTTCATCGATATAATAATACCGTTTATCGGATTTTATCGTGTAGTACGCCTCACTTTTTGTCCCGTTTTAAACCTGTTTGTTCATTGTGTTTTTTTTTCTTGATTCCGAAAAACGGGCCTCCTATCTATCGGATTTTGTCTTTTTTCACTCGAAAAAATTACTTTTTTAAAAAAAAATACCCTCTGGCACCACTATACCTAAGATACCGCTTACTTCTTATACCAATTCACCTTTAATAAAGTAAGTCACAATCCTATTTGATAGCAGAAAACAATCACACCTTCACGAAAGTGAGATTCCATAAGAAGCGATGCCTGATCTTTTTCAGATTGAATTGCGATTCATTTGATATATCGGCTGTTGGTCCAATAGGACTCAAACCAAAATTCTTATGCCATCCAGCGATATGGTATTGGTGTATGGAGCCGTTACATGCATTCCCCTTCTGATAGAGATCATCATCAAAACCAAAAAAGCTTCCCCTACCTTACGGCAAGAGAAGCTTTTCAAATCGATTTCAGGGCCTTTCTCCCTAAAAGTGTCTACTACTTGTTGGCCTCGTAATGTTCAGAAACCTTGTTCCAATCGATTACGTTAAAAAATGCACTGACGTAATCGGGTCTTCTATTCTGATAGTTGAGGTAATAGGCATGTTCCCAAACGTCCAATCCTAAAATTGGAACGCCGCCACAACCGGTATCCGGCATTAAAGGGTTGTCCTGGTTTGGTGTAGAACAAACTTCCACCTTTCCACCTTTCTGTACGCATAGCCAAGCCCATCCGGAACCAAAACGGGTTCCTGCCGCGGTACTGAATTTCTCTTTGAACCCTTCAAAGGAACCGAAGGCCTCGTTAATGGCATCCGCCAAAGCACCTGAAGGTGTTCCACCTCCATTGGGAGACATAATTTCCCAAAAAAGCGAGTGGTTGTAAAAACCGCCCCCATTATTTCGAACGGCACCGTTGGACATGTCCAAACCGGACAATATGGTTTCGATGGACTGGTTTTCCAAATCCGTACCGTCGATTGCGGCGTTTAGCTTGGTCGTATATCCGTTGTGATGTTTTGTATGGTGTATTTCCATGGTACGTGCATCGATGTTCGGTTCCAATGCATCGTACGCGTACGGTAAATTAGGTAATTCAAAAGCCATAAATCCTATGTTTTTAAGTTAAAAGTGTTTAACAAAATTACATTTTTTAATAAACATATTTTTTTAATTATTTGTTAAGGAAATGCCCCAATGGATGCAGATGCGCTTCTTTTTGCCCCAAATGCGGGCTTCATGGCTTTCTAACCCGATCGATGCACATTCAAGAAGTTTCTTATGCTTCCCAAACCGCTGGAAAATGTGATATTTGCAACAAAAAAAGGTGATAGGCGATTCCTTCCGTATTTATAATGCTTCCGCAGGGTCTGGAAAAACCCATACCCTTACCAAGGAATACCTGAAAATAACGCTTACCTGTGCGCGAAGTTTTGGGGCGATACTTGCCCTTACGTTTACCAACAAAGCGGTCGGCGAAATGAAGTATCGGATCCTCGATAGCTTGGCGGTCTTTGGAAAGACTGACGGTCAGGAAACGCCCGGTCCGCTGTTCGTTCAGCTTTGCGAGGAACTGGGGCTGGAACCCGATACCCTTCGCAAAAAGGCACGGCAGACCCTAAAGGAAATACTGCACAACTACGCTTTTTTTGATGTCTCTACCATCGATAAGTTTACCCATAGGCTCATTCGAACGTTCGCCAAAGACCTGAAAATTCCCCAGAATTTTGAGGTGGTGCTCGACTCGGAACTGTTGCTTGCCGAAGCGGTGTCTCGACTGTTGCTCCAAGCGGGCAAGGATAAGGAACTTACCGAAGTGCTCGTGGCCTTTGCGCTGGAGAAAATAGACGACGACAAAAGTTGGGACATTGCCCTGGACCTTCAACGGATCGGAAAATTGGCCTTTAATGAAAACCATGCCGCCCACCTGCACAAGCTACGTGATAAAAGCATTTCCGATTTTAAAGGCCTTCAAAAACAACTTTTGGCCAATGGCAAAGCGGCACAGGAGCACATGCGGTCGGAAGCAAGGGAAATTCTTGCCCTGATCGAGAACAATGGGCTGGTCTTCGGCGACTTTAAAGGCGGATACTTCCCGAAATACATCGAAAAAATTGTCCAGGGAGCGGACCGTCTCGATTTTGAATCGTCCTGGCGGGCCGACTTCGGCACCAAACCTTTATATAACAAATCGTGTCCCGAAGCGACCCAACATACCATCGATACCTTGCTCCCTTCTTTTATTAAGCGCTTCGAACAAATCAAAAAAGCATTTTACGATCATGCGTTTTACAAAAACGTTTACGGCAATCTGGTTCCGTTAACGGTTTTGAACAGTTTGCAAAAAGAAATCCAAAAAGTACTGGAAGAAAAAGACCAGCTTTCCATTGCCCAGTTCAATACCATTATTTCCGAAGAGATCAAAGACCAGCCCGCTCCCTTTATTTATGAAAGGCTCGGGGAAAAATACCGTCATTATTTTATCGATGAGTTTCAGGACACTTCCAGCTTACAATGGCAAAACCTCGTTCCCCTGATCTCAAATGCGTTGGAAAGTCAGGACGAGCAGGGCCAAACGGGATCTCTATTTCTGGTCGGTGATGCCAAACAGGCCATATACCGATGGCGCGGCGGAAAGGCCGAACAGTTTATAGACCTCGTGGCAAAACGCCACAACCCCTTTACCATTGCCCCGGTGGTTACGGCCTTACCGACCAATTATAGAAGCGCGGAGGAAATCGTTCGGTTTACCAACGACTTTTTTACGACATCGGCGGTTTTTATGGACCATCCGTTGTATGAACAACTTTATATCGCCGGAAATCAGCAGCTGCCCACCACTAAAAAGGGAGGACTTATCGATATTCAGTTCATAGACGAGCAAGCGGTAAACGATAAAAAAGAGGGCTACGGCGCCGCTGCCCTTGCCATCATCGAAGAGGTTCGGGCCAAAGGTTACGGCTACAAGGACATTTGTATTTTGGTTCGTAACCATAAGGATGGCGTTGCCATGGCCGATGTGCTCACCCAGCAAGAACTACCGGTGGTATCCTCCGAAAGCTTGCTGTTAAAAAGTAACGGAGCGGTCCGTTTTCTTATTCATTTGTTGCAGCTACAAAATCAGCCCGACGACCTGGCGGTCGCCTATGAACTGCTTGCCTTTCTCTCGCAAAAACAAACGGACCGCCACCGATTTATCTCCGAGCATTTGCACGACATCGAGGGCTTGTTTCGCGACCGGTACGATTTCGACCTGACCGTCATGAAACAAAAATCGGTCTATGACGGACTTGAAATCGCCATCAGACAATTCGAATTGGCAACGGACACCCAGGCGTACCTACTGTTTTTTATGGATACGGTGCTGGACGTGGAGCAAAAGGAAGGTACGGGGATTCAGGCTTTTCTTTCCTACTGGGAGAAAAAGCAGGACACCTTAGGTTTGAGCGCACCCGAACACCTGAACGCCATACAGATCATGACCGTGCACAAGGCAAAGGGATTGGAGTTTCCCATCGTTATCTTCCCTTATGCCAACGAACACCTATATAAAAGGATGGAAAAGAAATTATGGTTGCCCGTTTCAAATACGGAGCACTATGGTTTTGAAGAAGTACTCGTTTCGGAAAAGAAGGAAGTTGTGCACTACGGCGAAACGGCGGGCGCACACTACAGGGAAGAGGAGCAGAAAATGGAACTGGATGCCTTCAACGTACTCTATGTAGCCTTGACGCGGGCCGAACAAGCCTTATATGTCATCAGTAAAAAACAATTGGATGCCGCGGGCAATCCGAACACGGACTATTACTCGGGTCTCTTTATTTCCTTTCTGCAACAAAAAGGGATGTGGAACACCGAGCAAGACCGGTACCGTTTTGGCGCATTGGGTATGGGCAGCTCCAAAAGTCCCGTTGCGCCGCAAAAAGTATCGTACCCCTATACCTATAAAGAACGGCCCGGTTTTAGGCTCCTGGCCAGTGCCGGAAATCTCTGGGACACCGAAAGGGGGGCCGCATTGAACAAAGGAAACTTGGTACACCATGCCATGGGAATGATAACCCATGGCGGCGATATCGAAAAAGCGTTGCGGCAATTATCGCGCAACGGGGACATCCCTACGGAAACCCTGGATACTTTTGAGCAAAGTATACGCCGCATTGTAGAACATCCCGAATTAAAACCGTATTTTGAAATTGGCAATACGGTAAAAAACGAAAAGGATATCATAACCGGGGAAGGGCGATTGTTGCGCCCCGATAGACTGGTGTTCCACGGTAACAAGGTGACCATTATCGATTACAAGACCGGCCAAAAAAACAAAAGCTACCACCAACAATTGGAGGCATATGCAGTGGCCTTGGAAGCCATGGGCCATAGCGTAGAAAACAAGATCATCGTATATATCAACGATACCATAACGCCTGAATTCATTTAAATTTTAAGCATGTACGGAAAACTGAAAGCACACCTACAAACGGAACTGGAACAGATCAAAACGGACGGTCTGTATAAAAAGGAACGCATTATTACTTCCCCACAGGGTGCGGTGATCAAGATCGACACCGGAGAGGAGGTCATCAACTTTTGCGCCAACAACTATCTGGGGCTCTCCTCGCACCCGAAAGTTGTTCAAGCGGCAAAGGACACCCTGGACTCCCACGGGTTCGGAATGTCCTCGGTACGGTTTATCTGCGGCACCCAAGACATCCATAAAACGTTGGAGAAGAAAATCGCGGATTTTTATGGTACGGAGGATACCATATTATATGCTGCTGCCTTCGACGCTAACGGAGGCGTTTTTGAACCGTTGTTGACCGCTGCCGATGCCATTGTTTCCGATTCGTTAAACCATGCCTCGATCATCGACGGCGTTCGCCTGTGCAAGGCAAAACGGTACCGCTATGCCAACAACGACATGGCAGACCTTGAAAAACAGCTGAAACAGGCCCAAGCGGATGGTGCACGCTTTAAGATCATTGTAACCGACGGTGTTTTTTCCATGGACGGCGTATTGGCGCCCTTGGATGCCATTTGTGATCTTGCCGACCGTTACGATGCCCTTGTGATGATAGATGAGTGCCATGCCACCGGGTTTATAGGTGCTACCGGAAAGGGCACCTTGGAAGAAAAAGGGGTCATGGGCAGTATCGATATTATAACGGGCACCTTGGGCAAAGCACTTGGCGGCGCCATGGGCGGATACACCACCGGTAAAAAAGAGATCATCGAAATCCTACGGCAGCGCTCCCGGCCCTATCTGTTCTCCAATTCATTGGCCCCGGCCATAGTGGGCGCCTCCATAAAAGTGTTTGACATGCTCCAGAACGATACCGCGCTACGGGACACCCTCGAAAAGAATACCAAGTATTTTAAAGCAGGGCTGCAACAAGCGGGTTTCGATATTATCGATGGCGACTCGGCCATTGTGCCGGTAATGCTGTACGATGCCAAACGTTCACAGGATATGGCGGACCTGCTTTTGAAGGAAGGCATTTACGTCATCGGTTTCTTTTATCCTGTCGTTCCAAAGGGAAAAGCACGTATTCGCGTGCAGTTATCGGCCGCGCACACCCAAGAACATTTGGACAAAGCCATCGCTGCATTTGTTAAGGTGGGCAAAGCGCTCCATATCGTTTAAATGCGTTATTTAGCCCACGAAACGCGATAAAAAAAATAAACGATTGATTTTGTTAATAATAATTAACAACTTACATTTGCTGCTAATAAACACTTAAACTTAAAAATTTGAACATGAAACATCTTAGCAAATTAGTGATTGCTGCCCTGCTTTTCGTAGGTTTTAACAGCATGCAAGCTCAAGACGAAAATAACCCCTGGCAGGTTAGTTTTGGGGTTAATGCCATAGACACCTATCCAACAGGTGATGGAAGTTCTTTTGGAAATGAATTGTTTAACGCCACCGACCACTGGAACGTTCTTCCATCTATTTCTTACATCGGTGTGTCGCGTTACATCGGCGATGGCTTTTCCGTAGGTGCTAGAGGTTCACTCAATAAAATATCAAAGTTAGGAGATGTTGATGTGGAAGACCTTTCACATTACGCAATCGATGGAACCATCAAATATGCGTTCCTTAAAAATACCGTGATCGATCCGTTTATCGAAGTAGGTGGTGGATACACATGGGTAGATGAAATTGGTGCCGGTACCGTTAATGGTGGTGTTGGAACCAACATCTGGTTTACCGAAAACATCGGTCTTACCTTGCAAATGACATACAAGCATGCCTTTGAGGATTACGGTGTGAAGCACTGGCAACACTTGGCTGGTATCGCTGTTAAGTTTGGTGGTACCGATACCGATGGTGACGGAATCTACGACAAGGATGATGCTTGTCCAGAAGTTGCAGGTCTTGAGGCCTTCAACGGATGTCCAGATGCTGACGGTGACGGAATCGAGGATAGTAAAGATAGCTGCCCTAACGAAGCTGGATCTAAAGAAATGAACGGTTGTCCAGATGCTGATGGTGACGGTGTTGCCGATAAGGATGATGCTTGTCCTAACGAAGCTGGATTGGCCAACTTGGCCGGATGTCCTGACGCGGACGGTGACGGTGTTGCCGATAAGGATGATGAGTGTCCTGAAGAAGCAGGACCTGCTGAAAACAAAGGATGCCCATGGCCAGATAAAGATGGTGATAGCGTATTGGACAAAGATGATAACTGTCCAGAAGTTGCCGGTACCGTAGCCAACAATGGTTGTCCAGAAGTAACCGAAGAAGTTCAGAAACAATTGAACGACTACGCCAAAACAATCTTGTTCGACACTGGTAGATCTAGCTTGAAGCCAGCCGCTACCTCTGTATTCGTTGACATCATCAGAATATTGAACGAGTATCCTAACGCTAAGTTCTCTGTTGAAGGACACACCGATAGTGTAGGTGGTGCGAAAACAAACCAGAAGCTTTCCGAAGAAAGAGCTAACTCTGTTAGAGATTTCTTGATCGCTGAAGGTATCGCAGCAGATAGATTGACCGCCATCGGATACGGTGAGGACAGACCTATCGCCGACAACAAAACTTCTAAAGGAAGAAAAGAAAACAGAAGAACGGAAATCAACTTGATTAAGTAATTTCCAAACCCTTCAAATAAAATAGAAGCCCCGGCATTAAAATGCCGGGGCTTTTTTATTTTTGAACATGAAAAGTTTTCTCGAAGAAGTCGTCGTCAAAATATCCCAGCAGTACGCCTCCCTTGAAAACGTTATTTTCGTACTTCCCAGCAAACGCGCAGGCACCTTTATGCGCAATAGCATCGCCGAAACTACCGAGCATACCATTTTTGCACCCGAAATTTTCAGTATCGAGGGTTTTATCGAACATGTGGCCACACTCTCCTATGCCACCAATACCGAACAGTTGTTCGCACTGTATGAAAGTTATCGGGCCACGCGCCAAGGCGAGACGGATTCCTTCTACGCCTTTTCCAAATGGGCGCAAACGGTATTGCAGGATTTTAATGAGATAGACCGTTACCTGATCGATACCGAACGTTTGTTCGCCAACCTGTCCGCAGTACAGGAAATCAGTATTTGGTCGCCAGAGGCCAAAAAAACACGAATGATGGAGGACTATCTATCGTTTTGGAAACAACTGCCGGGCCTGTACCGGCATTTTAATGAAAATTTATTACGACAGCATATCGGGCATCAGGGCCTGATATACCGCACCGCTTGTGAAAAACTAACGGAGTATTTGGAACGTTCCCCGGACCAGCGACATATTTTTGTCGGGTTCAATGCGCTCAACACTGCCGAATCGCAAATCATCCAAACCATTTTGGGCAACGATCGCGGTGAAATTTTTTGGGATATCGACCGCTCTTTTGTGGAGGACCCCATCCATGACGCGGGGCTCTTTATCCGTCAACATTTACGCGAATGGCCATACCTGAAGGAGCATGGCATAAACGGACTCAGCGCGCACTATTCCGATTCAAAGGATATCGAAATTATCGGTATCCCCAAAAATGTGAGCCAGGCAAAGTATGTAGGGCAACTGCTCAAACAAATGCACGATGAGCGACCGGCCCAGCTCAAACGGACGGCAGTGGTTCTCGGAGAGGAAAGTTTGTTGAACCCCATTATCAACGCTGTTCCCTTGGAAATTCCCGACGTCAACATAACCATGGGCTACCCCTTGGACAAAAGCCCATTGGCCGCACTTTTTCAACAGTTTTTTGCACTGTACCTGCATCGGGACGAACAAGGTTGGTTCCACAAACCGCTTTTAGATTTTTTATCACATCCCTACCTACAATTGCTTTTCTCCGCGGAAAAGACAAATTGGGCCACCGAATTATCCATTGAAATCAAAAAACGCAACTGGGCCTATGTAAATGTGCGGCAACTGTTACGCAGCACACAAGAACACGAGTATGTGGCCTTTCTTTTTTTTGATGCCCCACCTACTCCCTCCCTTATGCTTGAGAAGTGTATCGGGCTCATCACGCTATTAAAGGAACGGGCGAACCTTGATGCCCATCCACTATCCCTCGAATACCTCTATCGGTTTTATACCCTGTTCATCCAACTGGATGGCCTGCTGAAAAAACATGGGTTCCTTACCGATCTGCGTTCGCTCATTAGTCTGTATCAAGAACTGTTATCGGCGGAGACCCTCGATTTTCAAGGGGAGCCTCTGCGCGGCTTACAGATCATGGGTATGTTGGAAAGCCGTAACCTCGATTTTGAAACGGTTATCCTCACCTCGGTGAACGAGGGCATTCTGCCTTCCGGAAAATCGAACAATTCCTTTATTCCCTTTGATCTAAAAAAGTACTTTGGCCTTCCTACTTACAAAGAGAAGGACGCCGTATATACCTATCATTTTTATCGTTTGCTACAACGGGCCAAAAAGGTTTATATCCTTTATAACACCGAGCCCGACGTACTTGAGGGCGGGGAACCCAGCCGGCTGATCCGACAATTGCTTACCGACGACCATCGTAGCTCGGACGTAAGCTCGGCCCTTGCGACCCCACATATCGCCCCTACACCGTACCGTTTGGAAACCATTACCAAAGACCCCGGGCTGATGGCGTTGATCCGGGAGCATGCCACCAAAGGCTTTTCACCCACCTCGCTCAGTAATTATATTCGTGACCCTTTACAATTTTACAAGAAGCACCTGCTCCGTATCGATGATTCGCTCGAAGTAGAAGAGACCATTGCGGCCAATACTTTCGGTACCATTGTGCACGATACCTTGGAAGAACTGTATCAACCTTTTATCGGTACCGATCTTACCGTACCCGGATTACAAACGGCACGGGCCAATGCCAAGGAAACCGTACACAAACATTTTAAGAAAACCTATCTTGAAGGCGATATCACTCGGGGAAAAAACCTGATCGCTTACCAGGTAGTGATCCGGTACATCAAGAATTTTTTCGATAAGGAAATAGAGACCGTACAAAAACACCAGGTTCACCTTGTGGCCCTGGAACAAAACCTGAACATAACCCTCGACCTAAAGGCCATTCCGTTTCCCGTAATCCTCAAGGGAAAACTCGACCGTGTGGACCGTGTGGACGGCCAGTTACGGATTATCGATTACAAGACCGGAAAGGTAACCGCGGCACAGGTAGAAATTTTCGATTGGGACCTACTGGTTACCGAATACGATTACAGCAAGGCCTTTCAACTGTTGTGCTATGCCCTAATGTACGATGCTTCGCATGTATCGGAACCCTTAACCGCCGGCATCGTTTCCTTCAAAAACCTTGGGGCGGGCGTACTTGGGTTCGCAACCAAAGAAAAGAAAGGCGGTAGAACCAAAAACGGTGTTATCGACGACGAAGTGTTGGCCACCTTTAAGGACCGGCTCGCAGCCCTGATCTCGGAAATATGCCATCCGGAAACTCCATTTGAAGAAAAGCTTTTGCTTTAACCGTGAAACATACCAAAGCCTTCCTAGGGCGGTCCACTATTTCAAATCGGGCCTGGTAGGGCGTATCTCCACCTTGCTGGGCAAGGTCCTTGGATGCATTTTTAACAGGTCGTATACAAGCTCCCCAATATCTTCGGGCTGAATTTTCCAAGCGTCGGAAGCATCGGGTTCGTTTCCGTTAAAATGGGTCGCCACCGAACCGGGCATTAAGGTCGTCACCTTAATATCATACTTACGGAGGTCGAGCATGGCCGCCTGCGTAAACCCGACCACCCCGAATTTGGTGGCATTATAACCGGATCCGCTCGCAAAAAAATTGGTGCCCGCCAAACTCGCCAAGGTCATATAATACCCTTTCGATTTTTTCAATGCGGGCAAGGATGCTTTTAGGGTATGAAAGACCCCGTTCAAGTTGGTATCGATCATTTGGTGCCATTGGGTATCGGAAAGTTCATCGATCGGGGCAAAATGCCCGACTCCGGCATTGGCCAGGACCACATCGACCTGGCCCCATTTATCCAATATGGCCCCTACTGCCTTCTCCTCATCGCTGCGTTGAACCACATCCGATTCCAAGGCCAGTACCTGTTCGGAATTTCCCAAATAGCTCGCCGCCCGTTCCACCGTTTTTAAGGTACGCCCACTAATGGCTACCCGCATTCCTTCCGCAATCAACTTTTTGGCCACTCCAAAACCGATTCCCTTGGAACCACCGGTAATGTAGGCCACTTTATTTTTTAAATCCATATGTCAAATACTTTTTATCTGCCCGTTATAGTGTACGGGAACTATATCGGATAAAGATAAGGGGTTCATGAAAATCGAAATGGGATGGTGCTGTTATTCTTTTATTAAAACCGGCGTCCCTTAAACTGGTTACAGAAATTTAACGATGGCCAACCCCTAGGATTGCTACATTATTATGTATCTTTAAAATGCTCCAAAGTACCCAATTGAACATAAGAAACTGTATATGGCACTTAGCATCGGTATCATAGATGACGATCTCGTATCCCAATACGCGACGCAATATTGTATTGAACAGACCCTTTCAGAATCAAAGGTGTTGGTTTGGGACAGCGGGGAGGAAGCCCTTTCCCAGTTCATCAAATTCTTGCAAGAGGGGAAACCATTGCCCGACATCCTCTTTTTAGATCTGGTTATGGGCGGCATGAACGGTTGGGAGTTCCTTGAGGCCATCCGGCCTCTAACGGGAAAGAAACAAAAGACCCAAATCTATATTCTATCGGCCTTTACCAATACCAAAGATCGGGAGCTGGCCAAAAAACATACCATGATCAAGGGCTATTTTGACAAACCCTTATCCAAAAGTATGATGAGCAGCATACTGGTATCCCAAACCCTCTAACGAATGCGTTTTCCTTGCATGCAAAAGGGATTCTAATGCCTTAGACCGGTTTGCCGCGCTCGGGTTTACTGGGGCCACCACCCAAATATGTAAGAATTACGCTACTTTGTCATGCCCTAAAAGCTTATTTTCGTGTTTCGGACCATGAACCACAACAGATGCGACGCCCAATATTGACCCTATCGCTTTTCTTGGGACTCTTTGTGCATGCACAAGAAGAACATCTAACATCTTACGCTACGGGATACCGTGTTGCACATCCATTCCGTAACACAGTTCAACGCTTTGGACGCAACCTACCAACTGTTCGGCGCACGATTGGAGGTGCTGGCGGAGGACGACCCCTTGCTAACCCCCAAACTAACGGCCCTTACCGAAGGGGATACGCTTTCCGTTTTGGAAAATGGGGAGGTACAGCTGTACCGCTTTCTGGAACGGCAAGCACTACCGGAATACCGGGCCAGTTATATTTATCTGGACGGGGCTATTCTGGGCCGGTCCCAAATCGATTCGCTGCGAAGCCTTATCATCGCGCGATACAAATCGGGAACACCGTTCGCCGACCTGGTATCGGAATATACTATGGACGGCAACCCGAACCAAGGTGACCTGGGCTGGTTCGCCAAAGGGGATATGGTGCCGGAGTTTGAAAGTGCCGTACGGGAACATGAGGTCGGTGCGATTTTTACGGTAAACGTCCCCCATAAACAATGGTACCATGTGGCCTTAAAAACACATGCAAATAGAGAAAAAACCCATCGGTATTTTATCAAGATTTACCAAAGGCTTCTGGGCTTGCCGTTAGTGCTGCTACCGCATCCATAACGCCAATTTTTCCATATGGCAAGGTTCATTGGTATGGTTTGACTATTTTTAGACGGTTTGATACCTTTTTAACTTTTTGTCTATGAAGACCATTGCTTATTGTTCGCTGTTTTTTCTTCTGTTTTTTGGATGCAAGCATTCCCAAAACTTACGGCAACCAAAACAATTGCCAACCGTTTGGCAAATACAAAAAAGCACCGACCAAAGCGAACCCATTGCCCGCCATGAGACGGCCTTTGTTCGCGTGGGAAGCAAGTGTTATCTTATGGGCGGGCGCAGTATTCGCCCTGTGAGCATTTACGATATCAAGAGCCGTACCTGGTCGCAAGGAAAAAAACCTCCGATAGAACTGCACCATTTTCAACCCGTTGTTTACGAAAACGATATTTATGTTATTGGTGCCCTTACCGGTGGTTGGCCTAACGAAACCCCAACCACAAAAATATACAGGTACCATCCGGAAGAGGACCTTTGGTCCGAAGGGCATGAAATTCCGGAGGACCGTCGCCGTGGCGCTTCCGGAGTGGTGCTGCATGATGGTTATGTGTATGTTTTGGGCGGTATCAAAAACGGCCATATCGGCAATCATAAAAACTGGTTGGACCGTTACGATCCGGCTACTGGCGCATGGAAAAGCTTATCGGACGCCCCACGGACACGGGATCATTTTCAGGCCGTTTACGCCAACGGCCACATTTATGCGGTTGCCGGAAGAAATACGGGAAAAGATTCCGATGACCCCTTTGGTGCCACCATTCCGGAAGTAGATGCCTATGACATTGCCACCGATACCTGGAGTACCTTACCCAACCCTTTACCTACCCAACGTGCCGGAAATGCGGCCACCTATTTTAATGGAGAGGTGTTGGTCATCGGTGGCGAATCTTCTTCCCAAGAAAAGGCCCATGCTCATGTGGAAGCCTTGAATCCCCAAACCGGGAAATGGCGTTCGGCAGCTCCTTTGGTCGCAGGGCGGCATGGCACCGGAGTAATCGTTTGGAAAAACAGCCTTTATATTGCCTCCGGATGCGGTAACCGCGGCGGCGAACCGGAACTGGCGACCATGGAACGGTTTGAATAGGAGGGTTCAAATTCTAACTCAAAAATCAAATTCAAATACAAGTTCAAAGTCATCTGTTTACACCCGTTACTTACTGAATACTTCGTACTAACTACTTTGTACTATTCATTAGAAAAAAGACCGCTGCGCTGAAAGAACAAGGAAGAAAGACAGATTCAAGTTCAAGCTCAAGTGTCAAGTTCAAGCTCATTCTGCTCATTACTCAATACTAAATACTTTGTACTAATTACTAACTAGAACAAAGACCGCTACGCTGAGTGAGCAAAGATAAAAGCACTCTTCTGCCAATCGAAAAAACGAATGTCATGCCGAGCCTGTCGAGGCACCTGTTCAAATGCAAGTTCAAAAATCAAATTCAAATACAAGTTTAAAGTCATCCGACTACCCCCCGTTAACTTCTGAATACTTGGTACTAACTACTTTGTACTATTCATTAAAACAAAGACAGCTACGCTAAAAGAACAAGGAAGAAAGACGGATTCAATTTCAAACTCAAGTGTCAAGTTCAATATTAAATGATATCTACTAACCACTTTTTACTAATTACTACCACCCCTTTTACTCAATACGAATTACTTTTTACTGATAACAAACAACCTGTTCATTGTTTATTGCCTAATTGCTAATTGAAACAAAGACCGCTTCGCTGAAAGAACAAACATAAAAGCGTTCTTCTGCCAATCGAAAAAACGCATGTCATGCCGAGCCTGTCGAGGCAACTGTTCAAATGTAAGTTCAAAAATCAAAGTCAAACGCAAGGATTGTTGGTCAACGGGCCGTTGCTTATAAAAACGTACTGTCCGGTCGAACGCAGTTGAGACCTCCGTTCAAATGCAAGTTCAAAAATCAAATTCAAACACAAGTTCAAAGTCATCCGCTCAATACCCCAATTACTTACTCAATACTTCGTACTAACTACTTTGTACTATTCATTAGAAAAAAGACCGCTGCGCCGAAAGAACAAGGAAAAAAGACAGGTTCAAGTTCAAACTCAAGTGTCAAGTTCAATATTACAAGAATCCCTACTAACCACTTTTTACTAGGGCGTGTTAACACAAAATAGGTATCTTTGTTAAATGGAATTGACGGATACCCAATTTGAAACAATCAGCTCTCA
>NZ_JBNGOP010000025.1:0-81137 GCF_050589625.1 Maribacter sp. 2-571 | reverse complement strand
CCCCGCACAGGGCAGACCTAGATTGTTGCGAAAAGCAAAAATCCCCTAGGCCTGCCCTGCTTCCTCGCCAGCGCACCGCCAAAGCAATGTTTACATAATAGAAGTTATGGTAGCTTCCCTTTTGGTTGCCTACGGCGAGCTGTTATTGTTGCGGGCGTAGCCATAACTGCTATTATGTAAAATTGCCGCTATACCCTACACTAGACCACGTTTTTATTTACGTATTTTTGGAAGTAAACGAACAGAATATGATTGTACAATACTTATAGGCTAATGGATATTGATTTAACATTTTTAGAGCCTTACTTGATTTACATAATTGCGGGGTTCGTTACACTTTTGATTTTATACATACGGAGTTTTGTTCAGGAGAGCGGAAAAATTGCTGCATTGAAAAGAAAAAACAAAGAACTGATTGAAGAAACCGAATCTATTAAAAAGAACCATCAACTTGATATAGCGAAACGCAAATATCAATACGAGAGCAAAAAAGAACAGTATGTTAATTACTTCAAATTAATCGACCAGTTTACAAGCGAGGCCAACAAATCGACGCAGGAAAAATTAATGCCCATTTTAGAAGAATTTAATAGAAACTATCTGAACGCTTCCAGTCAAAACAATAAGCGAAATGAAAATAAAGCTATTACTGCAATGTCCAAGAAAATCCAAAAACTGACCTTCGAGGCCAATGAGGATTTAATGAAAATTAAACAAGAAACGAACACTATCAAGTTAATAGCAAGTGATGAAATCTTGGACAAGTTAAATTTGATGGAATTGGCTTATGACAGGAATATGGAAAAATCACATAAAATGATGTCCGACTTGCCAAAACTTATGTTGAGCAATGACCAAGAAGGAATGAAACGGAATCAAGAGGAAATAGAAGTATCCGGGTTAGTGATACAAAAAATCAAAGGTGATATTATAAAATTAATGCGGAAAGAGTTAAACGAAATATAAAACGAAAATATCATATTTACTTGCCCAAAACAAGATTACAACACCCAATTCAAGATGTGTTGTTGTCATGACAAACTTACTAATGCCGGGACGCTCCGTGGCCGCTCGGCCATCATTTTTAAGGATGGCGAACGCCTTTGCGCTCCTCCCTTCGGCTGCGCTCAGGGAACACGGCCGCAGTTAGCCATCCTTAAAAACGCTACCCTCGAAAACCGTCCGCCGACTTCATGACCTGCGACCTCCTGCTTTGGGAGCAGAAGACCATAGGTTCAAGTCCCTCTCTCGCCATACGTCCGCAAAACATCATGCCCCAAAGCCTTACCGAGCTAATACTATGAAATGCGGGGCAAAAGGCCCCTACGCTCCGCCATATCACGTTTAACCGGGGATTACATGGGCGTGATACTATAATCCCTTCCCCGAAAATCATTGGGCAGAAGCCTCCCGACGGTTCGGGATTGGTTACAGGGCAAGCGTTGGCGGCGTGGGCTTGAGGGAGTATTTTACATAGTTTACATTATAAGTACGGCCAAAAGGACAATGGGAACCGAAAATACCGAACCGTATTATAATGCAAATTATGTAACATACCGGGGCCAGGGGAGCAAGCAAAGAACAGGGGCTTTTTAGCATAAAAAACTGGGCTTTGCTTGCGAGGACTTAACGGTAAATATGTCTATCTTTAAAATTAACAAAAACGTTCTTTTACATACTTTTTTAGAGGTAACAGGCCAAAGAAAGGGCCGGGAACGCGTTTTTTTGCATAAGGGATTATGCGGGGAACTACATCTATGAGAACGGGGACCTTCAGTTCTTTAACCATGCCGAGGGGTATATTGCCCCTAACGGTTCCGGTGGGTACGATTACGTGTATCAGTACAGTGACCATTTGGGCAACGTACGATTGTCCTATACCGATGCCGACAACGACGGGGCCATAGACCCAAGTACGGAGATCATCGAGGAGAACAACTATTATCCCTTCGGACTGCAGCACAAAGGGTACAACAATGTTATCAATGGCGAGGAAAATAACTTCATGACCTACAACGGGAAAGAACTGGAAGAAAGTCTTGGTTTGGGCTGGTTGGATTATGGTTGGAGGAACTATGATCCTGCTTTGGGGAGATGGTTCAATATGGATAACTTGGCCGGAATGATGAAGAGCTATTCTCCTTATAACTATACTCTTAACAATCCGGTCTATTATATTGATGTTGATGGATTGTTTCCCGGAGATGGCTCTTATCGTAAAACCGATTACTATGATAGAGGCGATGGCACGGTCATTTATGACCCTAATGTTCACGGGCCCGATGATGTTCCAAATGGTGCCACCTATCTTGGCGAAACGTATTATGATGAGGAAACAAGAACCCTTTGGGGCATAGATGGCAAACCTGTGAGATATAATCCCATCGCCTTGGATGAAGTCGTAGTAACGGGTAAGAAGAAAAAATCAAGAAAAGGCAATCCGACTTATTGAGGCATTGGAAAGGAAGATAGTGGTACAAGAGGACCGCGAAAAGGAGAACTTGGTCATGGTGATTTACCTGGTTTTGGTACCGCTAAAGGAGGAGGGAATCCATGGATTAGATTTTGGGAATGGCTAATGGGCACATATGAAAGAGCGGATGCTGTTAAGGACATACTGCCTTCACCAACTTCAACGCCCAGTACAATGCAGCAACCACCACCACCGGAGCCTACAGTGGCAGACCCCTATGCCTTCAAGTTATTGAAGTATCGCAACGGAGAGTTCAGCACCGAGTTTTCGAATGATTTCTTTGTTCCAAGACATGGAGTGGACGGAGCTCATCAAAATGCGGTAAATACGGCAGATAGTATAATGTCGAATGATGTAGATGTTGATTCCATTAGTGTTAAGTCTCACGTGATTAGAGGAGGCGGACAGAATCTCAAATCCTCAGTTAAAGATACGACTGTAAGAAGGGAATAAAATGATAAATACCTAACATGATTTTAAGAAAAAAATTGATTTATCCATTAGTTTTAGTGGCTTTTGTCCATATTGGATGCTTAGAAGAAAAAAAAGGCTCAGTAGATGACCCGCAAGTAGTATTTTCTGTAACAGCTACTTCAGATACTGTACAAGTGGGTAAATTTGTGAAAATATTTGCTAAACTTAAGCAACCTTATTTTGCGAATGCCGAATCCGAGATAATGGTCTTCATGGAAAACAATGATAGTTTGCCCTTAAAGTCCGATTTGTCAAATGAGTATGATATTGATATAGCTATTTTTCTGAATTTAAAAAACGATACTACAAATCAAAAATGGGTTCGCAATATGGACTATAAAAAAACTACAATCTTTGGCCGTAAGTTTTCAAGAACAGGTATGCACACCATAAGGGGGTATATTATGGAATATCTTGGCAAGGTTCCTCCAATAGATGATAAGGCATTGGACAGTATACCGGTGAAAAAGTATTATTTTGAGAAAGAAATTTATGTGGAAGATACAAAGTAATAACGCCCCGCTCCCCGCTCCCGCTAGTCTGTGACTAGTGGCGTTCCGAGTAAGTATTATAGCGTTACGACCAAGGACTGCTGCGGGATTTCATTGTTTTTTGTGCTTTAGAGCGAAGCCACGTTCTTGTTGAAAAAGTCCTTGAACTTCTTTTTGGTCAGGAAAGAATCGATCATCTTGAATATCATGGAGCGTTCCTTTTTCGTCCAGTTCCTACATTGGCATAAGCTGGTTCTATGTCGGTAAAGAAGACGGTCCAACACTAAAATGGTTACCTTTGGCACGATCTGAAAACTGGCCCCACCCCTTTACAACGGAAACCCCGGCTCCCGCTAGTTTGTAACTAGTGGCCTACTGAGTAAGTACTATAAAATTATGACAAAGTGCACCGGCCGTACTCCGCTCGCAGCTCCCGCTAGTCTTTAACCGGTGGCGCGTCTGTCGTTGGCCTACATGAGTGGCCACCAGTTGCAAACTGGCGGGAGCATAATCTTACGCCACCAAACGGTATAGATTTTTGATTCCTATGAGCGGGTTCCCCTAACCCGATACTTGCATCGAAATAGTAAAGGACAGTTCTTTTTAATGCCTCGTAGGATTGCCCCTAAGTAGTTTACTCGATAATCGAGATTTAAAATGCTCCGACGCTTGCGTCGAAATCAATGGTAATTTTCGTTCTAATGCCTCGTGGGCTTGTCCCGAGGTCATTTACTTAAGGAAAACACAAACCAACTAGGGGTAATCTTTGGTTGCACCTAGGGCAATGAAATATAAATTATCTTTGTTATAAGTACAAATACCTTAGAAATCATGAATATAGAGACCACTAAATTGGAGTTGATGCATCTTTTATTGCAGACTCAAAAAGAAAGCCTATTGGCAAAGCTCAAAAAAGTGTTCGACGAGGAACAGATGGATTGGTGGAGCGAACTCTCGAAAGAAGAACAAGTGGAGATTGAAACAGGACTAGGACAAGCGGACAAAGGGGAATACACTTCCAATGGTACCGTAATGAAACGTTTTGATAAATGGCGTTGAAAATAGTCTGGACGCCACAAGCCGAAAAAGGTCTCGATACGGTCATAGCATTCCTTGAAGAGAAATGGACGGTAAAGGAAATCCATAATTTGGAAGAGAACCTAAAAAGTCTAATGGGGCGTATCGCCAAATACCCGATGATCTGTCCTGCGACCGCCAAACATAAAAATGTCCACAAAGGTTTGGTGGACAAGAATAACTATATCATCTACAGAATAAGGCCCAGAAAAGGCATTATCGAAATCATTAACTTTAGGGGTACGAAACAGGAACCTATCAAATAATTCTCCTAAAACAAAATCCAATTTTTTGCGAAAGGTAAAATATCCAGTGTTCCCTATTGTTCCGCTGGCCTCCGTGCTAACAAAGCAAGGTGTGCATAATAGCATTGTAATCACTCCTTCACCATGCTCTGGAGACCCCGAAAACAAAAGTCGAAACGTTTCCATCCGCGTCGGGACGCTCAATCGGCGTTTTGGTATCACTTTTAAGAGGGGCCAACACTTCTGCCAAATATCCAATCGACATAAGTCACACCATTTCAAAGTTAAAATGGTATTATCCGCTAATCGGGATAGTGTCACAGCCAATTCCATTAATATAGCTTAGAAGGCAGTTATTTCCTGTGCGTTCAAAACCAACGTTAAAAAAAGAGCCACAACTTCGCCTCCCTGTTTTTTAGGGTGCTTTTCGGCATTCTTCCTCGGGTTTTCTTCTCTAGAAAACGTTGTAAATCACTGATTTTCATTACTTTTTGATATGCTGACATTTAAATTTTTGATAACTTACCGTACTAACACTATAATCATTAACTAAATCAGTACGTATGAAAAAAGTAATCG
This sequence comes from Maribacter sp. 2-571, assembly GCF_050589625.1. Taxonomy (NCBI): domain Bacteria; kingdom Pseudomonadati; phylum Bacteroidota; class Flavobacteriia; order Flavobacteriales; family Flavobacteriaceae; genus Maribacter; species Maribacter sp. 2-571. Next base: position 75,798 of record NZ_JBNGOP010000025.1, on the reverse strand, counting down.
CAGAATTTATCGGTACCTTATGGTTGGTATTGGGAGGGTGTGGAAGTGCCGTTTTGGCGGCAGGCTTCCCCGAACTTGGAATCGGTTTTGTTGGGGTGTCCATCGCCTTTGGTCTAACCGTAGTGACCATGGCCTATGCCATAGGGCACATTTCCGGTTGTCATTTGAACCCGGCCGTTTCCATTGGCCTTTGGGTAGGGGGGCGCTTCGATGGAAAGGACCTATTGCCCTATATTGTTTCACAGGTGCTTGGGGCCATTGCGGGGGCGGGAATCCTATACCTGATCGCTTCGGACCATGCAGGCTTTGAACTTGGCGGTTTTGCCGCAAATGGATATGGCGAACATTCCCCTGGAGGATATGGCATGATCGCGGCCTTGGTTGCAGAAATTGTGCTCACCTTTATTTTTCTTTTCGTTATTTTGGGAACCACCCATTCCAAGGCGCCAAAAGGTTTTGCCGGGCTGGCGATAGGGTTATGTCTTACTTTGATCCATTTAGTGAGCATTCCGGTGACAAACACATCGGTAAACCCGGCACGAAGTACCAGTCAAGCAGTATTCGTCGGTGATTGGGCCTTTGGCCAATTGTGGCTGTTTTGGGTCGCTCCCATCGTTGGGGCGCTATTGGCGGGAGTGGTGTATAAATACCTGTCCCCTGAAGCCGGTGATGCCTAATACCATTTTAACTTTGAAATGGTACTAGGAAATTGAACCGGTATTGGTACATTCCGTACGGAACGTGGTTCTACCCCTTACCGACCGTAAGGAACAACATAGGACGTCCCTTTTAAGTGGAAACACTTAAAAGGGACGTTTTTTAGCAATAAAACAAGGCTTGTTCGTTCTTGAATCGTTAGGCACGGAAACCATAAAAGAAAGAAATGGTCAAGATAAGAAAGTAGCCTAGTCACCTGTTTTGATGGTGGATGGCCGGGACATAAAATTCATTACAACGAACGCTATCACCGCTGGAAGCACCCACGCCATGCCAAAACTGCTCAATGGAATAAGGTGCTGTAAAAACAGTATGCCTTCCCCTAAACCGATACTCGCCATAAAATCAGGGATGCTGAATATACCGGTAACGATAATTACTCCCCGGAATACGGTTGTGGAGGTATATTTGTCGGGGAGTACGTTCAATATAATTAGCGCGATAGTAATGGGATAAATGATCATAAGAATAGGTAAGGCTACGGATATAATATAGGATACATCAAATTGGCCCATTACAATTCCCAAAACACAGCCGATACCTGTTGCCGCAACATAGGCCTTTTGCGAACCTTTAAAACAATGTTTTGCAACATCTGCAGTGCCGGTGACAATACCGACCGCTGTGGTAAAGCAGGCCGAACTAACCAAAATACTGAGTATCATATTGGCGCCGCTTCCCAGGTTTTGGGTACTGATACCATTGAGTAAGGCCGTGCGTGAAACAGTAGCTTCAAAAGCGCCATGGGCGAGTGCACCGGTCACAATAAGTCCGGTATAAATAAGCAACAGTCCAAAACCTGCCAGCAATCCTGCCTTGCGCACCAGGCTTTTCTTTTCCGAATACGGGGCGTTCGGGTATTTAAGGTCGATGGAAATGATGATGACCCCTCCCACGACAACGGCACCGATCGCATCAAAGGTTTGATATCCCTCTAAAATTCCCTCCGAAAACGGATTTTCAAAGCTGGAAAGTCCGAAAACATACTCTTGTCCGAGCAAGGTGCTACCGATTAGGGCCAGCAGCATCAGAATGATCGTAGGGGTAAGCACCTTTCCGATGCCATCGAGTATTTTGGAACGGTTCAACACAAAAATAAAGACCAAAACAAAATAGCATACGCTGGTTGCCAAGGGTGGGGTTCCAAAAAGTGGCGCTATCGCAATTTCATGGGTTACGGCCGCCGTTCTAGGGGAAGGTAGGGCAATGGAAATGCTATAGATCAGTAGCGCGTACACCCAACTAAAATTGGGGGATACCTTTTTTGCAAAATCGTAAATAGTCCCCTGTAATTTGGCATGTGCCAGAATACCACAGATCGGGACCAGTACGGCGGACAGGCAAAACCCCATGGCCACCAACCACCAAAGGTTTCCGGAACGAAACCCCAATAAAGGCGGTAAAATCAGGTTTCCCGCACCAAAAAATAGCGAAAAAAGGGCAAAGGCGGTGACAAAGAGCGCTTTTTTGGTTTTCATTTACAATGGGCTATAAGAATAGGTGCCGTTTATGGAAAACGATACGGGAAAGATACCCATTTCCATAAAAATAGAAAGGGGGCACTTTGCAAATTCGACAAAGACTTTCCTTGGCTCAAGTGGTAGTTCGTCGAACATTTTGTTCGAAATGAACCGTTCATCGAAAAAAGTAAGAAAAATTCGTTGGCGCCCCAATAAAAACTTAAGCGCGTGCGTTAGAGAAAAAAGCTTTTTGAAATAAGGCTTTCGAAGCAAAAGTTCAACACCTGGCAAAGCAAAACTACTTCCCCAAAAGTAGCTTGCTTTATAAAACCTACTGGCATGAAAAAAGTATTTTGTAATCTGTTCGGACACCATTACTCAGTGTCAAAAAAAGTAACGTCACACATCAAAGAATACAAATGTATCCATTGCGGTAGAGAGGTAACCACGGACGTAAGCGGAAAGCTCTCCGCACTTACACCGGAACTTCAAGACATCAATAACACTTTAGAGATCATATACCAAAAAAGACATAGAGCTGCGAAACAAGTAGCCTAATTATGCTTTGGCGAGCAAACCCCCGTTCTTAATGGGGGTTGAAGATAATTTCCTGAAAATTAAGTAAGCGCCCACTTTCTTCACTGTCGTATGCCCCACAACAGTTAAGCTGGAACGCCCTTGGTTTTTGGGAATTTTCTTTTTTGGGATAGGGATGGCCCCTCGGCCCCCTGAAACCATGCGAAAAGCGGTCACGTCCACATACGCATTGGCGTACTTTAGGAAGATTTTAACCGCAAAGAAGCGCGTTTCCGATACGTATAGATAATGGCAAAAATAGCGAAGGACGTACCCAATAGCGATGGTAAAAACTGGCTATAGGGCTTGTAGTGGGGAAGTACCGTTCCCGTGGCGGCCGATAGCAAGGCGGTAAAGGCAGCGATCATTTTATAGATGTGTTCGTACAACCAAAGGGTTTTATACTTTTTTCGGGGAATTAGGTACCGAAGCAGGTCGTATGAGATGATGAAAAAAAGAAATCCTACCGAAGCATAGATGATTACCGGGGCCCACATCATACCGATGGTTTTAAAATAGTACAGGAAATAGGAACCGGCCGCGATACCGACAACGACTGCGACGATATCTTGCCATTGTGGAAGGTTCGATTTGGTTTTTAAACACCGATACCCGGAATAACCGTTGTAGCCACTTAAAACGGTAATAACGATAAGAAATGCATTCCCTTTGAACACGAATACCCCTAGAAGCCCCGTCAGGATTACGATCGATAGAAGCCAAAGGAATATTCGCCCACTTTTCAGATGCCATTTTTTGCCTTTTTTGGTTGCCAAAGCAATCAACCCGACCAGCAATGCTATGGTTCCTGCGCATACGTGAACAATAATATTAGTTTGATGAAGAACAGCGTATTCGTCCATGTATATTGTTTTAAGCAAAGCTCTTCTAAAGCAAAGATCCACACGACCCGACCCATGGGCTGAACCAAAAAAGCTTACTTTTTTCTAAACTCGGACGGAGCACTGCCTGTATACTTCTTGAAATACCGATTAAAGGAAGACTTGGACTTAAATCCACATTCAAAGGCGATGCCCAACAGGGATAAATGGGCATGCGCTTGCGAGCATATCTTTTCTTTGGCCTCTGCTACCCGGTAACTGTTGACGAAGTCGTAAAAATGCTTTTTAAAATGTTGGTTGATGATTTGGGAAAGATGCGAAGGGGGAATTTGGGTCTGTTGGGACAGCAAATGGAGGTTGAGGTCCTCGTTCAAAAATGGTTTTTCTTTTTCCATGTGCAAGGTCAGCTTTTGGGCCAGTTGTTGGATAGCGGCTTCCGTGAGACCGGATTTTGCATAGGATGATTTTTCCAAGGGCGACGCTTTCGCATCATCATTTAAAAAAAGCGGTTCCATATTCGAAAAAATAGTAGTCTGTCGAAACCCGTAAAACCCGAATGCGATCAACACAAGGCCCGAGCAAATCCCTACAAGCGCAAAAGCGTTTTTTATCGGGAACAACTGAAACTGGGTGGCCCCAAAAATGAGGAAGGAAACTACTACAAAAAGCACAAAAGAGGCGTAAATGACGTAAACCGCCCATTTCAGGTTTATTTTTTCATCGTAGGAGAAGAGGGATACTATAGATTTTTGGTGTTTCCGCAATAACAACAGGTTCAAAAAAAAGTAGGTCGTGCCCGAAATGGCAAGCGGTACGGCATAGTAAAACATCCATAAAGGAGCGTTTTTCGGGGGCATAAAATACCCATTGGAAGCGGAAAGGACAAAGCCGTTTTTTTCGGCGAGCACCATTAACGTGATAACGTAAATGGGGTAAATAGCTAGATGTACAAAAACGCTTTTCCATGATATGGAATGCCCGGTAAGCGCCAGCAGATAAAGGAACAATAACGGTGTACTCAAAAGGGGCAGCGCAAAGCCCAGAACTCCGATAATCCCGGAAAGTGGAAACTGGAATATGGTTACCTCATAAAACCCGATTTGGCCTATGGTCACCAAAATCCAACTCAGAAAATAATAGTCGCTCCGTTTTTTGCCCCGTTTGAACAACAAGACCAAAAACATAAAAACACCAATACCCAAACCTGCATTTAAGATCGTCTCCATTTTTGATTTATGGATTGTGGTAACGATTTGTCCTCTGGGAAACTTCTCCTATTTCGAGGCAAAAGAATTCCACCCCTGCGCGGTCAATGGAATTTGACTGTTGTCCCGGGTCACCAAATGGGCACCCAATGAAGCATCGGTCATATGTCCGATTACCGTAAGGTTGGGATTTCCCTTGATTTTATCAAAATCCTTTTGATCAATGGTAAAGAGCAATTCATAATCTTCCCCACCGCTGAGGGCGACCAAGCTGCTATCGATCTTAAACTCTTCGCAGGCGTTAATGACCGTAGGGTCCAGCGGAATTTTTTCTTCGAACAGTTTGCAGCCGACACCGCTTTGTTTGCACAGGTGCAAAATTTCCGAGGAAAGTCCGTCGCTAATGTCGATCATGGATGTCGGACGAATTCCCAATTGGGGGAAAAGAGCAATAATATCCTTACGGGCTTCCGGTTTCAGTTGCCGTTCTACAATGTAGGCGTACGGATCTAGGTCGGGTTGGCTGTTCGGATTTACCTTGAACACTTCCTTTTCCCGTTCCAATACCTGAAGCCCCATATAGGCACCTCCAAGATCTCCCGATACTACCAATAGGTCGTTGGCCCGCGCACCTTTCCGATATACCACATCTTTTTCGGCGGCCGTGCCCAAGGCGGTAATGCTCAAGAGCATTCCCGCGGTAGCGGAAGTAGTGTCCCCGCCGATCAGGTCTACCCCGTAGGTTTTGGTAGCGAGCCGAATACCCTCATAAAGGGCTTCCAAAGCCTCGAGTGGAAAACGGTTGGAGACCGCTACCGAAACGGTAATATGGGTGGCTTTGGCGTTCATGGCGTACACGTCCGACAAATTCACCACCACTGCCTTATACCCCAAATGTTTTAAGGGCATATAACTCAGGTCAAAATGCACGCCTTCTATCAATAGGTCCGTGGTGACAACGCTGTGGTCATCGCTCAACTGAAGTACGGCGGCATCGTCACCGATTCCCATTACTGTTGCGGGCATTTCAATAGGGAAGTCTTTGGTAAGGTGTTCGATCAGCCCAAACTCTCCCAAACGTTCCAAAGCGGTACGTTCCTGTTCTTTATTTTCCAACATAGGGCAAAAATACAGGTATTTTTTGGCAATCGCTTTTCAAAAATGAAAACGCAGGTTACAACGGGGCAAAGGCCCAAAAAACGGCTGTGCATGCCATACTTCGGACCACGCAATAAGAAATAGTATCTTTAATACCATTTCTACCTTGAAATTACCCAAATAAAAAGCAGTGATTTTTTGCTTGGACGAAAAAGAAAAATCAAGCATAGCATTAGCTACGGTTGTTTTTTATTTTGAAGTATAAGCGGAAAAGGGCAATTTTTAATGGGTAATTTCAAGGTAGAAATGGTATAAAGTATGAAATGAGCTATAACAATTCTTGATACCAACCGAAATGATTATTGCCGAATTACATCTGACCATTAAAAAACAATAAATATTAACAGATGAAACAGATGACTTTTGTTAAAAATATAATGATGAGCACCTTGCTTTTTGCATTGCTTTTCAGTTGCTCCAATAATGATGATGGACCGAGCGGCCCAATGAATGACGACATTGGCAACGAACCGGACAGCGCAATAACACCTTGCGAGGATGGCATGGCCGGAGCATTTCCCTGCAATGGATACGATTTGGTCGGACAATTGCCGTTGGCCATTTTTACAGCTGATCGTGGCAACGACAGTTGGGGGTGGACCGACCCGGTTTCAGGCAAGGAATACGCCTTAATGGGGCTGGATAATGGAACGGCGTTCGTAGATATTTCCGATGACCAAAACCTGATCTATCTTGGAAAGCTGCCCACGGCTACGGTAAACAGTTCGTGGCGCGACATAAAGGTATATAACGACCACGCCTTTATCGTTTCCGAGGCCGCAGACCATGGCATGCAGGTGTTCGATCTTACCAGGTTGCGCAACGTTGCCGATCCACCAGTTGTTTTCGATGCCGATGTGCGCTATGGGGAGTTCGGGAACGCACACAACATCGTCATCAACGAAGAAACCGGTTTTGGTTATGCCGTGGGTACCGCAACCTTTTTGGGAGGCGGTCATTTTATTGATCTTCGCGACCCAAAAAACCCGCTGGCCGCCGGGGGGCACTCGGCCAACGCCTACACCCACGATGCACAGGTAATTACCTATTCCGGAGCAGATACCGACTATACCGGCCGTGAAATTTATATCGGGGCCAATGAAAATCAGGTGGTTATCGTAGATGTGACCGATAAAGCGTCGCCCACGGAAATTGCCACCATCACCTATCCGAACATTGGATATACCCATCAAGGATGGTTTACCGAAGACCAACGTTTTTTTATTTTAGGGGACGAAACGGACGAACAGCGCTTAGGGTTTCAGTCGCGCACCTTGATATTTGACTTTGCCGATTTGGACAATCCGCTATTGCACGATACCTATTTGGGCCCTACCAGTGCGATCGACCATAACGGATATGTAAAGGGGGATGAATTTTTTCTGGCCAATTACACTGCCGGGGTGCGGGTTTTAGATCTCAACGGAATTGCAGAACGAAACATTGTTGAAAAGGCATTTTTTGATACGCATCCGGAAACCGATGTGGCCCAGTTTAGTGGGGTTTGGAGCGTATACCCTTTTTTTGAAAGTGGAAAAATAGTCGTCAGCGACATCAATAGGGGGCTTTTTGTAATCAAAAAATCGACCGGTTTATGAGCAGTGTAAACGTACGATTGGCCATACCATTACTTTTTGGAACGCTCTTGCTGTCATGTACCGACAATGTGGACGACCTTATGGTGGCGGATTCCGAAGTGTTCCAGTTTTTAGGGGAAACCAGTTGGGTAAAAAGCTATGGGGGTACGGGAGCGGAAACGGCACGTTCGGTCATCTCCACTACGGATGGCGGGTATGCCATTTTAGGTTTTTCGGACAGTACGGACGGGGACCTGAGCGGCAAGGCTCTACCGGTAAACGATTATTGGTTGTTAAAACTGAATGGCGAAGGAAGCTTGGAATGGTCGAAAACCTTTGGTGGTAGCAAGGACGACCAAGGGCAGGCCGTAATACAAACGGCCGATGGCGGTTTTATGTTGACCGGGTATGCCATGAGCGACGATGGCGACGGAAGCAATAATGAGGGTTTTCACGACAATTGGTTGTTGAAATTGGATGCCGTTGGAACTATTGAATGGGAGCGCAGTTATGGCTTTTCCGGCCATGATCATTCCTATGATGTGGTGCAAACGGCCGATGGCGGCTACTTTTTTATCGGTTTTTTAGATGTTACCGCGGCCCGGGCCGATGGGTTTACGGAAAAAGGGACATCCCTTACAAGGCATGGCGTAGGCGAGTTTTGGGGAACCAAGTTGGATGCCGAAGGGAACATCGAATGGCGAAGGTATTTTGGGGGGACCAATAACGATCGGGCGCATGCCGTGGTGCAATCGTCCGATGGTGGTTTTGTAATGACAGGATTTAGCGAGAGTGCCGATTTTGATATTTCCGATAGCCGTGGAAGCTATGATTTTTGGGTGCTCAAGATCGATGCCGAGGGCACTTTGGTATGGGAACGCTCCTTTGGTGGTTCCGGTATCGAAATTTCCTATGATATCGTAAGGACCCCCGACAATGCCTATGCCATTGTGGGCAATACGTTCAGTACCGATACCGACATTTCTAAAAATAATGGGGAGTCCGATGTATGGTTGGTAAAATTGGACGACCAAGGAAACCTATTATGGGAAAATACCTATGGCGGTAGCGGTTTTGATGCAGCCCATAGCGTTCAAATAAGTAGGGACGGTGGCTTTATCATTACCGGCAATTCCAAGAGCAATGATAAGGATGCGGACCATAACCACGGGGAGAACGATTTTTGGTTGCTCAAAACCAATGGGGATGGCGGACTGGTTTGGCAAAAATCCTTTGGAGGGTCGGGTTTGGACTTCGGTTTTGATGCCTTGGAAAACACCGATGGTAGCATTGTTTTGGTAGGCGAGACCGGTAGTACGGATATGGCTGAAATCGACAATAAGGGAACGACCGACCTGGTACTGCTAAAAATACGGTAAACGGCCCGCAACGGTTTCGAAAGGGAACGATAGAAAAGGCCTATTAAAACATTTGTTATAATAATGTTACGAATTGGGTCGAAATCCCCAGTATGACGTATCTTTGAAAACTATTTAGAACAAATCCAAGTAACCATGATCCAAGTATCTGAAACGGCTCGAAAAAAGGTAATTTCCCTGATGACGGAAGAAGGGTTCGATGCGGGCCAAGATTACGTGCGCGTAGGCGTAAAAAGTGGCGGCTGCAGTGGCCTGTCCTACGAGCTTGATTTTGATAAGACCATTTCCGAAGCGGACAAGGTTTTTGAGGACAATGACGTACGCATTATTGTGGACAAAAAAAGTTTTTTATATCTCGTGGGAACCGTATTGGAATATTCGGGAGGCCTTAACGGGAAAGGGTTCGTATTCAACAACCCCAACGCACAGCGTACCTGCGGTTGCGGAGAGAGCTTTTCCCTTTAAGGACAAAGGCCTTTCGGGACTCGAAGGTACCTGACAATATGGTTGTCAAGAAAACGATATAATAAGTACTTCACGGAACGTAGCGGTGCGAAAGCACTTTTCGTTCAAATTTAATTAGAAGTTATGGCGTATACAGAAGAAGAGTTAAAGAAGGAACTGGAAACAAAGGAGTATGAATACGGTTTTTATACCGATATCGAGTCCGATACCTTTCCTGTTGGATTGAACGAAGATATCGTAGTTGCCATCTCCAAAAAGAAAAGTGAGCCGAAATGGATGACGGATTGGCGTTTGGAGGCCTTTCGACATTGGCAGGCGATGGAAGAGCCCGAGTGGGCAAACGTTACCTATGCCAAACCGGACTTTCAGGCCATATCCTATTACTCGGCACCCAACAGCAAACCAAAATATGATAGTTTGGACGAGGTAGATCCCGAATTGCTGGACACCTTTAAAAAGTTGGGAATCTCCTTGGACGAACAAAAGAAACTGGCAGGGGTTGCTGTGGATATCGTGATGGATTCCGTTTCGGTAGCGACCACCTTTAAAAAGACGCTGGCGGAAAAAGGAATCATTTTTTGTTCCATTTCCGAAGCCATAAAGGAACACCCGGAGTTGGTGAAAAAGTATATCGGTTCGGTAGTGCCCCAAAAAGATAATTTTTATGCGGCCTTGAATTCGGCGGTCTTTTCCGACGGAAGCTTTTGTTATATCCCAAAAGGAGTGCGCTGCCCCATGGAACTTTCGACCTATTTCCGCATCAATCAGGCAGGAACCGGTCAGTTCGAACGCACATTGGTCATCGCCGACGAAGGCAGTTATGTAAGTTATTTGGAAGGATGTACCGCTCCCTCAAGGGACGAAAACCAACTGCATGCGGCCGTGGTAGAGCTCATTGCACTCGATGATGCCGAAATTAAATACTCAACGGTACAAAATTGGTTTCCCGGAGATAAGGAAGGCAAGGGCGGCGTGTTCAATTTTGTCACCAAACGGGGTATTTGCGAAAAGAACGCCAAAATATCATGGACCCAGGTCGAAACCGGTTCTGCCGTCACCTGGAAGTATCCTTCCTGTATTTTAAAGGGCGATAATGCGATAGGCGAGTTTTATTCCATAGCGGTCACCAATAACTATCAACAGGCCGATACCGGTACAAAAATGGTCCATTTGGGTAAAAACACCCGTAGCACCATTATTTCCAAAGGAATTTCCGCCGGAAAATCACAGAACAGTTATCGTGGTCTGGTACAGGTGAACAGTAGGGCCGAAAATGCCCGAAATTTTTCGCAATGCGACTCCCTTTTAATGGGGAACGCCTGTGGCGCGCATACGTTTCCCTATATCGAAGTAAAAAACAAAACGGCCCAGATCGAACACGAGGCCACAACAAGTAAGATCGGGGAGGACCAGATTTTCTATTGTAACCAGCGTGGGATCGATACGGAAAAGGCCATCGCCTTGATCGTAAACGGCTTTAGCAAGGAAGTATTGAACAAGTTGCCGATGGAGTTTGCCGTAGAGGCACAAAAACTATTGGAAATCAGTTTAGAAGGTTCCGTGGGATAGGATACCGCACCTGAAAACTTGTGATGGGCTATTCTTGATCCGATAGCGACGTAGAAATACCAAGAAGCAGCTTTTTAAAAAAGAAAACGAAACACCAGAAATACCGAATTATTTAAACGAAGTAAGCATGTTAAAAATTAACGAACTACACGCAAGGGTAGAAGAGAAAGATATCTTAAAAGGAATTAACCTAGCGGTAAATGCGGGAGAGGTACATGCCATTATGGGCCCCAATGGTTCCGGTAAAAGTACCCTTGCCTCCGTTATTGCAGGGAAAGAGGAGTTCGAGGTAACCAAGGGATCGGTAGTACTCGACGGAGAGGACTTGGAAGATGCGGCACCGGAAGAACGTGCACACAAAGGCGTTTTCCTTTCGTTTCAGTACCCAGTGGAGATTCCGGGCGTATCGGTGACCAATTTTATGAAAACGGCCATCAATGAATCCAGAAAGGCCAAGGGATTAAAAGACATGCCGGCCAATGAAATGTTAAAGTTGATCCGAGAGAAATCCGAAATGCTCGAAATCGATCGTCGGTTTTTGTCACGTTCCCTGAACGAAGGGTTTTCCGGAGGAGAAAAGAAACGAAACGAAATTTTTCAAATGGCCATGTTGGAGCCCAAATTGGCCATTTTGGACGAAACTGATTCCGGTCTGGATATCGATGCCCTACGTATCGTGGCCAACGGCGTCAATAAATTGAGGAGCAAGGACAACGCCATTATCGTTATCACCCACTACCAACGACTGTTGGAATACATCGTGCCCGATTTTGTACATGTGCTGCACAATGGTAAAATAGTAAAATCCGGAGGTAAGGAGCTGGCGCTTGAACTCGAGGAAAAAGGATACGATTGGATCAAGAACGAAGCGGTGGTTTAAGTTTGTTCGGCACCGTTAACATGCGTGATGCCTAAGCAATTTGAAATAGATACTATGGATTTAAAGGATAAATTGATCGCCTCGTTTATGGCATTTGAAAACAATGTCGATATCGACCATCCCATACACGATGTGCGCACCGAGGCCATTAAAAATTTTGAAGAAAAAGGCTTTCCCTCCAAAAAGGACGAGGCCTGGAAGTATACTTCCTTAAATAGCTTGCGAAATACCGATTTCAGTATTTTTCCAAAGGAGGCGAACGCGCTGGAGTATAAGGATGTGAAGAAGTACTTTCTTCATGAAATAGACACCTATAAAATTGTCTTTATCGACGGTATCTACAGCTCTTTTCTATCCGAGACCACGCACGATGGTGTTGATATCTGTTTGATGAGCTCGGCCCTGACCAAGCCGATGTACAAACAGGTAATGGACGTGTACTTTAACAAGGCCGCCTCAAAGGACGAATCGCTTACCTCTTTAAATACTGCTTTTAGTAGGGAAGGGGCCTATATTTATATCCCTAAGAACAAAATGCCCAAAAAACCGGTAGAAATCATTCATTTTGCTACTGGAAACGAGGCATCCTTATTGCTACAGCCCCGTAATTTGATCATTGCCGAGGAAAATGCCGAACTACAGGTAATTGAAAGACACCAGAGTTTGACCGCTAACGAGGTGCTGACCAATTCGGTGACCGAGATCTTTGCGGCCAAAAACGCGATAGTAGATTATTACAAGGTGCAGAACGATAGCTCCAAGGCATCTTTGATCGACAATACCTATATCCAACAGAAAGATACCAGTGTTGTCAAGGTCCATACCTTTTCCTTTGGGGGCAAACTGACGCGGAACAATCTGAACTTCTACCAAAATGGGCAGCATATCGATTCTACCATGAAAGGAGTGACCATTCTTGGAGAAAAACAACACGTAGACCACCATACCTTGGTACACCATATTGAACCCAATTGCGAAAGTCATCAGGACTACAAGGGAATCTATGGGGAAAATGCCACGGGCGTGTTCAACGGAAAGATCGTGGTCGATAAAATAGCACAGAAAACGAACGCCTTTCAACAAAACAACAATATTCTTGTAAGTGATAAGGCAACGATCAACACCAAACCACAATTGGAAATTTTTGCCGATGATGTCAAATGTTCGCATGGCTGTACCATCGGGCAGTTGGACGAGGATGCGCTTTTTTACCTGCAATCGAGGGGCATTCCCCAAAAAGAGGCCCGTGCATTGATGATGTATGCATTTGCCAACAACGTATTGGAAAGTGTGCGCATTCCAGAGTTAAAAACACGTATCAATAAATTGATCGCGAAAAAGCTCGGCGTCAATTTGGGTTTTGATCTATAGCCCTATAGCCAATGTTCAACCATTTAAGTGTCACCATTGCCCGAACGCAGGGTAAAAAGGTTTTGGACCAAACGTTTCGGTCGGTATGTTTGGTAGTGGTACTCTCCTTTTTTAACAGTACCTCCTCCGCACAGGAAACCCGTTTTGGGCTCAAGGCGGGCATGAATTACAGTACTATCGTAGGCGACCTTACCGAAGGGGTCAACCCAAGGTTTTCCGGACATTTTGGCGGGTTCGTTTCCGTACGCTATTCCAGAAAATTTGCGCTGCGGCCGGAACTGTTGTATTCCTCCCAAGGCTTTCAGTTCAATACCGACTTGGCATTTATCGAAGGGGGCGGCACTGGCGATGGCAACGATTTTAAGACCGCAGTGCAATCGAACTACCTTACCGTACCCTTGCTGGGAGACTTTTCGTTGAACGACCGCTTTTCTCTACAATTTGGACCTCAATTTGGATTTTTACTGAACGAGGTGACCAAACTGAAGAATTTTGAAGGGGTAGACGGTGGTGCTTTGGACGAAAAACGTTCCGTAAACGGCGATTTTGAACTGGATTATGGTGTGGCCGCCGGAGTTTCGTACCACCTTAACGAAGAATGGGCGGTTTCCGGCCGTATCTACCAGGGGGTGCGCAACCGTTTGAACAACGGGGCGGGCGGGGACGTTCAGAATTTTAATACCGTATTTCAAGTTTCTCTCAACTACCTTTTTCGTTAACCCCTCTACTCCAGATGTAGATAAACGTTTTGTTTTCTAAGGAAAAGAACAATTTTTAATGGGTAATTTAACATTAGAAATGGTATTACATAAAAGTTGGGCCGGGGTTTCGTTTTTAGACCGTTTACGCCACGGCTTGATCCGGATATCAAGTATCTTTGTATGCTAGAAATATGACTATGAAAGATGTTGCTCAAATACGTGCCGATTTTCCCATCCTTTCCAGAACGGTCAATGGTCAGCCCTTGGTATACCTCGATAATGCCGCAACCTCCCAAACACCGCAACAGGTAATCGACGTCATCGTGGACTATTATTCCCGATACAACGCGAACATCCATAGAGGGGTGCATGCCCTTTCACAGGAAGCTACGGACGCTTATGAGCAAGCACGACAGAAAATACAGCAGCATTTTAATATTGCCGCTTCCCGAGAGGTTATTTTTACGTCGGGTACCACCCATAGCATCAATATTGTGGCCAATGGGTTTACCACGCTGTTACAAAAAGGCGATGAACTTTTGGTGTCGGCCATGGAGCACCATTCCAACATTGTCCCATGGCAAATGCTCTGTGAACGTACAGGGGCTACCTTAAAAGTGATTCCCATGAATCGCGAAGGGGAGCTTCGGATGGACGTTTACCGCGAGTTGTTGTCCGAAAACACCAAACTGGTGTTCTGCAATCATATCTCCAACGCGCTGGGCACTATCAATCCGATCGAGGAGATTATCGAGGCGGCCCATGCCGTAGATGCGGCCGTTGTAATCGACGGAGCACAGGCCGCCCCTCATGTGAAAGCGGACCTTCAGGCTTTGGATGTTGATTTTTATACCGTTTCGGCACATAAGCTTTGTGGCCCTACCGGTGTAGGAATGCTCTACGGAAAATCGGAATGGCTCGCCAAATTGCCCCCTTACCAAGGCGGGGGCGAGATGATAGCCGAAGTTACCTTTGAAAAGACCACCTATGCCGATCTGCCCCATAAATTCGAGGCAGGGACGCCCAATATTTGCGGTGGTATCGCTTTTGGAGCCGCGTTGGACTATTTAAATGGTATCGGTCTTACAGAAATAGCGGCTTACGAAGCATCACTGCTAGCATACGCAACAGAGGAACTGTTGAAGATAGCGGGACTAAAAATTTACGGTACCGCGGCCCACAAAACAGCTGTCATCTCCTTTAATATCGAAGGCATACACCCCTACGATATCGGTACCATTTTGGACAAGTTGGGCATTGCCGTACGTACGGGCCACCATTGTGCGCAACCCATTATGGATTTCTACCAAATTCCCGGAACGGTGCGGGCCAGTTTTAGTTTTTACAATACCAAGGAAGAGATCGATGCCCTGGTAGCGGCCGTAGAAAGGGCACGCAAAATGCTTTCCTGACACGCTCGACATACCTGCATACCGAAGTTGGAGTTGTTTTCCGAACATATTCTTAAATGATATGTTGTGTTAATAAAATGATAATGCCTACATTAGTGTTAGGATTTTGCTTATGCGTTTAATCTTACCTCGCCATACATTAACACAAACTATTTATTTATGAAAAAAGTGATTCTATGTATGGGAGCGCTAGTGGTATTGCTGGCATCCTGTGAAAGTGAGGTGGCAAATTCCGAAAAGGAAACCTTGGACGCCCAAGAACAAGACGTTATCATCAATATGGACGATTTTAGTCTGTATGTAGCTGACGACGATTTAACGGGGAAGGTCGCAGGAAACGCGGAGAAATGCGTTTCCATGAAAAATTTGGAATACCGTTTGGCCAAAGATAAAGGCCTTTCACAAAGAATGTACGATATCGAGTACCAAGTACGAAAAGCCATTGCCGAAAAAGGGAACGGAAGGGGAAGGCCCGGAGGCGGCGGAGGTACACCGCCCATCTATGAGGGTGCGATAACCATTCCGGTAGTGGTCAATATCTTGGAAAGATTTTCTGGAGAAGTGACCCAGGCCCAAATTACCTCACAAATACGAGTATTGAACGAGGATTTTAATAACAACAACGCAAATACGGGCAATGTACCTTCAGAGTTTGCCGGGTTGGTAGCCGATGTTGCGGTTAATTTTGTAACGGCCACGGTAAACAGAAAGGTAGATGGGCGAGCTTCATGGGGATCGAACGATGCCATGAAAGACCCATCGCAGGGGGGGATTGCACCCACCGACCCCACCACTAACCTAAATATCTGGGTTTGCGAAATAGGCGGAGGAATACTCGGGTATGCACAATTTCCTGGAGGAGCGGACGCAACGGACGGGGTGGTCATCGGGACGGACTTTTTTGGCGAAAATGCAGCGGGTGGAATCTACGGAAAAGGAAGAACGGGCACACATGAAGTGGGTCACTGGTTGAACCTTAGGCACATTTGGGGGGACGGCCGTTGCAATCGGGACGACTATGTAGCGGATACCCCAAAATCGGACCAGGCCAATTACAACTGCCCGAACTATCCAACGGTACATTGCAGAAGTAACGATATGACCATGAATTATATGGATTACGTTCAGGACGATTGTATGTACATGTTCTCCAACGGGCAACGTGATCGTATGCGCGCTTTGTTCGTTGCGAACGGTCCTAGGGAAGGTTTTGTCAACTGATATTATTTTGTTAACTACACTGACCGGAAAAGGCATTCGAAAGAATGCCTTTTTTATTGTATACTCATGTGGAAACAGCATACGCGGTACCGTTTTCAACTTTAAACCCGGATTATGCATTAGAACTTCGTAATGAAGCTTTTAGCTGCGATAAAATATGACATTTTATGAATGTAAGCATAGCACCGCTACGGTTACATTTAAAAATGTAGCGCAGCATCATATTTTGAAGTAGCTGGAAGCTGTAATAGATTTTCTAATGCATAATCCGGGTTAAACCGTATCGAGATCGCTGATCCTATCATTGGCTTAAACTGTTGAATAGCTGCGGCGCTTGTTGTACTTTTGTACAAAATTGGGAGATGGACATAAAGGAAATACAAGAAGATATCATAGCGGAGTTTTCGATGTTCGACGACTGGATGCAACGGTACGAGTATATGATCGAGTTGGGCAAATCCCTACCATTGATCGAAGAAACTTATAAAACCGACGACAATATTATAAAAGGATGTCAAAGTAAGGTATGGGTGCATGCGGAACTGGAAACGGACAAATTGGTTTTCACTGCCGATAGCGATGCCATTATTACAAAGGGAATCATTGCGATTTTGATACGGGCCTTTAGCAATCAAAAACCAAAGGACATTATTGAGGCCGATACCCTCTTTATCGATAAAATAGGGCTAAAAGAACACTTGAGCCCCACTAGGGCCAATGGTCTTGTGAGTATGATCAAACAATTAAAGCTGTATGCCGTGGCATATCAGACACAGTTAAAATAGAAAAACCCAGAAGATATGAGCGAAGTGAACGAAGCGAACGGAACGGAAGCATTGGGAGAGAAAATCGTACGGGTCTTAAAAACCATTTATGACCCCGAAATTCCCGTGGATATATATGAACTAGGGCTGATTTATGACGTTTTGGTCAATGAGGCCAACGAAGTGAAAATTTTGATGACCCTTACCTCGCCCAATTGTCCGGTTGCAGAAACATTACCGGTAGAAGTGGAAGAAAAGGTAAAGTCGTTGGACATGGTCACCGATGCCGAGGTAGAAATTACCTTTGATCCGCCATGGACACAAGATCTGATGAGTGAAGAGGCCAAATTGGAATTGGGACTGTTATAGGCCCATAACACCAGAAATGGTATAACATAACCGACCACTCCTTAGAAAAAAATACAAATTGCCATGGCAGAAGAAATTATCAATAGGGTCGCCCAAAGCAAACTGGTCACCTTTGATTTGGAGGCCTATTATCCCAAAGGCAAAAGAATGGTCTTGGACATTAAGGACTGGCTGTACGAGGGACTCGTACTTCGCGAAAAACCCTTTCGAGAGCTGGCCGACAACCACGCTTGGGAAGCTTATGATGACAGTTTTGTGGCCTTGCATTGTTCTTCGGACGCCATAGTGCCCGTATGGGCATATATGCTGTTGAGCAGTAAACTTGCCGCTAGGGCAAAAAAAATAGTGTTGGGCACTTTAGAGGACCTGGAAACGGTCCTATATCAGGAAATTATTGCAGATTTAGACGTATCTCCCTTTAAAGATCGTTCCGTTATCATAAAAGGATGCGGTAAAAAACCGGTTCCCGACAATGCCTATCTGTGGGCCACCACAAAGCTTTTACCCGTTGCAAAGTCCCTGATGTACGGCGAAGCCTGCTCCGCAGTGCCACTCTTTAAAAAGAAATAATTGTTGTTAATCTAGTAAGGTATAGGTGCGCAATTGTTATTTTTGCCTTCGAAAATAATTTTAAACACTTTTACCATTATGAGAAAATTAATTTTTACCGCAGTGTCGTTACTCTTATGTTCGACAATAACTGCACAGACAGTAGATGAGCTGAAAGCCGAACAGGCAAGCAAAAAGGATTCGATTGCCGCGATCCAGGCAAGGGTCGACGCCCTACAAGGGCAAATAGATGCCTTTCCCGGCTGGAAAACCGGTGCCTTCGGTACTATTGGAGCCAACATTTCCAATTTTAGCAACTGGTACCTACAGGGAACGCCCAACAATAATTCGGGTAATATCGGGGTTACCGTAAACGGTTTTGCCAATTTGGACAAAGAAAAGTTCTTTTGGAGGAACTCCGCAAACGTCAACCTGCAATGGGTGAAATTGGACGATAAGGACAATCCGGAAGACAGCGATAGTTTTGACGGGACCACCGATGTGTTCAATATTACCTCTTTGTACGGATATAAACTTAGCGATAAATTTGCTATTTCGGCCCTTGGGGAATACCGTACCTCCATCATCAACAATTTTAACGATCCAGGTTACCTGGATGTCGGTGTTGGTGCCACTTGGACCCCTATACCCGATATGGTAGTGGTGATCCATCCTTTGAACTACAATTTTGTATTTGCGGATAACGATGCCGTATACGAATCATCGGCGGGTGCCAAAATCGTGGTAGACTATACAAAGCAGTTGGGAGCTATCAATTTCAAGACCAACCTTTCTACCTTTCAGAGCTATGAGGACAGCAATCTGAGCAACTGGACCTGGATCAACTCCTTTGGATACACCCTTTGGAAAGGAATCGGTGTCGGTTTCGAGTTTGGTTTAAGAGGAAACAAGCAAGAAACGCTTGCCAATGATTTGGTGACCAATACCGATGCGACCTTCGATTCCATCGACAATGAAACACAGAGCTATTGGATGTTCGGTCTGAACTACGCTTTCTAACATAGTACCGATATCTCGGCCATAGGTAATGGCCTTAAAGTAAAACGCCCCGACAGTCACGGGGCGTTTTTTTGTTAAGTAGGATTGGTTAATTAGGTTGCACATTCCATCAAATCGAACTTATAAAGTCATATGCGAATTTGGGACCGTTCCAACAATGAAGCCGAAACATTAAACACTCTAAATCTTAAATACAGGACGAATGTATGGGCAAAGCGTTCCGGGAATAAATTTTTGTTGTGAACTGGTCCAAAGCTGTGGTGTAATCCGTTAAAATGCACTATTTCTTCGATAAAATACCTTTTTATCGTAACGCTTTACAGCCGCGTCCGGAACTTCTGCCTCAAATTTGGTTCGGTATTCAAAACTTGACGGAGACAGTCAGTTCGGAAAGGGAATTGGCTATTGTACGGTCATTCTACTCGATATAGGACCGTCAACATCCTAAATGACAAAGCCCCGGAATTTCCGGGGCTTTGGGT
Source organism: Maribacter sp. 2-571 (assembly GCF_050589625.1). Taxonomy (NCBI): domain Bacteria; kingdom Pseudomonadati; phylum Bacteroidota; class Flavobacteriia; order Flavobacteriales; family Flavobacteriaceae; genus Maribacter; species Maribacter sp. 2-571. Next base: position 56,081 of record NZ_JBNGOP010000025.1, on the reverse strand, counting down.
AAAGTAGGTTTGGTCTAATCTGGCTTGGTATTTTTGGTATAAAATCGTTTTAAAACGTTTAAACAGATGGTTTTTCGACATTAATTCCAGAACAAATCTACTGCTAAGGCGCAACACCAATAAATTATTGTTGTGTGCCTAGACGAAAGTGTTGTGAAAAATATGAACTGCTCAAAATCTTCGACGAACGGTAAGGTAAAGTCGTTGTTCTATGTTCCGTTAACACTTTTTCTTCTTAAAATCCTTCCCGATTTTAAGAAGAAAACAAGGTGATATTATAAAAATTATACGGCCAGGCCGACATAAAAATACAGTTCAACTAGGGTTTTATTTTAAGTTTACCGTCAGCCTTCAAGTAACATTGCCCAATTAATGTACGGAGCGGAAAGGACAATTAATACCTTAAAGATATTCTAGAACAAAGAGCTGATCTCGAACACTCTTGTAGAACGACTCAAGGATATGATGCAGGATTGGGTATATATTGTCGGCGATGCCGATGGCGAAAGTCCGTACGGAACGCAGCGAAAGGAAGTTTCCGATACCAAACGGAAGGAAAATTTTTTTAAAAAACAACCGTAAGAAAAGGGAAGCGGCAGAGCGGCTGCGGCGCCGAGCAGAACTATTTTTGAAGGAGTTGGAATACAGAAACCGAACAGCATAAAAAAATGCCCCGATTTACTCGGGGCATTTTTTAGTTAAGTAGGTATTCTTGTAAAATTTGGTCCGATAGGATCGGAAAGCTTTAATAGGTCGGCTACAGGTGTTTGGGGTACCTTATAGTCGGTTAAGTAGGTAAGCAATGGCAATTGTTTGGGGGCAATATTGTTGCTCGATTACAGTGTAAATGTACGGCTTCATTGTGCTTTGATAACGATATTTGTTGTCAACCGAGCCTGAGTTGTTGTGTGTCCTATGAACGGTACGATTTGTTCGACCAACCGCATGCCCGTCCCTTTTTTTTGTGTTTGAAAAGCGCGATGAACGGCATGTTTTGAGCATAAAAAAACCCGGCGGGGAGCCGGGTTTTTTAAAAAGTAGGTTTGTTACATGTAGTATTTTTAAAGTGAATTTTAAGTAGGTCAGTGGTTGTTGTCTTTTTCTGTTAAATGGGTTAAGTTCATCGTATTTGTTGGGGCAAATACTGTTTCTTTATTACAGGGTAAAACTACGTCGCAAATGGCCCTATACCGAATTTATGTTGTGAATACTATGCTTTCTGTTGTGAAAAATATGAACGGTTCCCTTTTCTCGATAAGTGGTATGTATTCGGGGTTAAGCGTCCTTTGCGATATCCCCGGATCAGGGCTTGGGACACTCCCAAAACTGCTTGCCATTTTGTTGGAGCAATAGTTTTGATGTGGCATTAGAAGCAAATGAGCGCAATAGGGCGATTCCGCGCCAATGCTATTGTGCCTAGTACTCGTCCAAATGTTCGGGGTATAAAAAGTTGTTGTACGGAAAACGGGTAACATGGATATCGCGTACCTCGTCGTAGACCCGCTTTCGAAACTCATCAAAGTTTTCCTTGTTCAGGGCCGATATGAACAACGCATTGTCGCCGACACGTTGCATCCACGTTTTTTTCCATTCCTCAATGGTAAAGTGCCTTTCGCTTTTTTCCGTGGTAAGGTCATCCTCGGCAATGGTCTCATGCTCGTACCGGTCTATTTTATTGAATACCATAATGGTATTTTTATCGGCACTTTTGATTTCGTCCAGAATTTTATTTACCGAATTGATGTGTTCCTCGAACTGGGGGTGCGAAATATCCACAACATGTAACAGCAGGTCCGCTTCCCTGACCTCGTCCAAGGTACTTTTAAAACTTTCTACCAATTGTGTAGGCAGTTTTCGAATGAACCCTACCGTATCGCTCAAAAGAAAGGGGAGGTTGCCGATTACCACTTTTCGTACGGTGGTGTCCAAGGTAGCAAAGAGTTTGTTTTCTGCAAAAACATCGCTCTTGCTGATCTTGTTCATCAAAGTCGATTTTCCAACATTGGTGTACCCTACCAGTGCCACACGTACCAGGGCGCCCCTGTTGCCGCGCTGAGTCTCCATTTGTCGGTCGATTTTCAACAGTTTCTTTTTCAAAAGGCTGATCCGATCGCGTACGATCCGGCGATCCGTCTCGATCTCCGTCTCTCCGGGCCCCCGCATGCCGATACCTCCCTTTTGCCGCTCCAAGTGTGTCCACAAGCCGGTCAAACGGGGCAGTAGGTATTCGTATTGGGCCAGTTCTACCTGTGTTCTGGAATAGCTGGTCTGCGCCCTTTGCGCGAAAATGTCCAAGATGAGCCCTGTTCGGTCCAAAATCTTGCAACGCAACTGTTTCTCGATATTGCGCTGTTGAGCGGGCGTAAGTTCGTCGTCAAAAATTACCGAACCGATTTTATTTTCGTCCACATAGGCCTCCACTTCCAACATTTTGCCGCTACCGATCAGTGTTTTGGGGTTGGGGATGTTCATGCGTTGTACAAAACGTTTGCACACTTCTCCTCCTGCGGTATAGGTAAGGAATTCAAGTTCGTCGAGGTATTCCTTTACTTTTTCCTCGCTCTGTTCCTGGTTGATAACCCCGATCAGCACCGTTTTTTCGTATTCTATCGATTTCTTTTCTAGCATATCCCGTTTAAAGTGCAAATCTACACAATAGTTGCCAAGCGATTTTTGTAAATTTGGCCACCCCAAAAGCAAAAGACCATGTCTGTCGCAAACACAGCGGAAAACACCAAAAAGGAACTTTTCAGTATCGCCTTCTACAATCTTGAAAACCTATTCGATACCATCGACGATCCGGATACCCTGGACGACGAGTTCACTCCAAAGGGCGAAAAGAAATGGTCGATGAAGCGGTACAAGCGAAAATTGTACAAATTGGCGAAGACCATTTCGGAAATCGGCGCCGCTACGGCCGACAAGGTTCCGATCTTGGTAGGAGTGGCCGAGGTAGAGAACAAAACGGTGATAGAAGACCTTCTTGACGCGGAACACCTTCGAAATAGCGATTATGGATATGTGCATTACGATTCTCCAGACGAACGGGGTATCGATGCCGCATTGATATACTATAAGGAACACTTTAAGGTATTGCATTCGGAACCGATCACGCTTTTGATCGAGAACCCCGACGGCCGTAGGGATACTACCCGCGATATCTTATACGTTCACGGAGAGCTGAACGGTGAAACCGTTCATGTGTTCGTCAACCATTGGCCTTCCAGAAGGGACGGTGAGACGGAAACGGACTATAAACGGATCAAAGCGGCAAATACCCTACTTGCCTTTGTAGCGGGAATAGAGGCGAAATCGCCCAATTCGAACTACATTATAATGGGTGATTTTAACGATGGGCCAAAATCCAAAAGCATTCAAACGCTCATGCAGCTCGAAAATTTGTACAACCCTTCCGAAAAACTATTGAGCAAGTTTAGGGGTACCGCCAACTATAGAAGGCAATGGAGCATGTTCGATCAAATTATTTTTTCGCATAATTTTTTGAATTACGAAAAGGGTACGCACAGCTTTGCGCACGCCAATATCTTTGATGAGGAGTACTTAAAGGAATTTAAGGGCAAATACAAGGGAACCCCATATCGTACGTATTCCGGGCGGAAGTATATCGGGGGATACAGCGATCACTTTCCCGTATACATTCAGTTGAAGTACAATCCTTGATCGGTAAATACTACTGTAACCGTTCGGTATATTGTTACAGGTGCCTTATTTCATCGTCGACCAATAACGGTTCGTTCCGAAGTCGCAAAAATACCTGAGCGGTGGCGATAACATCGAGCTCGCAATAGGTAATGATCCGGTCCAGATCGTTTTCCCCGTAATATACCTGATGTACCATACTCCCGTCAATATCCTGCTTTGGAGATGGAATGCCCAGTATATTGGTCAATAGTTTTAAGGAGGTGTAGTGTTTGTAATCGCCAAATTTCCACAGTTCCATGGTATCCAAATGGGGTATTTCCCAGGGTTTTTTTCCAAAAAGGTTCAATTTTGAAGGCAATGAAATCCCATGTATGATCATGCGCCTTGCGATATAAGGGAAATCGAACTCCTTGGCATTATGGCCACAAAGCAGGTGGCGGGTGCCATTAAAATGGGTGTCGATAAGGTTCTTGAACGCTTTCAGAAGGGTAACTTCCTCCCCGTGAAAGGTGGTGGTCCGAAAATTTCTGATATCCCCCTTTAGGTTAAAGTAGCCCACGGAAATACAGATGATCTTTCCAAATTCCGGCCCTATCATAAAATTCTTCGGGAGTGTATGCGTCTTTGCGTTGGTATCGTGATTTTTGTTCCCATAATTCCCGCTTTTCCGGGTCGAGTACATCAAAGGATGGTTGTTCCGGTACCGTTTCAATATCAAGGAACAAGATGTGTTCCAAATTCAGTCGTTCCAGCATGGCTTACGGTTTTAAAAATAGATAGGCATGGGCGCGATACAATACAATGGAATCGTTTTGCTGTTTTCGATATCCGATATCGGTCAATATCAATTTTCCCGAAAGTACTCCTTCATTAAAGTCCAATATCATTTCATGCTTGTTTTTTTCAGGTATTTGAGAATTATACTTCGTTAGCGCCTCTAGTTTTTGTTCCAAAGAAACGGCTTGGCGTATACTGGTATCCGTTTTTGAGCTGAACAACAGGCTAAGGGTCCGTTTATCGTAAGTTAGCTTAAAATCTCCCATATCGGTGATCGTATCGGAATTTTCATACCAAAAGATCGGGGCAAAATAATCGTACCCGGTCAAGGATATGGATTTCCCCCTAAAAAAGTAATCGCTATTGTAGTTGTACATGGTATAGCTGTCGTTTTCCCGGTCCGATGCTTCGCTCGGGTGTAAGGATATGCTCAGGGAATCCAGTATTTTTCGGGTATCGGTCCAGGTGTATCGGCTTCTATAGGAATCTGTTTGGTATGTACTGTCCTTAAAGGCAGGTACCATGGCGATTCCCGTAATGGGGTCCAATTCGGACAACATTCGGCGATCGTCCAGGTATTTTAGTATCGATTTCAGCTGTTTCAGTTCTTTGGAGGTGCCAAAATTATTGTTGGCGACGACGGAGGTATATACCTTTTCAAATTGTCGTACTTGACTGTTTTTAGAAACTTTAAAAACGCCCCAAAATCCGAAGGAGCAGCACATGGTCATCAAAAAAAGGGAAATCGGCAAAACGATAAGCCTTCTATTTTTGGCAAACAATAGATAACAGCACATCGCTGTGATCCATAGGGCCAATAACAGCACAAAATACCGGTTTTCGGTAATGCCATAATCAAACACCCGGCGTAAGATGGCTACGTACAAGAGTACCAAAAGGGGCAGCAGAAGCCAATAGAACCAAGGATAAAATCGATTTATGGTCCATGCTTGGATGCTTTTTTGAATCGGGTTGATGATGACCTGTACCAAAAAGCCCAGGAAGGCCAGGATGGTTACCAAATAGGAGACCCACCCTTTCGGAAGTTCCCATTCTAGAAGTATTTTGAAACTATAGGCATATAAAATGGCGAGGTACAATAGTACCAAAGGTATTAGGATGTACTTTACAAATACCTCCAACGCCTTTTGAAACTGAATGGTGTTGTTGTCCAAGACGTTTTTGGGAAAATCGGAGAGGTAGATCCAGGTGTTCACAACGCCCAAACAGAAGAAGAACAGTTGTAGGAAACGAACATCCTTGATACGGGCGTCAAAAAGGGCATCAATGGCCAAAAGCCCCAACAATAGGCCAATGTACAGTACTCCGGAGAAAAACCCGCTCCTTAAAATGGCCTTCCCTATAGCTTTAAGGTAATTCCAGTAAGCCGCTTTGTTCCATTTTTGGATAAAGGGGGCAAAAAAAACAAAGAGATGTCCGGCGATCAGGTATATAAAAAAGCGTGCTACCGATTCGGGCCCCGCTTCGGTTTCCGCCGTGTTCGGAAACGACCACCAAAACAGGAGCAGGAACAGTACTATTACGAACTTTAGGGCCTGCCATCGTTTCGGATTTTTTTGCTGTTCAATAAAAAACTGGGCGGCTACCAGCCAGCTTACTCCCAAAATAAAGGTCAAAAAAGTACCGTAGGAGCTATCAAATAGGTCGTCCGTGTTGTTATCGGTCTTGTAAATGCAAAAAAGGGTACCGAAAAGCACCCATAGGAGTACTACAGGAAAACGGTTAAAGGCTTTTTGGGCCTTTTGGGTAATGTGGTTGAAGGAAAGGGGCATCATAAGCGATTTGTTAAGGTCTTATACCATTTCTGATGTTAAATTACCCTTTAAAAATTGTTCTTTTCCGTGTATGCTTCAAAATAAAATCTAACCATAGCTACTGCTATGCTTGGATTTTCTTTTTCGCCTACCCAAAAAATCCCTGGTTTTTATTTGCGTAATTTAACATCAGAAATGGTATTGGGGACAAAGTTACAAGTGTCCCGCATACCGAACTACCCTGAAAACGGTAATATTGAACAATCATTGTTTCGGTAAAATGTTGTATTTCATCGAAATGTCCCTTTTTCTTTCAATTTTTTAGGTAGGTATGGCGTTATGTTACCGGAACCCCCAAGTCCTACCGTTATTATGCACTACTCTTTTGGTACCAGCACCCTTTCTTTTTTGAAGCTGTCCGTTGCAGCTTTGGCCTTTATTCTTGTCGGCTGTTCCGAGGAAAGTACCGAAACCCCTTTAGATGAAAATATCGCGGTTACGCCACCGGCCGGTTGTACCAATGTAGTGGATTATCGTTATTTGGAAGCGGACGGTTTTGTAAAAGTACAGTTTGAAGAGACCCTTTTTGACGATGCCTGGAAATTGAACCAAGATGGCGATATCACTTCAGGTAAGGGATATATGGTGTGGACCGGAGAGCAGTCGTTGAAAACACCTGGACTGGGTCTGGCAACCTACACGATTACTATAGGGACCAGCGGAACCTACCGTTTTTTATGGAAATCTGCCGTAAAAATGGGAAATAGCGGTTCCGACCATAACGACACCTGGCTCCGTTTTCCGGATGCCGCCGATTTTTATGCCCAAAAGGATGCCAGTATCGTTTACCCCGAAGGAAGTGGGAAAACACCCAATCCTGATGGTGCTACGGCTGAGGGCTGGTTTAAGGTATACCGAAGCGGAAACGACCTGGATTTTAAGTGGCAGGCCAATACTTTTGACAACAATGCCCATGCTATTTATGTTTCCTTTGACGAACCCGGAAACTATGTCATGGAAATTTCGGCAAGATCTTCGGGACATGCTATCGATCAGTTCGTATTGTTTCAAGAAACGCTCTCCAAAGAGGATGCCATATCCGATTCAAGACCGTTCAGTGCGATAGCATGTGATTGAAAAGGCAAGAATGGGCACCGTTGAAGTCCGATTTTTTTGGACCGGTAAAAAACGGGCTATTTTGATAAAACCGACCCAGCGGTCTACTGGTAGTTCTGTCATAAATTTTAGCGCCTTCTCGGTTCGGATAAAAACCAAAAAAATTTCGACCAACGACACGTTGGAAACATTTTTCGATTAAAATTTACGGGGTGACCGACCCACTGGTCGGTGATTATTAAAACAGCGTTTGCTGTTTTACCGGATTTTCATGGTCGATCAGCCATTTTTTGCGGTGTAGCCCACCAGCATATCCGGTCAGCGAACCATCACTGCCGATTACCCTATGACAGGGAACGATGACCCATAAGGGATTTTTTCCATTGGCCGCTGCAACGGCGCGAATCGCTTTTACATCACCTAAAATTTTAGATAATTCCAGGTAGGAAATTGTTTTTCCGAAGGGAATCGACGATAGCGCTTGCCAAACTCTTTTTTGGAATGCCGTTCCTTGCGGATTTAGGCGAAGATCAAAGGTTTGGCGTTTCCCATCAAAATATTCTTGTAATTGGTTTGCTGCCTTTTGTAATGACTCGCTACATACCTTGGTCGGTGCTTTGTTAATTGTATCCAATACGGATACGGAAACGATGCCGGCATCGTCGCCTTCCAATCGCGCAATCCCCAAAGGCGTTTCAATATAAATGGTCTCCATTAGTCGGAAGTATCGGTATTTTCGATAATGCCGGTTTTTTTGGCGCGGTGTTCCCAGTTTTTACGGGCGAGTTCCTGCAAATCGGCCACATTATCGCTTTCATCCATGATTTCGAGTCCTAAAAGGGTTTCAATTACGTCTTCCATGGTCACCAAACCGCTCAGCGAGCCGTATTCGTCTACTACAAGGGCCATATGTTCCCTTTTTGCGACCAAGGTTTCAAAAAGCTTTGGTATGGGCGTGTTGCGCTCTACCAATTGAATAGGCCGCCTAATTTCGGAAAGCGTTATCGCACCATTTTCGTTGATAAGCTCCTCCAAAATATTGTCCTTTAGAACAAAGCCCGTAATATCATCAGGATGTTCCCCATAGACCGGTATCCTGGAAAAACGCATTTTAGGGTTTTCTTCAAAAAATGCGGCAATGGGCATGTTTTCCGGCGCCATTTTTAACACCGTTCTGGGAGTCATGATATCCTTTGCCTTAATTTCATCGAACTGGAGCAGGTTCTTTATAATCGTTGATTCCGATTTTTCGAACACCCCTTCCTTTTGGGCAATGTCCGTCATCGCACTAAAATCTTCCCTGCTCAGCACGCTACCATGGTGTCCCTTGCCGCCTACCAGTCTTGTAAACAACTGTAAAATCCACAGCAACCCCGTCCATTTTAGGGCAAGTACCATTATTTTCAGCGCTTTTGCGGTAAAGTTGGCCAGTTGTTTCCAATAAGTGGCCCCAATGGTTTTTGGAATGATTTCGGAGGCGATCAGGATCAAAATGGTCATTACCGTTGAAACCAGGCCTACCATTAGATCTTCCGTTAGGGTAATGCCCAAAACGCTTCGCTCGGTAGTACCGTACATTTCGGCATAGGCCACTTTAGCCTGTACCCCTACCAAAATAGCGCCTACGGTATGCGCAATGGTATTTAAAGTGAGTATTGCGATCAACGGTTTGTCCACATCTTTTTTTAGCAGTCCCAACGTAGTGGCGTAGGCCTTGCCTTCCTTCTTTTTCACATTGATAAAGGTAGGGTTGACACTCAATAGTACCGCTTCCAGAATGGAGCACAAAAACGAAAAGAAGATAGAAATTACAGCGTAAAAAATTAGAAGGCCCATAGGTGAAAAAATATGGAAACGAAGATACCAATTAAATGGGAACCGGGCCTACCGACTAGTCATGGGTGGTATAAAAAACACGGAGCAATGCCTCCCGGAGCTTCATCCCATAGAGTTTGCGGTGCTTGCGGGATGGGTGTACGCGATTCGAAAGAAAAACGAACACCAGTTGGTTTTGCGGGTCGGCCCAAGTAAAAGTGCCCGTAAAACCGCTATGGCCAAAGCTGAACGGACTAACTTCCGGGTTGGGGTATGCCTCTTTAAAGGACAATTGGCCATTGTTGGGAAGCGGTTTGTCAAAACCAAGGCCGCGTCTGTTATTATTGGCAGGGTATTGTACTTCGGTGAACGTTTTTAAGGTCTTTTCGGAAACATAACGTTCCCCGTTATAGTTGCCGTACTGGAGGTAGAGCTGCATGAGCTTGGCTAGGTCCCGTGCAGTGGAGAAAAGGCCCGCATTACCGGAAATGCCGCCCATTAGGGAAGCATTTTCATCATGGACCCAACCATACGTTAGGCTCTTTCGGAATACACTATCATATTCCGTGGGCACGATGGCGTTGGGCAGGCCGGCCAGTTTTGGCTGAAACCCCATGGTTTTTGCTCCTAGAGGGCGATAAAAGTGAGTGTTTAGATAGGTTTCAAAGTCCATCCCACTCAGCTGCTGTACCAACTCTGGAAGTAGTAAAAAGGAAAGTCCGGAATACGTGTATTCTTTTTTTGTTTCCACCGGCGACCGGTCGATCATCCGATACATTTTTTGTTTAAAGCGTTGTTTCACGAATAGGCGATCATAGGCCTGAAGTGTAAAGCGTCCCTTTTTTCCGATCCTTATAAACCGTTTTTTCAAACGCCCATTTTTTTTAACGATCTCGTTCAAGAAAACGATATAGGGCGTAAGCCCTGCCTGGTGGGCTAAAATTTCACGTAACGTCAGCCGTTCCTTATCCTTGATACCCTTCCAGCGGATCCAATAGTCGCTAAAGGGGCGGTCCAGCTCCAGCTTGCCCTCGTCTACCAATTTCATTAGTGCGGGCAGTGCCGCTGCTATTTTGGTAATGGAGGCCAGATCGTAACGATCGTGGAGGTTCACGGCCCGAAGGCTATCATAGGTATGAAAACCATATGCTTTATGGAAAACGATCTTACCCCCTTTGGCAACAAGGAGTTGTGCCCCCGGAAAGGCCTTGTTCGTTATACCAATGGTCATTAGGGAGTCCACTTTATTGTATATCGCAACGGAATCTTGGCTTAACGAGGTTTTTAAACGTAAGGCGCTGTTTGCGATAAGGGAAGGACCGTGATCGGATTTTCCACGTTCTTGCGCATTCAATGCTACTACGCCGAACCCTATCAACAGAAGGATGATGACTTTTTCCATAGTATTCCAGGTCTATTGGAACATGCCTTTTTTGAACAGATGCCAATATGGGCGATTCAACCCATCAAGCGCACGGCATCTTTGGCAAAATAACTGGCAATAATGTTCGCACCGGCCCTTTTTATGGCAATTAGCTGTTCCATCATTACGGCATCATGATCGAGCCATCCTTTTTCCGCTGCGGCCTTGAGCATGGCGTACTCCCCGCTTACTTGGTACACGGCTACGGGACAATCGACCTCGTTCCGTATTTCCCGCACGATATCCAAATAGCACAGCCCGGGCTTTACCATAACAATGTCCGCTCCTTCATCGATATCCGCTTGGGTTTCCGTAATGGCCTCAAAACGGTTGGCCGAGTCCATTTGATAGGTTTTTTTATCCCGGGGCACATTTTTAAGGTCTACAGGTGCGGAATCCAAAGCATCGCGAAAGGGACCATAAAATGCACTGGCATATTTGGCACTATAGCTCATAATACCGGTATTAAAGTACCCCTCTTCTTCCAAGGTTTCCCGTATGGAAAGGATGCGCCCGTCCATCATATCGCTGGGCGCCACAAAATCGGCCCCCGCTTTTGCGTGCGATACGCTCATTTCGGCCAACAGTTCAACCGTTTCATCGTTCAGTATTTGTCCGTTGGCCACAATACCATCATGGCCGAAATTGGAGTAGGGGTCCATCGCCACATCGGTCATGACCAACATTTCCGGACAAACGTTCTTTACCGTTTTTATGGCACGTTGCATCAACCCGTCCGGGTTTAGGGCTTCCGTACCTTCATTGTCCTTTAAATGTTCGGGTACCTTGGCAAAAAGCAGTACGGCACAGAGCCCCATATTCCAAAGTTCCCGAACCTCTTTTTCCAGATAGTCCAGGCTCAACCGATAATAATCCGGCATGGAGGCAATTTCTTCCTTGACATTGGTGCCCTCCACAACAAACAACGGCACCAAAAAATCACTTGGCGTCAAAATGGTTTCGCGCACTAAATGTCGAATGGCATCGTTAGTTCTAAGTCTGCGGTTTCTTCGTAATGGGTACATATGATCGGCGTATTTTTGAAATACCAAAGGTACCTATACCTTTTTAACTTTGAAATAGCGCTAATAAATCGTTTATTTTCAGCTGTTCTTCATTAAAAAATATAACCGTAGCTAAGGCTATGCTTGATTCCCGGTCAAGCCGGTGACAGGCTTTTTGACTCGAACAACTAAAAAATAATTCAATTTCTATACGCGCCATTTCAAAGTTAAAAATGGTATGAATATTCCACATCGCATTCTAAAATCAGCGCAGCACTTGAGCGAACGTAAACGACAGCTAGTTTTTCGATTTACCTGGAGGGATTATCAGAAACGATTTCTGGATCGTTTTCAGGAACACCTAACGGACGGCCATCTGCACGTTGTGGCTCCGCCGGGATCGGGCAAAACGATCTTGGGCCTGGAAATGCTAATACGTGTAAACAAAACTACCTTGGTGCTGGCGCCTACCTTAACGATACGTGACCAGTGGTTGGATCGGCTGCAAAGTTTTTTTGTGGAGGACATTCCTTTTCACGATTATTCCCTTTCGATCAAGGCTCCCAAGCAAATTACGTTTTCTACCTATCAATCCTTGAACGCCTTGGATAAAAGGTTTTCGGAAACGACCGAAACGCTGATCGATTTTATACGGAGCCATGGCATCGGTACCATTGTGTTGGATGAGGCACACCATTTAAAAAATGAATGGTGGAAAAGCCTGTTCGCGTTAAAAAAAATCGAGGATGTTACCATAATCGCATTAACGGCAACGCCACCTTATGATAGCACTGCTTACGAGTTGGGCAAGTATTTTGAGCTTTGTGGCCCCATAGACGACGAGATCGCCGTGCCCGATCTGGTTAAGAACGGTGATCTGTGTCCGCATCAGGACTTTGTATATTTTTCAAAGCCCCAAGAATCGCAGGTTGCCTATATTTTAAACTACAGGGAACAGATTATGGCCTTTATCGATAGGCTGCTGCAAGACGAAGCTTTCAGGCAGCTACTTTTGGACCTTCCCCATTATGCCAACACGGCGGATGCTTTGGAAGAAGTGTATGAAAATCCCGGTTTTTTTTCCGCGATCCTTATTTTTTTGAATGCCGCAGGCCATAAGATCGACAAGAACAAGCTTCATTTTCTTGGGTTCGATGGTGATGATATTACATTTCCGAGCCTATCATATGAATGGTTGGAAACCTTGTTACAAGAACTACTAGTAACCAGAAGGGATTCCCTGGTTACTTATGAAAGCATGTTGCGCTCGATGGAAAGGGAACTTTCACGTATCGGGGCATACGAGAAGAAGCGGGTCGATTTTGTCGGTGGCGATCAGCTCTATCGCTCTTTGGCCAACAGCCCTTCCAAGTTGGAAAGTATCGCCGCTATTTTAAAAGCGGAAAAGCAGGAACTGAAGGAGGATTTAAAAGCGGTGGTGCTTACCGATTTTATTCGAAAAGAGTTTTTAAGTTTTTCGGGCACCGATCCAACGTCCCTGAACAACTTGGGGGTCATCTCCATTTTTCAGTATGTGCGCTCCCAAACGGATCTAAAATCGGATTTGGCGGTATTGACGGGTTCGGTGGTCATTTTACATACTAGGGCGCTTTTAGGGTTTGAAAATTTGATGGGTACGGAAGGATTTCAAAAAAGCCCCCTACCGGGCGACCTTGATTTCGTTATCGTGTCGCCCACAGGGGCAGCAAAGAGCAAGGTAGTCGCTGCCATTACCGAACTTTTTGAAAACGGCACGATAAGGGTACTGATCGGGACCAAATCGCTGTTGGGGGAGGGTTGGGACGCTCCGGCCATGAATACCTTGGTGTTGGCTTCCTATGTGGGTTCCTTTGTTTCCTCCAATCAAATGCGGGGAAGGGCCATACGGGTGGATAGCGATAACCCGGGAAAAACAGGAAATATATGGCATTTGGCCTGTATCGACCCCACCATGGGCAATGGGGGCAGGGATATGGAAAAACTAAAGCGTAGGTTCGAATCCTTTTCCGGGGTGTCCGCCCGAGGTGTTACCTATATCGAAAATGGCATCGAACGCCTGGAGTTGCCCATTGACTACGGTGCCAACCTTGATTTAGAGCGCCTCAACCGCGAATCGTTAGCACTTGCAGTAGCGCGGTCGGCCTTAAAAGGACGATGGTTCGAGGCAATTGCCAAAGGTAGTATTTTGTTGCGCGAGGTGAAATTGCCCTACTTGGGTAAACTGCCCTATCAAGAAACTAAAAAGCTACGATGGGGCAACGCCTCCAAATATTTGTTTTTAGAGATAATTACCGGCATAGGGCTGTTTTTTCCGGAGTTTCTGGCCAAGCATATCGACACCCTTTTCGGAAAAGGCATTTTTCAATTTATTTATATGCTTTTGGTGGGATTGGCGCTCACCTTTGCCGTAAAAACATATAAGGCGATCCGGCTGTACATCGTTTTTGGGGACACCTATAAAAAGACCAAAAAAATTGCCAGGGCCATACTTGCTATGGGGTATGCACAACATCATTTTCATACCGCGCGCGAGCAGGTGTCCATAGTGGCCGAACAGCAAGGTAAGGGCGTGTTCGTCTGCTATTTGAAAGGTGCTTCGAATGCCGAGAGCAGCGTATTCGTAAACCTATTGGCCGAGGTGTTGGCACCTATTGAAAATCCACGCTATTTAATGGAATACCGCCATTGGATCAAACGGTACTGGGGAATGCGAAATTATTATGTGGTGCCCGCCCTGTTCGGTAAAAGAAAAAGCGATGCCCAACAGTTTCATGGCTATTGGAAGGAGCATGTAAATGATTCCAAATTGGTGTACACCCGAACGGTCTTAGGTCGAAAGTTGCTGTTAAAAGCTAGACTTTCCCATATTCTCTATCAGTTTAAGGAGGTCCCCGAAAAGGCCATTACTTGGAAGTAGTGCTGCTCTTGAAATGGTATTATTCCGTTTCCCCTAACACCTCGCCGCAATCCAAAAGCTGTAACAATGCCTTTCCCATGCCCTGTTCGGCCCATAGTTCAAAGTCATTTTCAATGGATTTTGGGTCCTGATCGGTGTCGATGTAGGTTTTGATCGAGTTGATCAAAGGAACATCAAGGCCCTTTATCTTTAGGATGGACTTTCCCCCTGGAATGCTATAATCGCCTTCATAGTCATAACAACTTACCAGTACCTGATCCCCTTCGGTTAGCCCGGACCCATAAAAACAGTCGGTAGTCAAAAACTGTTGGGAGGCATAGGTGTGTTCTTCCAACGCCTTAATTTTAAATACCTTTTCTATTTGGACCACACCGCGTTGGGCAGTATACAAAGGTCCCGGATCGTCGTTGGGAGCATCGAGGGCAACTAGGGTGCCTACCAACACTAGGGAAAGTTCTTCGCCACAACTTCCGATAAAAGGCCCCGATTCTGGCCACCAATAGGTATACCCTACGTTAAGGGTATCGGGAGTAAATGTAATATCGATATCGCTTTTTGCCTTTTTCGGGTTACAGGACAGCAGTATGCCCGTTGTTACAACTATGAAAAAAATGACGTTTTTGGTAAACACTTGTGCGCTTCGTTAGGTTAGGTGACCCATATTTTTGGTGCCTTCAATACTGTTATCAGCCGTTCTTCCTCACTGCCTGCATCCGGTCGATGATCATATACCCATTGCACCTTGGGCGGTAGGCTCATAAGGATGCTTTCGATACGGCCGTTCGTTTTTAAGCCAAAAAGGGTGCCTTTGTCATGCACCAGATTGAACTCTACGTAACGTCCCCTCCGAATTTCCTGCCAATCCCTTTGTTTGTCGGTAAAGGGAAGCGCCTTTCTTTTCATAACGATTGGTATATAAGCATCCAAAAAGCTGTTTCCCACCTCGGTTACAAAGTTGTACCAGTCCTGCATTGTTCTGGTTTCGGAGGCCTTGCAATAATCAAAGAACAAGCCGCCTATCCCACGGGCCTCGTTCCGATGTGCGTTCCAAAAATAAGCATCACATTTTTCTTTGTACGCGTTGTAAAAACCGTTATCGTGCGCGTCACAAGCCCGCTTACAGACCGAATGAAAATGAACGGCATCCTCATCAAAAAGATAGTAGGGGGTAAGGTCCTGTCCACCCCCGAACCACTGGTCTACCAGCTTACCATTTTTGTCGTACATCTCAAAATAGCGCCAATTGGCATGGACGGTGGGCACCATAGGATTTTTTGGATGTAGCACCAAGCTGAGTCCACAAGCAAAAAAATCGGCATCGGCAACCCCAAAATAGGTTTGCATGCTCTTGGGCAGTGCGCCGTGTACGGCAGAGATGTTGACCCCGGCTTTTTCAAATACGCTGCCATTTTCCAATATTCGGGAACGGCCTCCCCCTCCTTCGTTCCGTTTCCACGTATCTTCTTTGAATTTAGCGGTGCCGTCTACCTTTTCGATTTCGGAGGTGATCGTATTTTGCAACTCTTGAATGTAGCGGTAAAAACGGTCTTTAATTTCCATAGGGATGTACAACAACTACCCAAAGATAACAGTATTTGTTCTTATGGACGGTGAAGCGATTGTTTCGATCTGAAAAGAGCACCAATATAAAAACTGCCCGGCCGCCATATGATAGCCGGGCAGTTTTGCAGTGTGTATAATCGGGTTTTTATAAGGCCCAATAGTGTTTTTAACGTTTGATAATCTTTAATTGGGCGGTTCCCAGTTGTAATGAATATATCCCAGTCGGCAATGCCTGAACGGAGATGCCCTTTGAAGTATCCTTTTTGATGAATCCCCGACGGACCAACCGACCGTTAAAATCATAGAGATAGAAGTTACCTTCAAAGTCCTTGTTTTCAAGTATAAAGGTGTCGGTTACCGGATTGGGGTGAACAAAAAAGGAATGCGCTTTGCGTAATCCTTGGGTTTTTGCCGTAACAAGACCGTTCTGCGCCGATTCTAAAAGCCATTGTGTCCAATTCCCGTTCCAAGAGTTCGGCCGCAGCACCAACGCCCGATTTTGGGCACTTATTGGGCGAATATAGCTTTCAGTGGCTTTGTTTACCAAATAGGAATGCCTGCCATCCGCTGCCGGAGTTTCCGACCATTGTACCCAGGAGCCTGTCCAGCTGGCGGGCTTTTGTTGCATTGGGGAGCCACTTGCGTTTGCCATTGGCCTAAAATGCATGCCGGTCTGTTTGTTTTTCAATATAAAAAACCCAGCGTCCGTGGCTACTTTTTCCCATTTGAACCAATCGGAACCATCGTTCGCTGCCACTATTATATCGGTATCAACGGTATTCGATTCCGGCCTTAGGTAATCACCAAGTTGTTTGTTTTTGATATAAAAATACGCTGCTGCCGTTTCGCAACGAGCCCCGCTCGAAGCTTTGGTCGTCGATTTTTCGATTCCGCTTTCGTCCGACCAATATATTTTGGTAGTGTTGGAACCGTTTATGGCTTCCGTTTCAAAAAAGCTATCTCCCATTGGAACGGTCAACCCCCCCGATTGATCTGTACCATAGACTTCCCATCGTACTGCAATATCGAAATTGTTCGGATTTCGAACACGCCAGTTTCTTGCAGCGTATGGATTTTCCGAACATATGGAGGTTAGCAGCAGATTTTCCACTACCTCGACCGTGTTACCTCCCACGCTTACCTCGGTATTGGGAAAAGATGCCAGGGTAGCGCCGTAATCACTGTCGAACATATTTAAAAACACGATATAACCATCACCTTCCCTGGTGCCTTCGGGAACGGTAATGTCCAAGGATATGGTTCCGCTGGTATTACCATCGATGGGAGCGGAGGCCCCGCTATTGAGTTCCACCCATTCTCCCGAGGAGGTATCGAAAAGGTTCAAAAAGATATTGGCGTCCGCTATTGCGCTATATTCGATTTCGATCGGGGTTGCGCTACCGGGAGCGAAGGTTTCGGGGATGGTAGCGGTAATGCTGTTCCGGGTTGGCGGTGCGGTTCCCGCTCCCACGCTTACCTCGGTATTTGGAAAAGATGCCAGGGTAGCGCCGTAATCACTGTTGAACATATTTAAAAACACGACATAACCATCACCTTCCCTGGCGCCGTCGGGAACGGTGATGTCCAAGGATATGGTTCCGCTGGTATTACCATCGATGGGAGCGGAGGCCCCGCTATTGAGTTCCACCCATTCTCCCGAGGAGGTATCGAAAAGGTTCAGAAAGATATTGGCATCCGCTATTGCGCTATATTCGATTTCGATCGGGGTTGCGCTACCGGGAGCGAAGGTTTCGGGGATGGTAGCGGTAATGCTGTTCCGGGTTGGCGGTGCGGTTCCCGCTCCCACGCTTACCTCGGTATTTGGAAAAGATGCCAGGGTAGCGCCATAATCACTGTTGAACATATTTAAAAACACGATATAACCATCACCTTCCCTGGCGCCGTCGGGAACGGTGATGTCCAAGGATATGGTTCCGCTGGTATTACCATCGATGGGAGCGGAGGCCCCGCTATTGAGTTCCACCCATTCTCCCGAGGAGGTATCGAAAAGGTTTAGAAAGATATTGGCATCCGCTATTGCGCTATATTCGATTTCGATCGGGGTTGCGCTACCGGGAGCGAAGGTTTCGGGGATGGTAGCGGTAATGCTGTTCCGGGTTGGCGGTGCGGTTCCCGCTCCCACGCTTACCTCGGTATTTGGAAAAGATGCCAGGGTAGCGCCATAATCACTGTTGAACATATTTAAAAACACGACATAACCATCACCTTCCCTGGCGCCTTCGGGAACGGTGATGTCCAAAGTGGTGGTTCCGGTGGAACCGGCCACTACGGAAATAGATGCACCGTCGTTCAGGGCCACCCATTCTCCCGAAGAATCATCGAACAAGTTGATGAAGATATTGGCATCTTCTAAAGTGCTATAGGTAATTTCAACGGCCGTTGTCGTACCCGAAGTAAAGGAAGTGGGAATCTCGGCACTGATACCGTTCTCTGTCGCGGGAGCCGATGTATCGTCTTGAAATGAGATGTTTATTTGCTCTCTTGCCAGAATATTGGACCACCCTGCGTCGAAGATGGTCAGCCATACAAAGTAACTGCCTTCTGCATCGATATCTTCCGGAATTTCAAAACGAAACGTTTCCGTTCCTGAAGTATTGGCCAGTATGGGAGTGGAAGAACCGTCGAATACGGGAACCCAATCCCCGGTGGAGGTCTCAAAAACATTGACGAAAAGATTACCGTCATCCTCCGTATAATAATCGAGGTCGAAAGTAAGTGCCGTGCCCGGCGCGATATCTGTCGGAATTTCAGCTGCCACCGAATGCCTTAGCGGTTTTTCACCGGGAAGATATACGGTTAGGGGCTGTCCTGGGTAGAAGGCGAGTTCGGTCTGTAGATCTCTAGACTTTAACGAGATGTCTATGGTATAAAAATCACCTACCGGTAAATCCGCAGGGATATCGAAACCTAAGGTCGTTTCATTTGTGCCTGCAGCGACATTTTCGGAAATTGCAATAACTTCCGTGGGGGTCTCCATAGAATTGTCCATCAAACGGAGAATGATAGTGGCTTCGCAACCAGAGGTATAGTTTATACTGGCATTGAAGGCATCCCCTTGCTCCACTTCTTTTAACAGCGTGGCAGCAACAAAATTAGAAGGGTCGCCCACATCTATGGAACCATCTTTCGAATCCTTGCCGACAAAATTCGCCAATAATTTAATGTAGGCCGCCTGATAGTAAATTCCCGGCTCGTTAAGTTGCCAACTGTTCGTTATTTGTTGCAGTTCATCGTCCCAGCCTAAATTTTCGACGGTAAAGGCCTTTTCATTAGGCTGATTTCTGATTTCCCCGTCATATAGGGTGTTTCCAAGCTTTACCTTGTAGGGAAAGTTATCGTCATATCTCGAATTCGGTCCTCCCGGTAGGAAACCGGGTGCCGGACCGTAGGCATTCGCTATCGCATTGTCATATTCGGTTCCTTCTTCAAACCAGGTATGGAATACTTCGGATACGGAAAATTCGGCTCCGTATTTGATCATGCCAGATTCTTTCATGTTGGTCAGATACGCCATAGAAAGGGGGTTTACCCCATGAAAGTGATGCAAAAGGTTTTTGGCTCTCTGAATGTACTTGTCATTATTGCCCCTGTTTACACCATATCGGACAAAATCAAAAGCGGCGTTCCCCAAGTTGCTACGAACTTGTGCGCTTCCCCAGTGGAAAGAATTAAAAGCGGCATTGTATAGATCGTCGTTTTTTTCGAACATAAATAGCCCCGCATTGGTACTGCCGGATGTTTTATTGTTGATGATGTTTGCCTTTGCAGATTGATCGGCATTGGGCAAGCCGATGTAATACGTCAACGCATCGCCCATAAATGTGCTGTACTGCCCCCAGGTAGTATACCCTACATAGTTGGCGTTACTTTCATAGTATTCCAAAAATGCATCTTGGTATTTCTGTTCGCCTGTTGCCCCTAGTAAATAGGCGGCAGCTACAGAGGCTTCCCCTTTTTGCGGGCTTACCTCGCGGTCTGCATCACCACAGCAGACCCCGCTTCCATCGCCATCAACGACATAGGGCTTGTTCGGGTCGTATTGGGGGTCACAATCGGTTTCAAAAATACCTTCATTCAAATCTTTGAAATTTGACCATCCCAATTCGGCTCTCCTCTTTAGCTCTTCCGAATAATCGGCCATTCCCGGAATGTTTTTATACACTAAATGGGCGTGGGCAAACATTCCGGCGGCAGCGATGGTCGAAGAAGAACACTTTTGCTCGTAAAAGCGTTTACGATCATCTTCCCAAGGGACGGCACCAAAACCGCGTACCCCGATTTTAAGGAAAACTCCGCCATCATCCATATCCTGCATCTTCATTAACCAATCCAATTCCCATTTTAGTTCGTCAAGAATGTCCGGAACATTGTTGCCCGACTCGGGAATGTTCAGGTTCAAAGCATTCCACATACTCGTATTCTCGGTATAGGAGGTCAATAACTGATGCATGGGCGAAGAGGTGAACGTCACATATTTGTTGGAGTCCCCGGCATCCATCCATCCCTTGCTCATATCCCTTACCAGGTCCTCATTGTCCATGTCGTCCACAAAATAGCTGTGTACTTCGTTTTCATTGAATACCTCGTTTACTATCCAATTGCCCTCGGCATAGGGAGCTTCTTTGGCAATACCGGAACGGTTGTAGTAAAACATACGCATGGCGGCTTTTAACACATCTTCATAAACGTCATCTCCGATATGAAATTTGTATGAACGCATTTCGTTTTGAACGTCATACAGGTAGTAGTCCCCATCATCTTGAACATCCGTAAATTCGAACTGCCATCCTCGGTCGCCCGAATTTTCATGAACGGCACCCTGGTTCCATAGTTCGGGAGTTCCCGAGTAAACGGTTTCATCGGTTCCCCATTTGCGAACTTCATAGGTAGCGCCCGGAACAAAGGACTCCGAAGCATTGAAACCCACTTGTGGATTTGCCAATACGGCATATTTCATATCACCGGGACGATAGCCGAACTGGTCTACCGTTATGTATTTTTGAACGGTGCCCTCCTGGCCCCGAACAACTGTTTGGAGCATACTTATCAGCAGCAGTAAATAGTATAGATTTTTCATTGGATACTGTTTTATTTATATGATATTGGATGTTGATCTATCGGTAAAATGAGGTTGTGCCATGGCCCGCGACCGTAATAGTACGGTAGCCGACTAAAAGCCGCCCCCTAAGGGAGGGCCGACTTTTTAGCTAACAAACAAGACAATTGTGGGCTACTCCTTAATGAATTTGAAGGTTTTTTCGGGAGTGCTTAAAAGATATAGACCGGTTTCGAGGGTTGTAATATCGATACCCGTTTTTGCGTTATCCGAAAACGTTCCCGATTTTACTACCCTACCGGATAGGTCATAAATGCTATAGGAAATGTTATCTTTTGCATTGGCAAGGAACAGTATGTTTTTGGCCGGGTTGGGATAGAGCAAAATTGCTGATTCCCCGGCAGTCAAATCTGCTTTTAAATTCGATGATACGGGCTCGAAAGACCAACGTGTCCAACTACCGGTCCAAGATGCCGGTCTTGCTATCAGATATCTGTCGGTATTGCCCAATGCCCTAAAGTAAAGACCTGTTTGTCTGTTGGCCAAATGTACGTAGGTGCCATCACCGCTGTCCACTTCTCTCCATTGGGTGTAGCTGCCGCTCCAAGCTGTTGATTTTTGTTGCATTACCGAACCATTGGTCTTTACGTCCACGTTGTCCGCTGGCCTAAAGTATTTCCCGGATGCTTTATTTTTTAAATAAAAATGTCCGTTTCCCGTGGCCACTTTTTCCCATTTGAACCAATCGGAATTGTCTTTATCCTGTACCAAAATTCGGGCGTCATTGTTTGCATTGGCCGGTCTTAGATAATCATTTAACTGCTTATTGCGAATGTAGTAATAGGTAGTACCGGTGCTATCGGTGCCGTTACAAGAGCGGGTTCCGAAATCAAAATATCCATTTGACCATAAGGTATCTTCGGTGCCACTGGTATTTTCTCTAGTGGCGTTGTCTTCTGTTTCATATGTGGTTCCGCATACGGTGATGTTATCCAAGGTGAAATTTCTATCGCAAGCGGTATTGTTCGGATAGTCATTGGTAAATACCACTTCAATATCGCCCCCGCTAAACCCACTATAATTGTAGTTAGAGAAAGTTGTGGAGATATTGCCCCATGTTTTAACCACGCTTCCATCGACCCTAAGCTCCATCCTTTCCGAGCCGCACACTCCCTTTGCCCTGATTACGATATCACCATCGTCATTATTGTTGCCGCCACCGGTATTGGCTACCAAAGCGATTTTGTCGGTCGGGTATGACGCCAATGTATTATTGAATTCGCGATCAAACAGATTGATGTAAAGGGCGTAGTCGGGACCAGGGGTCAAGTTGGCGGGAACCGGAAGGGTTACCGTCGCCGTACCACTGCCGGCGTTTATGTTTACCTGTGCCTCGGCACCATCTATTCCGGACCATCCGTCCTCGCTAGAGGCGTCCAGTAGCGATACGAATATTGTCCCGTTTTTGGTAGCGGTATAGGTAAAACTCAGATCGTTGTCCGCACCGATTTCCAAATCTTGCGGAAGGTTGGCGGAGAGGTCATTGGAAATACCTATTTCATCATCATCGGGCACGGGACTACCCGAATTTCTCCCCACAAAATTGGCCAATAATTTTACATAGGCACTTTGGTAGGTTATGGAGTTTTCGTTGAGTACATAGGGCCACATCAACTGGTTTCTTTGTTCGTCGTAGGCGTCCGTGTTTTCGGTATATAATTTGTCTTTGGGCTGATCTACCATAAAAGCGTTGTATACCCGAGTGCCCAATTGTACTTTATAGGGACTGGGGTCTCCCGGAATCTCCGGCCAGCTGAATGCAGAAATCCACTGGGTTGTCGGTCCTCCTGTTAGGTAACCTGGCACCGGGCCATTGTTTTCTTGTGTATTATCATAATTACTTCCATCCTTGAACATGGTATGAAAAATAGCATTGATAGAGCTTTCCGCGCCCCAGCGAATTCGCGAGGAGCTTTTCATATTGGTCAAATACGCCATTTGAAGCGCATTTACCCCATGAAACCCGTGTAAAATGTTCAGGGCTCTCTTTTTAAATAGTTTGTTATTTGCGTTATTCGCACCGGTCTTGCTAAAAGCAAGGGCGGAATTACCCATATTCGCGGCTGGCTTGGTGTTGCCCCAATGGTTTTGGGTATTTTTAAAACGGTACAAATTTTCATTACTGGTAATAACAAACTTGGGATTGGCAACCGCTTGCGACCTTGCGGCATTGATAATAGATTTCGCTCCGGAGTTGGCGTTGTTCAAACCCAAATAATATTCCAGGGCATCCGAAGCGTAGGTTTGATACATTCCCCATTCCGTCGGCTTAAAATTTACATACATGCTCGGTTCGGTATCGTAATAATTCAAAAACTCATTATGGTATGTATTGTTTCCGGTAATTTCCCATAACCAAACCGTAGCGGCAACTATATTTCCGTGATGCGCCGCTCTTCTATCATCGATCGTATCTGGACCACTACCACCATCTGCGTCTCCGGAGCGTACTAATTTTGGATCACAGTCAATCTGTATTTCCCTATTGTTTCCATCAGGGTCAACAAACCAGTTCCATGCATTTATGGCAGCCTGTTGGAGGGTGTTCGCATAGGTGTTTTCACCGATACTTCTAAACACCTTTGCGCCATGCGCATACATTGCTGCTGCGGCGACCGTAGAAGAGGAACATTTTTTTTCGTAAAACGCGCCGGAAGCATCGTTAAACACATCGGGGTGATTTTGACCTATCTGACCTATTTTGATAAAAACCCCTCCATCGGCATCCTGCATTCTTAAAACCCAATCCAATTCCCATTTTATCTCATCTAAAATGTCGGGAATGGTATTGTTGCTCTCGGGAATATCCAAGTCCAAGTTGTCCCACATGGCTTTGTTTTCCCTGTAGGAGGTAAGTAGATCATGAACCGCAGTAGCGGCAAAGGTGACGTATTTATTGGAATCTCCGGCATCCATCCATCCCCCGCTCATGTCGCGTGCAGTGCTGGCGATTTGATTATTGGCATCTCGGGCCGCATTGTCTTGCTTTCTAAATCGTCCGCTGAATTTCCAAGGGTCGTCACCAAAAGATTTGGTAATATTATTGCCGGTATCGGAAAGACGCTGGTAATAATAAGTTCGCATGGCCGTCTTCAGTACATCTTCATATACATTTTCGCTAACATGAAAAACATGGGAGCGTCGGTTTTTCTGAACATCATAGATGTAAAAGTCTCCTGTTTGATCCAACAAAGAAAAATCGAACCACCAACCACGGTCCCCGTTATCAGGGTCCGTTGCGCCATTGTTCCATTGTACCGGGCTTCCTTCAAGTACCACGTTATCGTTCGAAAGTCGTCTTACCTGATAAGTGTTGCCCGGCGTAAATGAATCCCCCGCATTAAACCCTTGTTGCGGATCTGCGATTACGGCAACTTTGTCGTCACCAGGGCGGTAACCAAACTGGTCTACCACTATATATTTCTGTAAAGTGCCGGTCTGGGCAAAGCCGGTATAAATGAATAAGCTAAACAAGCATTGTAGAAGTCGTTTCATAATCAACATCTTAAGTTAAAGTTATACGAAGTAATAGTTTGGATAGGTGCCCTGTTCAATGGCACGTACCATTCGAAAAACTTGGTAACTTATAACTGGCTTGGGAAATATGCCGTAACGAAAAACGCTACTAGAAGTGTTAATTATTTGTTATAAACATACCACCTTATTTTAAAAATTTCGTAAAAACGATACTATTTTTTGAGAAATCTATTTTTATGAGAAGTAATAGACAAAATAATAGCACTCTATATACTATTATAAAAATCTACAAATCAATTGTTTATAAATTTTTAAAAAGCTTTAAACAAAAATAGGTCTGTAAAATGAATAAAATTGATTGACTGGGTGTTTTTTAAATATAACTGTTCTTTTCTCCATATAAATATGGAGGGTTCAATGTTGAACAGTAATCTTCACGCTCTTATCAAAACCAAAAGAACTGTATTTTAAAATGTAAACGGCATTTTGAAGGTCGCCAATAAATATTTCGTTGTTGCCAGGAAGAAGGGTATCAATAGGAATTACCCGAACCAATTTATTACCAAGGGTCCACAGTGTTATCACCCTGGGAGCTGTTGGGCCGCCTGTGTAATGCTCTACATATAGGTAATCCTTGGCCGGGTTCGGATACACAATTATGCTATCGCCGCCTTTTTTTTGGATGAGGGCTTCCAATCTAATCGATTTATCGGGCATCGTGAAGGTGGCAATAGGCGACATGCTGTCCGCGATGTGAATGGTATCTCCTTTCCACACCACAAATTGCTCACTTTCCTCCAATAGGGGGGCAATAGTCACTTGTTCTCCTTCCCTATACGAGCCTGAACCCGTTCCATTGATTACTTCCAACTTAAAAAGTGTGGGCGTAAGTGTTGTAAAAAGAGGTTTTAAAACGATATTTTGCGATGGCATTTGCAATTGCGTCGCTATTGCAAAAAGGTCGGTGATAAACTGGGTATCGCCCGTCCATTGGTCAAATACCATTCCATCGGGAACGATGGCCAAGATGGTAACCGTCGTCCCTTCCGGGTATTCCCCCGATCCATTTCCGCCGGTTACATTAAGTACGTAGTTCTCCGGTGCGGGATTTTTAAAGGTAGCCGTAATGGAAACGTTTCGCGGGGGTATGGTCAACTGTGCGGTTGGTGTTTTGGTATCGTTCAGGAACTGGGTATCTCCCGTCCATTTGTCGAACACCGTTCCGTTGGGGATATTTGCCGAAACGGTAACCGTCGTCCCTTCCGGGTATTCCCCCGATCCATTTCCGTCGGTTACATTAAGTACGTAGTTCTCCGGTGCGGGATTTTTAAAGGTAGCCGTAATGGAAACGTTTCGCGGGGGCATGGTCAACTGTGCCGTTGGTGTTTCGGTATCGTTCAGGAACTGGGTATCTCCCGTCCATTTGTCGAACACTGTTCCGTTGGGAACATTTGCCGAAACGGTAACTGCAGTCCCTTCTATATATGTTCCGGCACCGGTTCCATTTTCGATGTTCAGTCGGTATTCGATCGGCACAACGGTACCGCAACGGGGCCAATTTGGTTCAGGATAGTCCCAACGGGCAATGGCCCAGTTTCGAATACGATCGAAAACGGCACAGGAAATTTCCCCATCTTGACGGAGTTTGCGCAATAATGTAAAAAAGGCATCGATTTCCACCGCGTCGTTCGAATCGTTGCAGTCGCTCCGTCGATCTAAAAATAAACAGTCCCCTGGGTTTGCCGACCCGTCCAAGGGCAAGGCACCTCGATTTTCCAGTTCATAATCATAACGTTTTCCGCTGGTTTCAATCGGAATGCGGTTCCAATTGTCCCCGAATCCTTCAAGGATACGCATGGTTTCGTCCATAAAGGCTTCTTGAATGGCAAGCCTTGTTGTAGGGGAAAGGGTTTCTGTAAATGTCCTTCTGTCTCCTTTACCGGTACTATATAAACGCCAAGGGCTTAGTTCGCGCATGTTCCACCCGGGATATACATTTCCATTATTGTTCGAAGATGCCACTGGGGCAGTACCATTGTTCCGTTGCTCGCCTGTTTTTAAATAGTTCTGAAAAAACCGGGAGGGTTCGTAGATTCCAGAACGTGCCCCCAATCGATGAATATGTTGTAGGTTGTACGCAAAGTCGTTAGGACCGATATTACTTCCGCGACGATGCCCCGGAGTTAAGGTCAGTTGTACCTGATACCATATCGATGAAAGGTAAATTCCTCTTGTTTTGTCATCTTCCGAACCCGCATCGCTCTCAAAATAGGAGTCGTTTCGGTTTGCGCCGATGATATGTGCTGCATTTTGAAATACGGACCATTCTCGAATAGGCCATTGAAATGGTTCCAGATCATTGGCGGGAACATTGTTCAGGCGCAATTGATACAGCTCAAACTCTTGAATGATCTCGAACAATTTTGTGCTGTACCAGAACGCGATACTTTGCTTGGCTTTTTCCCTTCGTTTGGAGGTTTCCGAATAATTGTTGTTCACATTTTCGGCCCAAACGGGCGATACGGGAAAACCGTTGTCGATTTGATTTCTAACACCGGAAACTTCTGCCCATGAGGATCCCGGCAGGTCTATGACCACCTTATGTACTTCTGCCGCAAATACTCCGAAAGCCTCCACCACACCGTTTTCCAAAAAGGGTTTAAATACCTGCGTTTTGGTGTTGCGCTGAACAACCTTTTCAGGGGTATTCAATTTGTTCCTTAGGTTTTGATAGGCCGTGTTCAGTTGTGGCCATTGGGCCGAAACATCGCGTTGATCCATGGGGTGTTCCTCTGGCATCCACATGTTCCAATCCGGAAATTGAACTGATATGGGCATGGTTCTAATGTTGGTATTCCCCTCAAAACCGGCAATGGTGTTTTGGACCTGCGTTTTTGAGGGTTCCTTGGATCCGAACAAGGGTTCCATCATCTCCAAATCGGTCTCCAATACGGCGTCCAAACCCTGCCCTGCGGCCCATTCCCTAGCATCTGTATCGGCACTTGGCCCAGGTTGGTAAGGGGGTTCCCAAGGACGGCCGTTTTTTGATCGGTCCATATTTAGATCTCGTATATACTGCGCAATTTGCTGTCCTTCTTCTTTGGTCAATCCGTGAAAGTTAGAACGGGCAATGATCGATTTATTCGAGTAGTTGAAGTATTTAAGGTCGCTCCCATCTTGTGTATGGCAATGTGTGCATTTGGCCTGTATCGGATTTTTGTTACGGTCCAAAAGATTGTTGCCAACGGTTCCCATCCAAAGCTTTTTACCTTCCTGTGCCATAGCGGCCCTGTTCGGATCTCCCATAAATGGGCCTTCAAATGCTGCCCCGCTTATATTGTTACGGGGAGTTATAATAAGGTCGGGAGCATTTTTGGTATTACTGCTGCGCAATGCGATACGTATGATCCGATATCCCGAAGTCGCTTCGTTTGGCTGCGCCAGGAATCGGAACATAATGGTATTTTCTCCATTGGCCCTCGCTCCCGATAAGGGAGTGCTAAATGCTGTGGTAGCAAAACCTCCGTTTAACCCTCCATACGCGCGATCTTTTGGGAAGGCCGTCCAATCCGGCCTACAAGCCTGCCATGGTCCGTAGGCGCCGTTCCCCTGTTTTATTCGATATTCCATGGACGCCGCTGCGTTCAGGTTGTTCACCTGAAGAAAAAGCCACAATTCACCTTGGTCGAAATTCCCTAGGTCCAAACGTCGCTCTGCCGTATTGTCCCATATCTCGGGGTCATCGTTGGTCTTTATCCGAAACACCTCTATAGGCAAATCCAATTCCTGTGCCGAACTGTGGTGTAAGGAAACCGAAAAAACAATAAATACCCATACGATTTGAAGACGTTCTTTCATCATTTTAAAATTATAGTGTTTACGGGTTTTCGCGATTACAGGTTTGTTTAATGGTTTTATTTTAACAAGGCGATATAGCCTTTTATGTTTTTTTGGTCGGGGTTTCCAAATTGAAGGGTATAGTAATACGTTCCGACCGGTAAGGGTGTTCCCTGGTAGTTGCCATACCAATTATTCGCATAGCCTCTTTTTTCATATACTTTATTGCCCCAGCGGTTATACACTTTTAAAATACTGTTGGGGTAGGCCGCTATGCCTTCAATATAAAACATGTCGTTCGCGCCAT
Organism: Maribacter sp. 2-571; assembly: GCF_050589625.1. Taxonomy (NCBI): domain Bacteria; kingdom Pseudomonadati; phylum Bacteroidota; class Flavobacteriia; order Flavobacteriales; family Flavobacteriaceae; genus Maribacter; species Maribacter sp. 2-571. Next base: position 27,270 of record NZ_JBNGOP010000025.1, on the reverse strand, counting down.
CGCCATTAGGGGTCATGGTATTTGCGATGCGTACGGGACCTTCTTCTGAAAATTGGTCTTCACAGTCTTCAGGACTGCCTATTGTATATGGGCCCGCGATGGCACCGCAACCCAGAGCGTCCGTTACCGCCAAGGAATAACTGCCAGCACCGATACCATCCAGCTCCAACGTATTTCCTACAATGGCCCCCTGAGCATCGGTCCAAGTAAATATGGTGCCGACCGTTTCGCCGATGTAAACGATTCCGCCAATGCTACCGGTAGTCTCCGCACAGCCGGCATCCGTTAGCTCTAGGGTAGCGTCGTCCAAATCCGGAGGCCCCGATTCGTTAACGGTAAAGGAAAGTACACGTTCACAATCGGGGTTATCGGTGACGGTGAGCGTATAATTTCCCAGGCCTACATTGGCCAGGTCCAATTGGGCGCCCACCACTATGCCATTGGCATCTGTCCAGCTGTAACGCTCATTACCGCTGTTGCCCGTTACGTTTATTCCAAGGATACCGCCATCAATTTGTTTACAGGTTGCTTGTACGCTATTCCCTCCGGAGAGCATCAAGGGGCAGTTAGGATCAATGACCGTAACCGTTACCGTATCGGTATCCGAACATTCCCCTCCGAAGTCTGCCGTTACCGTGTAGGTGGTCGTTATCGTGGGGCTGGCCGTAGGGTTCGCTATTGCGGTATTATCCAAGCCCGTGGCCGGGCTCCAGCTATAACTTATCGGTGTGCCACCTGTTGGAGTTGCCTGTAAAACGATACTGTCGCCAAGATCAAGGGATACATCGGTACCTGCATCTATTATAATGGTATTTAAGGTTGCCGTTACCGATACATCGTCAATATAATAATACGCGGAGATTTCACCATTCGTAATAACAGGTTCTGTATTCTGCACCTGCTCGGGTGTGTATCCATCTAGAAAACGGCCAATGGTCATGTATCGTTCGTTTCCTTGGGCGGTAAAGGTTCCCGATACCCGTACCCAATTTGTCGTATCGGTAACATTGCCTTCGGATACGATCTGTGGTGTTTCCGGAACAAAGGTATTAAACCCTGCGCTTCGTACCGGGTCTTCGGAAAAATGAGCCCCTATGGAACTAGCTATCGTAGCGACCTCACTCAGAGAGCAGTAAAAGACAACGCTATATTCGATACCTTGTTGCAATGTTGCATCTAAAGCAACGGTATAGTATTCCGAGTAGGAATTCTCATTAGGGTCAAAATTCGCAGTGTTGTATGTAATGATACCACCCATAACTTGACCTGACCTAGGATTTTGCTGGTCCGCCAACGTTTTATAATCCCGAGCGGTATTATCGGTTCCGGTCATTGTATCCGCACAGGAGATACTGATCAAATCTGGTGTCGATAGCCCTTCATTGAACCAATTTTCTACGAAACAAAGGTTGTTTTGATATTGCCAGTTGGGGTCGTTCTGATTACAGGTGAACCCCGTGGAAAATCCTTGTGGGCAACCGCTCGTGGACTCAAGGTCGGGATTTGGGACAAGGTTGTTACCAGAGCAGTTCAAAACAAGCTGATTAACATTTACCGTTACCGTATCGGTATCGGTACACCCACCACCAAAATCGGCAGTGACCGTATAAGTCGTAGTTGTTGTTGGGCTTGCGGTAGGGTTTGCCAGCGTAACATCATCTAATCCAGTGGCCGGACTCCAGTTATAACTTACCGGAGTACCGCCGGAAGGAATCGCTTCCAATAAGGAGCTGTTACCGAAGTCAATGGCAACGTCAGGCCCGGCATCGATGTCATATCCGTCCGAAACAGGCACCTCCCAAGTTCTGGACCTGGTACATCCCCCTCCCTGATCGATCAGTAATGTATATTGTCCTTGCCCTACATCGTCCAGGGCAAGCGAGTTGCTTACTACAGTTCCGTTTTCATCGGTCCAGGTATAGGTTTCCCCGGGGACGCCATTGAGGACGGTAATATCCCTTACGCCCCCATTATCCGCACCGCAGCTGCTGGATACGATGGTACCATCCAGAACTTGTAACGGACAACCAGGATCGTTTACCACCACCGTTATGGTACCGGATCGAATACAGCCGTTCCCATAGTCTACCGCAATGGTGTAGGTCGTGGTTTCTGTAGGCGAAATGTCCGATAGTATCTGGAACGGATGAAAATCGGGATTTCCCGGGGTACTCCATGAAAAATCGGCACTTGCGGTAACGGACGCGCGTATTCCAGGATACAATGAAACGGTATCCCCTAAATCGATAAAGAAGGTACCCACATTGTCCCGATCATTGTCGGCGTAAGGCGTTACGGAAATAAGTCCGGGGCAGTTATCGCTACAAATACCGTTTTCGGTGAGGTCGAACGTTTTACGAATACTGCAACTACCGGATGCACCAGTGGTGTAGGTAACGGTATAAATACCTGGCCCCAAATCGATGATTCCGGCACCTGACCCTAGGTTCGTTCCGTTTTCATCGGTCCAAGCGTAGGTTCCTCCGACAGGGAACCCGATAATACCCGAAATATAGCCATCCGAATTACCGGGGGTTGGGCATACTTGAAAAACATTATATTCTAAAAATGAAATGGATTGGTCGCCATCTATTGCCCAAGAAATCGTTTCTTGACAATTTGGCCCGTCCGAGACCAGCAGGTCATATTGCCCGATACCCACGTCTTCCAATATGAGCCGGTCTCCTACTACATTACCATAGGCATCGGTCCAGGTATAGGTTGCCGAGGCGCTGGCATTGGCTACCACAATACCCGTGATATCGGTTTCGGTCAGATTGCAGTCGATGTAACCGCTGGATACGTTGGTCAAATCAATGTTCAAAGGGCAAGGGACAACGGTTACGGTTATCTGGTCCGATACGGGACAGCCATCACCAAAATCGACCGTTACCGTGTAAACCGTAGTTTCTTTTGGAGAAGCCGTCGGGTTTTCCAGGGTAGGGTCGTTCAATGTTGTAGCTGGCGACCAACTGTACGATGTAGGAAGCAATCCGGTCGTCGCAATCGAGAAGGTATAATCATCCCCTGCATTAATACTTACATCCGCTCCCGCGTCTACGGCATTAAGAACGGGCTCTTGAACCACGCTAATATCATCCAGTAGGTAATATGCGTATTCCGCTATTTGAAAGATGGGTTCGATGATTTGATCGGGATACTTACCAAACTCTGTACTTGCATTGCGTACCAATTCGAAATTGGTTTCGGAGTTGTTCCTAAAGTTGCCGATAGTCATGTATTCTTCACCGCCCGTGGCAATGAACGATCCATTTACGAGTATCCAATCGTTCGCCTCCGTTATCGGGGCGCCTACATATTCTATTTGGGGCTCTACATCGATTACCGTATCAAGGGGATCCATATTGTAATCCGTAATAGGACCGTTTGAAAAGAAGGCCCCAATTTTATCCGTTCCAAAAATTCGAAAGTTATAGTTAAAATAGGCCGTGTTGCTTGTGTACTCCACATCGGCCGTTTCGAATGCGGCCAAATTCACATAAAAACTAACATTGTAGCGGGCTCCCGCTAAAAGAGGGGCATCCAATTGTACTTGAAGGTATTCGCGATAATCCGCTTTTACATTATCGCGGGGTTCGGTGTCGCCGTAACTCAGAAAACCTGCATGTGCCGTACTGCCCGCCCTTGTATCCTGGATGTTATAGGTAGCGGCGTGCGAAGTTACCGGTGGTGAATAGCTTACCGAATTTGTGCAGGAATTGAACCAGTCCGGTGTGGCGTTGGTAGGATTATACCAATGGTCCAAGGTGGGTTCTTGATTAACGTTGTTTACCGAATAGAGGTCCAGGAAAGTTCCTTTTGGAATCCCACAGGCTCCGGTTTCAAAACCGGGATTGGGCACCAAATTAGGGCTACATTGGGCATTTGCCCGTACTGGCACCATAACCATGGCAATGACCAAAAGAAATCCTTGGCAACAATGTTTGTAAAACAAGGGGTAGTTCATTTTTTACTTATTTACATGGAGTATTGGGGGCAAGCACATTTTTGGTTCCCAAACGCAAATCGGTAGCCCAAAATAATTTCATGGGTTCCCGACCGGCCAGGATTAAAATCGGATATCGTCCAATCATAAGAATAACTTACTAAAAAGCGTTCCGCCAATTGTACGCCCGCCATGAACACCATCGCATCCCGATTTCGATAGGATAGCGCACCCCAATATTTGTTGTCATACGTCATTTTGGTACTTAAATCCCACTGGACGGGTGCTCCGGATACCGATTTTATTAAAACGGACGGAACCGCTTCCCATAAATCGCTTAAAGGGATCCTTCCTCCCAAAAGAAGGTTATAGTTCCTGCGAAACGTTCCCGAGGTATTTAATACCCCATCCTCAACGGCATAGGGAATATCGTTTTCGAACAGGTGGTTCCCGGTTATTCCACCAAAAAAATTATCGGAGTATAGGTAAATGCCCAAACTGGCATCGAAGTTTAAGCTAGAGGTATCCTGTACCAGAAGGTCAAATGGGTTTTCTACCAATATGGCCTGTGAAGCATCATATTTGAACTGCGTTGCACCTAAAAAGGTACCTACGGAAACAAGCCATTTGTTCGATACTTTCAGGTGGTATGCATAACTCCCATAAAAACCTCCCCTTTTTATAGGCCCTGTATCATCGGTATATACCAAGGCGCCGATACCTTGATGGGTATCCCCCTCACGAACGGAGGACCTCGACGATAACAAGTAGGTTGGGGTATGAAAGCTGAATGTAGTGGTCCTTGGAGCACCTTCAAAACCGGTCCACTGATTGCGGTATGCCGCAGTTAGTTCCAAATAGGATTCCACCCCGGTCATGCCGGGGTTGATAACTACCGGGTTCTGTAGGTATTGGGAAAATTGAGGGTTTTGTTGGCTCCAGACGCAAAAACTACTGAGCAATATCATAAGCAGTATACCTGGCTTTATGTTCATTTTTATTGTTGACAACATAGGTCTTGGCTTAAAGTTTGGGGTTCGTTATTTTAAAATGTTGATGTATCCATTGACTACGGTCTGTTCCGGGTCGTTTAACCGGAGTACAAAATAGTAGACCGCTACCGGCAGTTCTTTTCCTTTGGATGTGCCATTCCAATCGTTGCTATATCCTTTTGTTTCAAATACCTTCTTCCCCCATCGGTTGTACACGGCCAAGTTATTGTTCGGATAGTTTTCGATTCCCTGCATGTAAAAGGTATCGTTTGCTCCATCACCATTTGGGGTCATCGTATTGGCTATTTTAACCGGAAGTGCGTCGTTGGTATCAGTACCGTCGCACACTAAAGGGTTGCCTAATGTAAAAGGACCGGCCACTGCGCCACAACCTTGCCCATCGGATATGGTAAGGATATAGGTCCCAGGACCAATACCTGTAACTTCCAAGGCGCTTCCCACTACAAGCCCTGCTGCATCTGTCCAGACGAACTCGATATCGGTAAGGTCACCAATAAATGTAATGCCCGATATGGAGCCATTGTTCCCATCACATTGAGGAGTTGTCAGTTGAACGTTTGCGGCGTTAAGATCGGGAGGGCCATCTTCGTTAATGTTGAATGTTAAGCCAGCTTCACAATCGGCTCCATCGGTCACCGAAAGCGTGTAAGTGCCCAGGCCCACGTTCGGGAGGTCAATAGTGTTCCCAACGGTCATCCCGTTTGCGTCGGTCCACGTGTAAGTTTCGCTACCAGAGGCTCCGTTGACCATAATTCCTGTAACACTACCATCGTTTAGCGCGCAGGTGGCATCGTTTGCCATGCCACCGCTTAAGGAGAAGCGGCAGTCGCCTTCTACGATTATGTTTACGGTATCACTGGCGGTACAACCTCCTCCAAAATCTACGGTCACCGTATATGTTGTTGTCGCCGTAGGGCTCGCGATAGGGTCGGGAACCGCAATATCGCTAAGTCCGATCGCGGGACTCCACAGGTAACTTATCGGTGTTCCCGTAGTGTTTGATTCGAGTTGCGTGTTTTCCCCGGGCAAAATAGTAATGTCGGTTCCCGCATCTACGTTTCCCGGAGTCAATAGTTCGGTTAGGAAAACATCATCTAAATAATAATAGCTCGAACCTTCAAAACTAGATGGTACAGGTTCAGTTTGAAGATTCGTAGTAGCGTCAGGGTTAAAATTTCCGATTACCATGTATTCTTCACCACCTGTTGCGGTGTATTCCCAACTAAATGTTGTCCAATTGTCCTTATCATTAATAAAAGAGTCGGCGGGCGTAGTTAGTTGAGGGATATTTGAGAGGTTTTCTTGGAAAAAACCAGCAGGTCGTACGCTATTGTACTCGAACAATACTCCGATTTCGTCGGTAGAATAGATAGCATTGTCACGTAGGTTTAGCTTTAGGCTAAGCCGGTAAGTGCTGCCTGCTGTCAAAACTTCGGAAAGCCTCACTTGAAGGTATTCCCTATAGTTTATCGCTGTATTTGATAGGGCATAAAAACCGACAAACCCATCACCTTCTCCGTCGGGTGTATTCTGAGTGCCGTTATTATTGGTAGGTACCGAAATGCGAGAATCCGTAGCGCAGCGGTTATAATAGTCCGGGGTGGCATTGGTAGGTTGCTCCCAGTCGTTTAGGATATCTTCTATTCTATCGTTATTCGCATTGGCCACAATTCCCTGTGGACAGCCCGGATTCTCCTCAAAACTTGGGTTGGGAACCAAATTGGGACCTACACAGGCGTTAGAACCTGCTATTTGAACAGTGATCATCGTGGTTGCCGTGGTACAGCCAAGATCCGCTGAAATGCTATAGGTGGTCGTGGAAGTCGGGGACACGGTCGGATTTTTGACCGCTGGGATGGTTTCTCCAGAAGAGGATATCCAATTGTAGGGGCCCGGGCCAAACGCCTCAAGTGTAATCATTGTACCAGCGCTTATAGTAATCATGTTTTCATAATTTGTATTCGCTATCCAGGCAGCAAGGGGCACTACACTGATATTATCGACATTATAGTAGGCTGGATTACTGCTGGAAGGATTATTCTCTTTATCGGTAAAACTGATTTCTGAATGTCCGGCAAAAACTCCGGCTAACAAATGTGAGTATGAAGTATCCGGTACAAATACCCCGGACACTTCGGTCCAACCGGCACCTACCGGATTATCGGTCCAAATATGGGCCGGAGCTACATTGTTGGTTCCCGTTCCGCATTGATTGTTACTTGCTAGTGACGGATTGTTTTGAAATCTAAAACCTAATTTGTTAATGCTAAATCTTCCCACAAACCCCATTTTAAAGAAACCTTGGATACGATAGGGAACATTTGGCTGTAACGGACAGGTCAACCGGGTCCCTAAAAACTCGCGGGTGCCGTATATATCCGGAAAGCTGGGGTTAGGCGGATTATAGGGATAGTAAGCCTGAAAACCTGCATAGGCAATCCCTTCTTGTGGTCGTTCATCTGGGGTTTGATTTTCTTCCCAGCTTTGAAAACAGCCCCAGGATTCTGGGAGATACAAATCGCAGGAAAAGGAGTATGAAACCCAACCGGTCGCTCTTTTTATGGCTTCGCCACCAAAACCGCATCCTTGGTTCAGACAAGTATTCGGGTTTCCTTGAATCTCCTCAAAACTTGGATTTTCAACAAGGTTTTGCCCCCAAACCAAAAAGCTTCCAAAAACGAAAAAGAGGACAAAAATATATGGTGTTTTCAATGTATGGTTCTTTTCCACGTGCAGTGTTGTTCGCATCGGGCTATTTTAGTATGCTGATGTAACCATTGATGGGTTCTGGCCGTTGTTGGCCCAAAAGCAGTTGATAGTAGTACACCGCTACCGGTAATTTTTTCCCTTTGGCGGTGCCATACCAGTCGTTTCTGTACGGGGCACTTTCATAGACCTTGTTTCCCCATCGGTTGTAAATGATCAATTGGTTGTTGGGGTAGGCCTCAATACCCTGGATATAAAAAGTATCGTTGGCGCCGTCTCCATTGGGGGTCATGGTATTGGCAATGGTAACGGGCAGTTCCAGATCGGCCGATCGGTCGCACTGAAGATCAAAGGGGCCGATGCTATTTTCGCAAGCTGTATCGCTCACGAGAAGGGTATACCTTCCGGCCGCTACATTCAATAAATCCGGAGAGGTGCCTACTATAGTGTTGTTTTCATCGGACCATTGGTAAATTGCGGTTTCTGTAGTGCCCTGAATATCGATATTGGTAATGGATCCATTGGTTTCCGTACAGTTCGGTATGCTTATTTGAACTTCGGCATCGTTTAGTACGATATCGGTGCAAGATGTGCTGCATAATACCGAAGGAGGTAAGCCCAGTTTCGCCAGATTCCCACCAAGATCAATGGCATCCTGTTGATAGTCCGCAGCCATTCCAAGTAAATTCGGATTTGCAATAACGCCCAAGGAAGTCTGATTAAAAACAGAATGGTATATTCTACCATCTGGCCCTATTTGTAGGGCTCCTCCAGAGCGAGGCGTATTGCTCAATACCGTTTGTGAGCCTTGTATTTCATCAATGGTCCCGGCATTGAGATCGTATTGAAAAAGTCGGCTACCATCGGCTGCCTTTCCGCTTTCCCCTACATACAAAAACCGATTGTTCGCAGAAAATTCTATTCCGTATGGTTTTAACATGTCGCTCAGGGTTTGCGGGTTTGAGAGTCGCCCTGTGCCGGCATTAAAATCGAATAGTTGTACGTTTCCGGTATCGATGGAACTGTTTGCGATGCGCGTGGCATCGGAATTCACCTTCATGGTGCCATATTTGCCCAAAATACCCAATGTTTCACCAACGGCACTGATCGTTGGGCCAGAATCGATTCCGCTGGGGGACAGTAAAAAACTTAAAAATTCATTGGATTGCCATCGGTGTACTATTATCCAGGTATCGGTTCCATTGGCATGGGGTACGGCGATTAGTTTTTCGGTGATTTTTTCAACAAGTTGTACATTTTTTACAGTGGTTACATCGCCCATCCCACCATTCAACTCCATATCGATTTCAGAGTATTGGAGGCCATTAAAATTGCCGGCTTCCTCCGAAGTGAATATGAGGTACCGATCGGTGGTTCCTGGTTTTTGCAAGATTATCGCACTTTGTGCACTACTGTTCCCGCCCTTAAGATCTGACCCATTGGGCATAATATTTCCGTTGCGATCGTATACCCGTATTCCATCGGTATAAAACAAAAGCGCTCCATTGTTATCGCTTATGGCGGCCGTTCCCTCATCGGTGGACAATTGGCCATCGGTTATGGCGGTGACCGTACCATTGTTAAATGACAGTCCCGCATTCAGCCCAAAGTACCAATTGTTGTTTATTCCGGAGCAACTCTGAAAACCATTGCTTTCAAGCTCGTCTACCATAACGGTTACGCTATCGCTACTTGAACAGCCTCCACCAAAATCGGCAGTTACCGTATAGGTGGTGGTTTCGTTGGGACTGGCAATGGGGTTCGCCGAACTTGTATCATCAAGACCATCGACCGGACTCCACGAATACGAGATTGGTGTGCCACCTGTGGCCGTGGGCATTAGCACCGTACTCCCCCCGGAGGCTATAGTGCTGTCCTCGCCTGCATTCAGCGTAGCATTTCCTTGTCGCTCTCGCACTGAAACGGCGTCGATATAGTAGTAGGCACCTCCGAAAGAAGTGACCCCAATTTGTTCGGGTACGTTATCGTGAAATGTACCTATAACTACAAAACGTTCACCACCCGTGGCCGTGTAGGTCGCGGCGGCCAAGCTCCAACTGGCTTTATTGTCTATAAAGACCCCGGCAGGAGTTACCAATTGCGGATTCGCGGTCAAATGATTGTTGACGGAAGCATAAGTGTTGGGTTCGGTCGCGCCCAAGTACATTCCCAAAGCATCCGAAGCAAAGGAGGAAGATTTTGCCAAACTGTAGACAAAGGAAATTTGATATTCCCGACCAGCGATTAAAGGGGTGGACAATTCCGTAACCAGATATTCCTTATTGGAAGGGCCACCCGTAATATAGGTATGGATCCCGGCGTACGCTTCTCCTGAAAATGGATTTAAGCCTCCCTTATAGTTTGCCGTGGTACCTACATAGTCCGTTCCAAGGATGAAAGGAGCGCAGGAATTAAAATAATCAGGCGCTTCCGATCCGTTAGATCCGGAGGGCAGTACAACGGGAGCCCTCCAATCGGTTGACCGAATTACTTGTCCAGAGTTGTCGGGGCATGTATCGAACGTTTCAAAGTCCGGGTTGGAAACCATTTCTTGCCCAAGACAGGATTTGGAAACAACACAGTCGGGCACCCCCTGCATGAAGTTCCAAACCATTTGTGCCGCACCCACATTGGACTCTCCCGATGGCAAGGGATGCCCAGCGGTATAATACTCGGCGGCAACTCCCAATCTTCCCCCAAAACCAGTATCCCAATAGGCCTGATACACTTCCAGACCAATGGCTAACGTAACTGCATTATCAAGAGCGGGGCCGACCATTTCGCCCCCGGTAGAAAAAGAGACCCGTTCCGCGATACAGGTAGATAATTTTCCATCTATCAAGATTGACGGAGAACTATCCGTAATACTTTCGTTGTGGGCCTGCAGGTTTATGGAAGCCTGTCCAATGCCGGCAAGGAGCCTATTGATGTTGTCTTCTTGCAAATTTTCAAGCCCGGGACTACTTATAGTGGCGGGGTCGATTTCAAAAAAAAGATTACCACCTCCCTGAAGATAAAGGATCAACCAATCAATAAAGGCTTCCGTAAAACTAGAGTAAAGTCCCTGGACCATTACCAAATCGTACGAAGCCAGATCCGCCATACAGGTCGTGGGAGGGATATTCGTAGCAGGCCCAATGGAAACATCACATATGGAGATAGTATTCGTGGCGCCAAAAAGACTTTGAAAATTCTCAAAATGTCTGTCGTCCTCGGCGGAACCGTTCACGGTCAGTATCAATACCTCTTCTTGGGCATTGGTATTTTGGACAACACATAATAATAAGAGAAAAGCATATATATACCTTGTCATGGAAAAGTACCATTTACATTGTAAAATATGCGCTATGCTTGGGAATATTATAACGGATCACAGAGCAATATAGTATATGGTCCATGAAGAATTCGAACAAACGGCTCCGATATTTGAATGTTCCCTTTTCTGAATTTTTAGGTTCTTTTCCATACCACATATCGAAAAGCCCCCGCTTATTTTTAAAAACCTTAAGTTTTTTGCTACCTTCCAGTGTTCGTAATGATTTTTCTATCCTTCTCACCATGCATCAAAATGGCTTCTATGTAACAGTAAAATATCTGCTGGTACCCGTATTCCTTTTTTTGATGATGGACACCCCATCTGCAAGGGCGAATGACCGCCCTACTTCATCGGCCGATATTGAAAAGCTACTGGAAACAGGCGAAGAACTACTCAGTAAAAACGGGAACGACCGGTTGCACGAAATCGACGCGCTAATTGCTGAAAATCTTTATTTGGCCGATACCCAAAACCGTATTCGGTATTATCTTTTTAAGGGAGGATTTTCCCAAAAACTAATGGATTTTGAAACTTCCAAGAGGCATTACGAAAGTGCACTGATCTTGACCGAAAAAGATGACTACAGAAATTTAGCGATAGGACACTTTGGTGTTTCAATGTTTTATAAGCACTTTAAGGAATTCGAATTACAAGAAGCGAATCTTTTAAAGGCGTATCGGTTTGCCAAGAAGGCAAATGATGATTTTTGGACATTGCATGCCGCCTTAGGTTTGGCGGCTCTAAGTGATTCCCGTGGAGCATATGAACAAACTAGGGAGTATCTTTCCAAATGTTTGGCAATCGATTCTTTGAACGGTGCCGTACGTTTGCGAAGGGCAAATCTTTACTTTGGCAACAATCGTTTTCGATTAGGGATGGAAGACCTCTGGGAGGTCGTTTTAAGTGACCCTAAGTTTGAGAATCAACTGACCATGTATGCCCTTTTTAATGTTATTTCCGTGCATATCAATATGGGTAGTTATGAAAAGGCTCGGGAAATTTTGACGATAGTCTTGGAAAACCCTAAAAAGTATAATGCCAAGGTCGTTGCTTACTACACTTTTTACGAGGGTGTTCTATTACAGGAAGAAGGGTGCCCTGATGATGCCAGGGTCCAATTTATTCGAGCGCTAGAAACCTTTTCGGATTCAAGCATTCAGGAAAATGTGATGCGCTGTTTGTTCCCCATTGATCGTGACAATTGGAATCCACGGTATCTTTCCGCAATGATCGATAGGGAATTGATAAGCCGGGAATTCTTGGTTTCCGATTTGGGCAAGATGATCCAATTGGTGTTGGATTCTGACAAAGGCTCTGTTGCGGAAAGACGCCTTCTTTTGGACGACTCGTTTACGTTTATGGATGAATCACCGGGCTTGAGCGAATCGTACCGCTTATGGCTTTTGGAACTGCTTCAAGAAACCAATGGGAATTTAAACTATCGCAGTTTGGAAATGGCCACCGCAATAGATTCCCTGCAGCGAATAGCAAAGGAAAAAAAGCAAACGCTGGTCGATAACTACGTATATGTAAACAATAAGGTCTTTAATAAAAGAATCAGCGAAAATAATGCGCTCTTACACGAGAAGGAAGGCATTATCGTGCAAGAGAAAAAGACGAACAGTATTTTTTTTAAGATTGTTTGGGGAATGATCATCGTGCTGTTGTTGATCAGCTTGTTACTTTATAAAATATTCAACGACCGCAATAAGATTCGAAAATTGAACGAGGCCATTTTGGCAAAAAATTTAAGCCTGCAACAGTATGGTAAGGAGTACGAAAACCTGTTGATGATTTTGGGGCATCAAGTTAAAAAGCCAGTGAATCAAATGCACTACGGATTGAGTCAGATCATCGATAGGACAAAAGCATTGGATGATCGGCAGTTGGACTTTATTCTCCATAACGTTAGTAGGGACACTGAAGAATTATCGAACCGAATCAAAATTATCTTGTCCTTGATAAAAAGCAATATCGAGAACATTGCCATATCGACCACTAGAATAAATATTTACGATTTGATCAAAGAACGGTTGAATTTTTTTGAGTCCCATTTTGAAGCTTCCAATATTCAACTAAATTACAAGGTCGATCGTAGTTTGTACACACAAAATAATCTTGAGTCGCTCTCCATTATTTTTGACAACCTATTCGAAAACATAAGAAAGTACGGGGTTGCGGGAGGAAGTATCGATATTGAGGTCACTAAAACAAGAGAAGGGGTTCAATTGGAAATTCGAAACTCGTTTTCCGAACAGCTACAAAATTTGCTCGTACTTGAAAAATCGGTTAAAAGAACTATACCAAGTTTTGGTTTGGGGCATACCATCATACGAACCCTATGCGACCGTCTTAAGATTAAATATGAGTTCACCCGGTTGAACAAAAAATACGCTACCAGACTTTTGTTTACCTCTTAAAAACAGCTGTAGTGGCGCCGCTTTCCCAAACTTGTGATTACCAGGTTTTCCACCCCCGTTCTCTTTTGATTTTTGTTTGCCGAAAGTAAAAACGATAGATCGGTTTTGCCAGGAAACATGCTGTTCCCTTTAAAAAATCCAATATTTAAGTCCGAAACCTTCCCTTTGATAGCACTTTCTTTATTTACAAATGGCGCCGTATAATTTTTTTCACCACAGGGATACCAAATAATAGATCGCCTCTACCGAATAATACAGGAACGGGGCTCCACGATACATGTCGCTTTTCCATAGCACGTGATATTCGCATATTTACCTGTGTTAATTATTCATCGTTAGTTTGGTTCTGTGGAGTGCCGAACAACGCTAATGCGCTTGGTTAATTTAACCTTGTGCTTGGGAGGGCCATCGTATCGCAAGATCGGTGGCCTATGCTTTTGGGGGTATCCCAAAGGTCTAAAACAGTTCAAAACTTAACCATCACCGGAACATTTGTGCCTCAAAATCGCCCTTTTTGGCACGTGCGACGTTCAACACATCCCCGTTCGACATCATTACCTGTGGCAGTTTGGATTTTATAATTTTTTTGACCTTGTTCTTGTTGATCAAATGCGATTGATGGATTCGGATGAAATTGTCGTCATCAGCGAGTAGGGAATCGTACTCTTTCAAGGTTTTGGCAACCAAAATCGGTTTTTGGTCCTCTAAAAAAATCCTGCAGTAGTTGATTTCTGCCTTAAAATAAAGTATGGAAGCCACTTCGACCAATTCTACATATTGTTCGGTGGGAATGGCCAACTTTTTAGGTTGCTGGTTTCGGTTCAAGTGCGCCAGTACATTTTCTATTTGCAGCTGTTGCTGCTGATTTTGAGTGAATTTTGATATTGCGGTCCGAAGTTCCGAAACGTCTACGGGCTTACTCACATAATCAATAGCACTGAGCTTAATGGCCTGCAGCGCATATTGTTCAAAGGAGGTGATGAAAATAATACCAAACTCTAGGGTATCTAACTGCTCTAAAACCTCAAATGAGGACCCTGGATCCAACTCAATATCGGTCAGTAAGAGGGCAGGGCGGGTTTTTTGAATGCCTCTTACCGCTTCAGATACGCTTGTGGCGGTTCCGACGACCTCTAGCTGGGGAAACTCCTTTTGTACGGTCCGAACGAGCCAGTCCAAAGCGATGACGTCATCTTCAATGATAAAGCAGGAGGTTTTTAACATATGTGGTTTAGGACTTGTTCGCCTAAAAGTAGCCAAATTCAAGGAAAGCGTAAAATTGGCGCTGCAGATGTCTTTTGTGATTCTTTCTGGGCTGTGCCTACAGTACGTAATAAGAACTAAGTTTATTATTTTCCCGACAGGCTGTCACCGCTATGTTAACGCCAACGCCGTTTCCCGGAATTCGCTTTTTGGGGCATCGCATACCGGGCAAACGTATTGTTCCGAGAGGTCGTTAAAACGGGTTCCCGGAGAAATATTGGCCTTTTCATCGCCGTAGGTTTCATCGTATACCGTAAGGCACGATAGGCATTGGTATACCTGTTTTGTGGTGGTTTCGACCGCTTTTTTGGCACTTTCTTGCGGACCTTTTACCGTTCCCAGTTGATCGAAGTAAATTTTACTGAGTTCCATGAGCAGGCCCGGCAGTTCAATTTTATCAACATCTTGGGCATGGGTCAAATACTTTCGCGTATTCGGGTCGAAATCTTGAAAATGCAGTACGTTGTATGTTGGCCGTACTTCAAAGTCCTTTACTAGGGTAGGCGCCTCGTTTTTTTCGATGATGATTGCGGCAAAATGGGATCTTTTTCCCACATCGTTGCTGATACCAAAGGTGAGTCCATAGGTACTGATATCGTTTTGGTCGAAGCTACGGACCAGAAACTTTTTCAGTTCCAAGGCCTCTTTATCGTCTACGGGAACATGCCAGTTCATTTCCAATTGTGAATGCCTTACATTAATGCCCCACTGCCCTAAAAAACGCTCCAGCTCTGGACGGCTATCTTGTTTGATGCCTTTGATTACGAACGATTTCCAGGGGGTGATGCAAATTTTTCCGATACTGTTGTCCAGGCAAAAACCACAAAACTCCTTTAAAAAAGCAAGGTCGTATCGATTGTTGCGCCAGTACAGCCCAAGCCAATACTGGTCGATTCCCATACGGTTTACCCCCTCGTAGTAGGGAAAGGTGGTAAACGGCACCTTTAAGGCTTTTTCGATGTTCTTGTTATTGGTGCTCAAGCTCTTGTTCATTCTCAAAAACAGGTCGTCGATATCGGTAACCGTTTCGTGTATGGCCTCTATGGCCTTGGATATGGCGGTGATGTCCCAGCTGTAGATCAGAACCGGGTAAAAGACGGATTGGCTCCAATGGGGAAGTTTGATGTTCAAATACCAATAATCCTCACTTTCGGAAGCAATAAAGTTCAAATGGCCACTAAAGATAGGCACCAAACGTTGCTTGGGGTCGGTTATATTGATCTGTAGCTGGGGCAAATAGTCGAACCCCTCCAAAATGTACAAATAGGTGGACCCTTTTAGCCAATGGGTCATTTGAAAAATATCGGCGGATACATAGGAACACACAATGTTCTGGTAGCTGCGTTCGCCGATAATATCGGCATTGAAGGTAGAAATGCTTTCCAATTGTTCCTCTTTGGAACTGTCCAAAGGGAACAAGAGGTCCTGGCGCGAGCCGAAATGAATTTCCGTCAAACCGGTGGTTTCGAGCATGGTGATGATATCCTTGAGTTCCCCTGGTGAGGTGACCCCTCCCTTTAATAGAATTCGATGTAAATCGTCGTTCATTGCCATGGTATTCGTATTGGTCGACCTATATTAAGGTCATTATTGTGTTTTGGAGCGATGTATCTTCCCTTTACCAATTTGTTTTGGGATGTATCAATTTAACTGTAACTGTTTGTCCATAATCGCTTTAATTTCCGGTTTACAGCTTCCACAGCCCAAGCCTGCCCCCGTCTGGGAACAGAGCGTTTTAAAGGAACTACAGCCCTCGGCTATGGCATCCATAATGTTTCCTTCGCCCACTTGGCTACAGGAACAGAGCAATTTGCCCTTTAAGGGAACGGTATTCGATGTTCCCCTTAATAGTTCGTTGCGTTTTTCGGAAAGTTCGATCTCTTCTTCGATAAGCCGCTTGAATTCGGCAAACTCGTTTTTATCCCCCATTAAAATAGCCCCTTTAAGGGTATCGTTCTTAACAATGCATTTTTTATAAAAACGTTTGCTGACGTCCATAAGAATGATCTCCTCATAGGCAGGGTCGTTCGTCGGGGCGTTTACCATACCGATGCTGCAGAGGTCCAGGTTTTCGAATTTTAAGATGTTCATGAGCACCGATCCGTTATAAAGACTCCCATAGTCCCCTAAAATGTAATTGGCGGCGCTATCGGCCTGTTGCTCTGCCGCGGAGGTAATCCCGAACAGGGAATTGTTGAATTCCGCTATTTCGCCCAAGGCAAAAATATGGGGGTCGCTGGTCTGTAAATAGGAATTGACCTGTACGCCCCTACGGGTCTGTAGCCCCGATTGTTTTGCAAGTTCGATATTGGGCCGGGTACCAATGGCATATACAATGGCATTGCATTGGATGGAACGGCCGGTTTTGAGGTTCACTTTTAGGGAATTGGATCGTTCCCGTTCCTCAAAAACGGTACTCACCTCGTTATCAAAATAAATTTGGATGCCTCTTTCGGCCACATCTTCGGCAAGCAATCTACTGGCAATACCGTCCAGTTGGCGTTCCATGAGCCGTGGTGCCCGCTGTACGATACTGATATTGATGTCTATTTTTTTTAGGGCCGCGGCCAGCTCAAGGCCCAATAGCCCGCCACCAACGATAACCACATGTTGCGCGTTCGGGGGAAGCCCGGTTTTGGCCAGGTACCGCTTCAATTTATCGGCATCGCCACGTTCCCGCATGGTAAAACGTCCGGGGAGGTCCATTTGTACCTCACTGGGCACAAAGGCGCGACTTCCGGTGGCCATGACCAGTATGTCATAAGAATGGGAGGTGCCGTTGGTGTCGGTGACCGTTTTTTGCGCTGCATCGACGGCCGTAATACCGATTCCGGGGTGTAATTGCACGTTCAATTTCTGCAACTCCCCTTTTTTTAATTTTTCCAAAGCTTCCCAGGAAAGCTCGTCACTTACATATTCGGGTAAGAGCACACGGTTGTAAAAGGGGTCGTTTTCTTTGGAAAAAACATGTAGTTCATCCTTTTTGTTCTTTTCCCGATACGATTGTATGAACCGATAGGCGGCGGCCCCTGCACCGATAACCACTATTTTTTGATTTGGTTTTACATACTTGCTAACCTGTACGGCGCAGTACTTAAAATCGGGTTCTTTTGAAACGGGATCTACAATATCATTGGTGATGTTGTTCGCCCTACCAAAATCATTGTTTAAAATTTTGCCCCAATGCATGGGCAGAAAAACTACCTTTTCCCGTATGTCGTAGCCCACTTTTACTTTTACCCGTACTTCTCCCCTACGGCTTTTGATTACGGCAATATCATCTTCCTTTAGTTTTCGTAGGTGCGCGTCTATCTTGTTCATTTCCAAATAGGGCTCCGGAATATGGGTCAGCAACCGTTTTACTTTCCCCGTTTTTGTTCGCGTATGCCATTGGTCCCGTACCCGACCGGTATTTAAAATTAACGGATAGTCCGCATCGGTGGTCTCCGACTGGTTTTCCATTTTTAATGGTGCATTAAAATGGGCCTTTTCGTCGTTTGTATGAAACTTCATATCGGTAAACAGCCTTGGGGTTCCGGGATGGGTAGGGTGGGGTACCGGCCATTGAAAACTGCCCTCGTTTTTTAACCTTTCGTAGGACAGCCCGGAAATATCGATATTGGTTCCTTTGGTGAGCAGGCAATGCTCGTCATATACTTCGCTTGCGTTGCCGTAATCAAAGCCTTTATACCCCATGGCCTGCGCAAAACGCCAAAGAATTTCCACATCTGGCAATGCCGCTCCAGGGGCATCGATCATTTTGGGCAGGTAGCTGATTCTGCGCTCGGAATTCGTCATCGTACCTTCTTTCTCCAGCCAACCCGCTGCAGGAAGCAACAAGTCGGCGAATTTTGTGGTCTCGGAGTTGTGGGAGATATCCTGTACCACCACAAAAGCGGCATTTTTAAGGGCCCTTTCTACTTTGTGCACATTCGGCATGCTCACTACCGGGTTGGTACAAATGATCCAAATAGCCTTTAAGGTCCCTTTTTCAAGGGCGTCGAACATTTCGGTAGCGGTGTAGCCCGGTTCTCCCTTGATTAGTGCCTCCCCGCCCCAGAAGTCCGATACTTCCTTTCGATGGACGGCATTTCCAAGGTCTTTGTGCGCGGCCAAAAGGTTTGCCATACCACCTACTTCGCGCCCGCCCATGGCGTTGGGTTGGCCCGTTAACGAAAACGGACCGCAACCCGGTTTTCCGATTTGTCCGGTCAACAAGGAGAGGTTGAGTAGGGAAACGTTTTTTGAAACACCGATCACGCTTTGGTTGAGCCCCATGGTCCACATGCTCAAAAATTTACTTGCCTCTCCAATATATTGCGCCGCTTTTCGTATTTCGGAGGCCGGAATACCGCATTTTTCGGCCGCTTGTCGTATGGAAAGGGAAAATGCCGCAGTTTTGACCGCCTCAAAATTAACGGTATGTTTTTTAATAAAGGCCGTATCGGTTTTTCGTTTTTCGATGAGCCAACGGGCAATGGCATTGAACAAAAAGACATCTGTACCAGGCAGAATTTGCAGGTGTAGGTCGGCAGCAGCGGCCGTTTGTGTTTTTCTGGGATCGACGACAATAACCTTTATTTCGGGGCGGTCCGCTTTGCGTTGTTCCAAGCGACGGTACAAAATTGGATGGCACCATGCCGGGTTTGCCCCGGCGATCAGAAAACAATCGGCCAATTCGATATCCTCATAGGAAATGGGAACCGAGTCTTCCCCAATGGTTTTTTTATACCCGACCACGGCAGAGCTCATACAGAGCCGAGAGTTGGTATCGATGTTATTGGTGCCGATAAACCCTTTGGTCAGTTTATTGGCCAAATAATATTCTTCGGTAAGGCATTGTCCCGAAACATAAAAACCCACACTATCCGGGCCGTGTTTGGCGATGATACTTTTAAAAACGGCAGCGGCCCTTTCAAAAGCGGTGTCCCAACTTACTTTTTGCATGGGGTGGTTTCTTCCCCATCGCATTTGCGGGTGTAAAATGCGATCGGTAGTATCTTGGGCCACGTAGTTGAGGTTTCTCCCCTTGGTGCACAACATTCCTTTGTTTGCCGGGTAGTCGGGGTCTCCGGAAACCGTTAAAGCGCCCTTGTTGTCGATATCTACAAGAATGCCGCAGCCCACCCCACAATAGGAACAGATTGTTTTTTTTGTTTTCTTTTTCTGCATACCAAGTGTTTTTGATATGGTATAGAAATGGTTTTTCCCGCAAGCAAAACCGCATGGCCATACCCTGATCAAATTCTTAAAGCAAATTAGAAAAATACGTATAAATACGTAGTGTTTATTTGGTAATAGTTTGGGCTTATTTTAGGGGATTGTTAAAGATTGGGGAATTTCGTTGCTTTTTTCGGAAACCTATGCGCCGCATGTTTATCGGTCAGGAGCATTATTTTTCGTAACCCTAATCTCGTTACGTTATGATGAGTATGTTCTTTTTACGTAGAAAACGGACCTAATATCGGAGACTGTTTTATACCATTTTAAGGTAGAAATGGTATTAAAGCGCTATTCCATCGCATACAATCGTATCACCTTCTTAAGGTCCGTTACAGCGTCTATTTCGTAAAAATGTGCCAATTGCCAATGTTGTGTTCGTTTCGCTTGCTGGCTTGTGGCAACGTCCCAACTTGGGTACACGCGAAACGCCCTTTTGCCTTCTTTTTTGGTCGATGTCAGTATTCCTTTTTGATCAATACGGATTTTGGAAAAACAAATTGTCCGAAGGCTTTTTCGGTTCGTACGTTTACTACATAAAAGTCAACTTCCTCGGTTTCCTCTAATGGTGCGATAAGCCCGTCCGTGTTCCGTTTCCAAAAGGTGACAAACTGACCAATTTTTTTTTGGCGTAACCTTCGAATTCCTACAGATTATGTTCAACCCATTCAATTCAAATCGGCATGCGGCGTATTCTTTGCTTTCCGGTGTTGCCCGGTACGCCGACATTTTAAGTCCGCATTTGTCATAAATATCGGTTTGTATTTGCGCTAGATCGGGGTGCATTTTAGGAATTCGGCTCCGTTTAAAAACGAAATGTTATTTTTTGTAAATATGTTGTTTTCTATACCAGCGTTTGGGAGCTGTCAATCGTGGCTATCCCGGTCTTTTCCCAAGGGTGTTTTGCGCGTTCAATTGCAGCAGATTCCACCGGTATCTGGGATTTCGTCCCTAAACGAAGCACCTGAAATCAACGTTTTTGTTTTCTTTTCTTGCCCAACGATATCTTATAATCGTCTATGGACCCGTTGATCTTTAGGTTAAGGAACTTTGTTTTTCTGTTGGGATCATCCTCTACAATTTCGTCTATTCGGTTCGGATCTACAATCGTATCTTTCTTGCTCCCGAACAGTTTTTGCCAGGACGCCTGTCGTACCGTTTTCCAAGGGATACGCACAAAATAGTCGATATTTTGATCGCTGTCGTGCGTTCCCGATAGTTCCATATGGCCGATGGTCGATTCGATGGTCATGGCCGGAATACTCATTTTTCCCTTGTCGATGGCCAAACTGTTCTGTAAGGTGTCGAACCGAATGTTGCGCAGGTTTTTATCGCCCATATAATCGGATAGTGCCAACATGGGGTCATAGTTCTTTAAACTACCATCTAGTACTTTTACGTCCATTTCAATAGTGGATTGGTCCAAATCTGGCACCATATCCGGATATACCCGGACCTTGCCTCGAATTCGAGAGGTGAGTTTTCCTTGTAAGTTTTCTGAGACGAGATGGTCCTGCCCAAAATTTTCAAATTTGAAAAGTAGTTTTTCCAGATCGATGTTGTTCATCGCCAAATCGGGTCGCATGTAAATGTTTTTTGGGTCGCTACCGTTAAAATAGCCGCTCAAACGAATGTTCCCACCGGCTGCATCCATATTCAGGGTATCGATATGGATATAATGATCGGGGGTCGTTCTTATGGCCGCATTGATGTTTTGAAGATCGATCCGGTGGTATATAAAATGCCCGATATTTGCCTTGAACCGCATGGCCGTAAACGGCAGTTCATAAATGTTAAACGCATCGGCATGTGTTGACACGTCATCCGTTTTGGAGTTAGCAATTGCCGCAGGTTTCGGCGGATCGAGGTTGAAATTGAAGAGCGCGTCATAATCGATGTAATTCGCTCGTACTTCTAGATAATTGTCCCGGTTTTTCGACTGTTTTCCATCGCCCAAATAATAACCTAGGTCAAAATTAAAATTGGTCGTTCCGATTTCACCATGAAAGTCGTCGATAACAATATGTTGGTCTTCATAATGTATGTTTCCTTTAAAGTCGTGGAAGCGTTGCGGGTGCAGTTTCATTTTTGTGTCCAACTTATCCAAAGAAAGGTCAATGGAATGTAGCGCCGAGTCCTTGTAGTGCATACTAGAGGTAAAATGCAGTGCCAAATTATCGAACGATTCATGTCGGTACTCTTTGGGAACATAGTTTTCGCCCTTGTAAGAAAAGAGGTCCTCCAATCCCAATTTGTTTGAAGTGAGATTAATGTCCAGCGCTACATCTCCCTGAAGTGTTGGCTGCATCCAAAAGGCGTAATCATGTATCAACCCATCAAAATGAAAATCGCTATTATCGATATACCCTGTAAAATCTACAATTTTTAAGTCCGCGTCATCTATTAGGATGTCGGCGTGAAAGTCATGTAGCTTATGCGGATAATGCTTCAGCTCCGCAAACAAGCTATCGATAAAAAACTCCCCTTTTGGCAAGTATTTGGACTCGGTAAAGTCCTTTGCAGAAGCAACGAAAGAAAGCCCCAAGCGTAGCTTTTCTATTTGTTCGTCAAAACCGGTTTGGGTAGTATCCTTTTCCGAAAAACGAGTCAACTCCGCTATATCCAAGGTGTTGGAGGCAATATCCAAATGGGTTTCCACCGGGATGTTGGTATGGTGTACAATGGCTGGTAGGTCCGATAAAAAACCACTTACCGACAGATCTGAATTGCCCATCAACAGTTCAAATTGTTTCAACGTCGCTTCTTTTCCTTTCATTACCAAATGTGCGTTGAGACCATTCAAAGGCGCTGGAAGCTCTTTTGCCTTTAGGCTTAGGTTTTCAACTTTCAATTCGGCATAATACGCCTGGTTCAGTTTTTGTAGCGCCTTTTCGGGAAAATCGATATCGATGATATCGTGAAAATTCATTTTTAGCGAAATCTTACCGGAGGCATCCTGTACTTGGTCCAGTTCAAAAAAGGCAGCTATAAAATCCAAATTGAAGTCGGCATTTAGTCGCATATCAACCTCGGGGGATTCAAAATTCTTTACGAAAAGGGAGCCGTTGAAGGTTCCTTTGTCCAAAGACGCGGTCATTTCGGTCAATGAAAATTCCATGGTACTGGCATCCCTGTTTTCACCATTGGTAAAATGGCCTTTAAAGCCCATATTATCAATTTTTTTTGCGCTTGCGGTGTTTTCCAAAAAGGCCTCCCCTGCACCAAAATTAGCGCTGATAAAAGGCCTGTTTCCTTTATTGGCAGGTCCTTGGGCCTTGGCATTGAAATAGATTTCCCCGGCATTTTTGTATTTCTCCAATACGGGAATTACATCTGCCGGGGCAAAAGCGATGAGCATATCAAAATTAGGCTTGGTCCCTTTTATGGAGAGGTCCAAGTCCATATCGTTCTTGGTATCAATGGCTCCTTCCAGTTCAAAATCACCGTTTTCCATAACAATGCCCGAGGGTTGTATGTCGAGCATACCGGTATGTTCGTTAAATACCACATCGGTATGAATTTCAAAGTGTTTTTTGCGAATGAAGGTCGTATCGCCGTCTTTGATCACGTTCAACTTAAAGTCCGTATCGATATGGCCGGCGATGCTACTGTCCGTTTGGCGAAAACCGCCTTTGCCATTGTAAATGAATTTCTCGACATCGGTATTGGTGGCTTCATCCAAGGTGTGGACATCCAGGTTTTTAAGCTCGATTTTTTTTAAATGGATATTGGTCGAGGTCGTTGTGGTGTCCGAAGGGCTGGCCAGGGAGTTTTGAATATTGGTGGTATTGTTTTCGTGAATTACGATATTAAAAACGCCATCTTCTATGAGCAGCGATTGGATGTCATAGTTTCCCTTTACAATGTCCCATAGGTTAAAACCGATATAAATGTCCTTTACCGCCATGACAAGGGGGGCATTGTCCTGTTTTGTTTCAAAAACTTGAACATCGTAAACCTTTATGGAGATGTGGGGAAAATTACCGAATAGGGTGAATTCGCTATCACCTATACGAACTAGGCCCTTGTGCTCTTGGTTCAGTTTTGCAATTTCCCCTTTGATGATTTCGGCTTGGTTGCTTTGGATGTAGACCAAGAGTCCTCCGACCACTAAAATGGGAGCAAAAATGAGCGCCAATACAATACGTTTCCAGCGTTTTGTTATTTTCAAAGCAAATATCTTTTCTAGGGGAAGATCGGTTTACTTTAGGATAACGAATTCGGGTGGGATAGTATTGTTTAAAACGGTGTTTCGTTTTATAGAGAGGTACAAAAGTATAATCCATTAGATTTAACCTAATACTTTAAAGGACTTTGAAATGATCAGTTGTATTGGCCGGTACTTGACTTTGCGGGTGTTGCGGTATAACCGAGAAATCTGAAGGGCTCTGACTTTCGGGTTTTCCGAAGCTGGTATGAAGGAGGGCTTCCCTTAAGGATAATCTTTCAATAAAATAATGTTGGTCAATAGTCTTGAACCTATTTGAACCAATGAGCACCATACTTGCCTATTGCGATGTTGCCAATTCCTGTTTAAATTTCTTCGTCAATATGTTCTTCTATTCTAAACTTACGCGTTGATAGGTCAAAAAAATGGTAGAAGTCATATGACAAATCTGTTTCTGGCTTGTTGATAACTCCGAAAAACGCGATGCTATTGTTGTCAACACTATTGAACCAGTACCCGCTTAAGTTAGCAATGTTAAGAAACTCATTGCCAGCATAGGAGCCAAATATTTCTTTAATAAATATGGTGTCCACAACTATTTGGTTTTCTTTCCATATTCTTAAATGCTTTTCGCTGTCCCTGTATTTGTCGATGTATTTTTTTCCGTCACTTTCAAATTCGTTAGTAACGTAAGAGTCAAGAGTTCTACTTTGAATTGAAATATGCAGATTTTGCGCTGAAATAAGAGTGTCAAATTCTATGGTATCTTTTTTATCCGGGAAGTATCGTATAACGACCTCTTTACGATCTACATTTTCTTCTTTTGCAATCGTTAAAGAATCATTTTTTTTATCGGTAGCTTCCATTTTTAGGACCTCTTTCCCCATGGTCTTTTTTTTCTTTTTCTGCTCGCCGCAGCTTACGATAAAAATGGTGGTGGTTAACAGTATTAAAAATAGTTTCTTCATAGTGTTCTTAAAGTTCAAAACAACGGTTCGGCCAGTCGGGGTTTAAAGGGAGTGAAATTTTTCGTTTTGGCCGTTTCACGTAGCTAGAATTTATTATTTTGTTGTGTTCCTTTTTATTTTACAATCCAAATCAAAAATTCTGAGATGTTAGGAAACAACAATGGAGCTCTTGAATTATTAAATGTCTTATTTACTATTTAAACTTTCGGCATTTGTTGCCACCGCAGCGCTAGGGGCCATAATCATATACTTCATTAAACCATTTCGCATTTTCTCTCCAATTCCAATAGGTATCGCAATCGACGGAGTCTGTTTCAATCGTTTTGATGAGTTCCTCATAATCCCGATCCCAAATTTTTGTTGAATTGTAGTAGACTTCTCTCTCATACCTCAATAAATTGTTGGCTGAACTATACAGGCCAATACGCTTTAGGTAATTGAAATATGCAATGGTTATCTTTTTGACATTTGTTGAATCGCTATGTTTTAGCTTTATTTCGAACTCTAGAAGACTAACAATTTTTGGATTACTTACCAATCCGATTTCCTCGGTGATAGGTTCATGGTTATAGGAGATGTAGATGTCACGAAAAATGTCGTAAACTACCTTTTCATTATTTTCCGCTTTTCTTCGATTCCAAAACTCCATATAATATTTGTCAACCCCCGTAGTGTCGGAATAAGATGAGATCAAGTCTTGTAGAATTTGATTTAGTGATTTGTTTCCCCAAACTGTTTCGGTCCAGTGATCGACGAATAAAGGTTTGTTAAATTCATCTTTGGAAATGAATTTTTGAAGTCCTACCGCTTTTAATGACCCATAAAATATATTTAAGTTTAATGGCTCTCGGAGCCACTTATTTTTCGAATAAGACCCAAACTGCTTGAAATCTACTATAGTTTCCAGATAGTCCCGATTTGATTGCCTATTGACATCTTTTAGAAAATCATAGTCGTTGTCGGAAAGTCCCTTCCGGCAAACTTCTTTTTCATTTGAGATGCATCCTACGAAAAATCCAAATAAGACAAGTACAAGGATTGTTTTCATTATAACTTTCAATAATAGGATATTGTTTTAAATGTGTAAGCTGAAATCCACAAGATTTTTTAGTTAGTGGGAAGGGAGTTGCCTCGTTCTTTTTGAAGAGTTATAATTTACTAACGATTACACCAACTTAAACTCCTGTGCTTTTTTAGAGAGGTCTATCAAATTTTTTACTTCCATTTTTCGCATGAGGTTAAAACGGTGGGTTTCAACGGTACGTTTGCTGTTCTGTAATTTTTCGGCGATCTGTTTGTTGGTAAGTCCTGACAATACCAGTTGCAAAACCTGAATTTCCTTGTTCGTCAAATCAAAATGATTGCCATGGGTAGGGGTCGGTTTGGCCGTTTCATTTGTATCGACGGTAGGGTTCAGTACATGGTCTACCAATACGTTGGAGATGTCGCCACTGTAGTATTTGCCACCATCGCGAACGGTATGGATGGCTTTAATGAACTCGGTTTTACCAGTGTCTTTTAAGAGATACCCTTTAGCTCCCGCCGCTACCGACTTTAAAATATACTCCTTTGAATCGTGCATGGAAAGAATAATGCTCTTTACGGTGCTGCCGGAATTGCTTAATTGTGCCACGGCTTCGATACCCGTCATTTTTGGCATGCGAATGTCCACGATCAACAGGTCGGGTCTTTTTTCGGCAACAAGCTGAATGGCTTCCGTACCATCGGCCCCTTCACCGATTACCTTTAAATCGTCCTCACTCTCCAAAAGCGCTCGGATACCGTCCCTTACCAAGGAATGATCGTCTACTAATACAATGGTTGTATGGTTCAAAATATGCGTAGTTATACGTACAAATATAGGTTTCTGGGGAAGAAGTACAAATTTGCTGTGAAGTTTAAAGTAGTAAGTACAAAGTATTGAGTACGGAGCGCTCCTTACTATATGTCTTTTAGGATACGCTTTTAGTGCATAAGTTGATGATTTCAAGGGCTATTTTTCAACTTTCCTAACCACTTTATACTAATTACTTCTTACCACCTGCTCCGTACCAACTACTTCTTACCAGGTAAAACGTAATAAGTACAGCGCATTGGGTATAGTGAGGCGTGCTTTTCATGATAAAATTTAACGATTCCAAAAATTATTTTTCACCAATTTTTTTCAACTTTCCTAACCACTAACCACTAACCACTAACCACTAACCACTAACCACTAACCACTAACCACTAACCACTAACCACTAACCA